>JAILAN010000012.1 GCA_024681595.1 Lachnospiraceae bacterium
CGCATCATGTAAAGATACATATTTGCCGACGAGTGCGATGTTAACGGTGTGTTCCGGGGATTTAAGGGCACTTACCATATCCTCCCATTTTTTTAAATCCGGTTTCGGACACGGAATATCCAGACATTCACATACGGCTCCTGCCAGATTTTCCCTCTCCAGCATCAGCGGAACTTCATACAGAGACTGGGCATCCAGATTCTGAAGGACATGTTCCTTTTTGACATTGCAGAACAGAGCGATCTTGGATTTAAGGTCATCATCTACCGGATAATCCGAACGGCATACGATGATATCCGGCCAAAGACCCATGCTCTGCAGTGTCTTGACACTCATCTGGGTGGGCTTGGTCTTAAGTTCGCCGGATGCCTTTATGTATGGAATGAGTGTTACATGAATGATGCATGCGTTGTTCCTTCCGATCTCCGACTGGAACTGTCTTATTGCTTCAAGAAAGGGTTGACTCTCAATATCACCTGTGGTCCCGCCGATCTCTATGATGGATATTATGTTTTCATCCTCGCTTTGAGGTTTGTGAAATCTGCTCTTTATCTCATTGGTAATATGCGGGATGACCTGAACCGTTCCTCCGTTGTAATCGCCGTGGCGTTCTTTATTTAATACGCTCCAGTAAACCTTACCCGTAGTAACATTCGAATTGTGCCCCAGCGATTCGTTGATGAATCTCTCGTAATGTCCCAGATCCAGATCTGTCTCGGTTCCGTCATCGGTTACGAAAACCTCTCCGTGCTGTATCGGGTTCATAGTGCCCGGATCCATATTGATGTAAGGATCGAACTTCTGCATGGTCACGTTATAGCCTCTGGATTTAAGGAGCCGTCCGAGTGAAGCTGCCGTTATCCCTTTGCCGAGTCCTGATACAACACCTCCTGTAACAAAAACATATTTGACCATACTAAATCGTCCCCTTTTTCAATGCATTCGCACTACGCTTCGCCACATGCTCATTTAATTCATAAAGAAAAGGCGTCAGAGAGTATATAACTCACTGACGCCTTTGTCACTGTATAATTGTATACATGTGAACAAAGATTGTCAAGCATGTTCAGACAACTTTGTCATATCTTTTTCGTCTGATTATCATACGATTTACTCAACATCCTGGAGGGCATCGAAATCTTCCTCTCCGGTCCTTATCTTAACGACTTTGTTTACGTTATAAACGAATATTTTGCCGTCTCCGATATGTCCGGTATAGAGTGCCTTCTTGGCTGCCTCGATGACTTTGTCTACAGGGATGGCGCTGACAACGACTTCGAGTTTAACCTTCGGAAGCAGTGTGGCATCGATCTCAACTCCACGATATCTTTCGCCGGCACCTTTCTGTACGCCGCATCCCATAACCTGTGTAACCGTCATACCAGTTACACCCAGGTCGTTCATTGCTTTCCTCAGGGCATCATACCTTGAAAGCTTAGCGATGATGACAACCTTGGAGATACCTGAATCGTATCCGGGAACAGGAATGTTGTCCTGTCTTTCAACCGGTACTGCGGCCTTCTTCATTGCCTCAGATGCTTCGTCATAGTTGTCCTGGCCAAGGTTGGTGTTCTCATTTACACTCATTGTCATGGTATTTGAAATATCCATAATGGCAAATCCTGCATATGCTGAAGGAAGTCCATGCTCAGTTACATCAAGTCCTGTGATCTCCTCTTCTTCGCTTACACGAAGGCCGATTGTCTTTTTGATGATACCGAATGCGATCAGTATAGTAACTACTGTCCAGACGATGGTTACGCCCATACCGCCTAACTGCTTAATGAGCTGTCCGATACCGCCGCCGTAGAAGAGACCTTTTTCGATACCTGCTACTGCAAATCCGGGAGCTGTATCCGTAGCGAAAAGTCCTACTGCCAATGTACCCCAGATACCGTTAAACATATGAACTGCCACGGCACCGACGGGATCATCGATATGCGTTACGTTATCATTGAACCATACACCGAATACTACAAGGAGTCCTGCTATAAGACCGATGATGGCTGCACCGGCACAGTCTGTTACATCACAGGGAGCGGTAATGGCAACCAGTCCTGCAAGTGATGCGTTAAGACACATTGAAACATCGGGCTTGCCGTATTTGATCCATGTAAAGATCATACATGCTACTGTTGCAACTGCAGGAGCTACAGTGGTTGTAAGGAACACAGATCCGAGAGTCGGAAGGTCTGTTGCTGCCGCACCGTTGAATCCGTACCAGCCAAGCCACAGAATGAATACTCCGAGTGCTGCTATTACGAGGTTGTGACCGGGGAAAGCATTGACTTTCGTAACTTTTCCGTTCTTGTCTTTTTCGAATTTGCCGATCCTGGGGCCTAACATCCATGCACCGATCATTGCACAGATACCGCCAACCATATGTATGCAGTTAGAACCTGCGTAATCGTGGAATCCCCACTGAGCGAGGAATCCGCCGCCCCATGTCCAGTGTGCTTCTATCGGATAGATGATAGCCGATATGATAGCTGAGTAAAGGCAGTAGCTTGAGAACTTGGTACGTTCTGCCATCGAGCCTGAAACTATGGTTGCCGTTGTGGCACAGAATACCAGGTTGAACACAAATGCCGAATAATCAAAGCTTCCGTATTTTGAAAATACATCGAAACTGAAACCACCGGCGAATCCGCCTAGGATGTTTTCTCCGAGCATCAGTGATGCTCCGCAGATGAACCACATTACTGTACCTATACAAAAATCCATGAGGTTCTTCATTATGATGTTACCTGAGTTCTTGGCTCTGGTGAAACCTGCTTCACACATAGCAAATCCGGCCTGCATCCAGAACACCAACGCGGCTCCTATTAGGAACCAGACGCCGTATATCTCGGCATTGACACTGCTTAATAATTCTTCCATAACTTTCTCCTCTCTTTGGCCCGGGTAATGATCCCCGACCTGTTTTTTTATAACAAAAGGCGCGTCGCCCAAAACGGGTTACGCGCCTTTGCGTTATCAGATTATTTATTTAAACCCTTTTACATTACACATAAAACAGCAGCTTGCTGTATGTCGGGTAGGGCAGGAACTCATCAGGAATATATCCTTCGATGTAGTCTGCGACAGCCCTTATGTTCTGCATATCCGTAAATACCGGATCATGATAGAATGCTGCAAGTTCTATACCATCCTCCATGCTCTCTGCCTTGCAAAGATTCGCTTCGAGTTTATCAAGAGCATCGTCGAGTTCAGTAAACTTGCTGCTGATGTTCTTAAGTAGCTTTTCCTCTGCTGCAGTTGAGATGGCATCGGATATATTTTTCTTTGAAAGTATTGAATTTGACAGAGACTCCATGAGCTTTATCACAGCCGGGTTGAAATCCTGACGGATCATCTCCTTTAATGTGCAGGCCTCAAAATGGATGGTCTTGCAGTAGTTCTCGATAAGTATCTCATATCTTGACTTAAGCTCTGTCTCCGTGTAGATACCAAGTTCGGTAAAGAGCTTAACGTTTTTCTCATCAAGAAGCTTCGGTAATACATCGGGAGTAGACTTAAGGTTATAAAGTCCTCTCTTTTCGGCTTCTGCGATCCATTCATCCGTATAACCGTTACCGTTAAAGATGACTCTCTCATGCTTGATGAGTGTTTCCTTGATGAGGCTGTGTACAGCTTCGTCCTTTTTGTCTTCCGAAACATCCTTTAGTGTTTTATAAAACTCCGAAAGTGAATGAGCTACCGCCGTATTGAGGATGATGTTCGGTGTTGCTACAGATGCAGATGAACCCAGTGATCTGAACTCAAACTTGTTGCCTGTAAAGGCAAAAGGTGAAGTCCTGTTACGGTCCGTATTATCCTTGGTAAAGTGCGGTATGACTGCCGCACCCGTCTCCATTATCTGGCTTGCATCCTTCTTGAAGAATGTGTCATTCTTAATGGAATCTATAACCGCCGTAAGTTCATCCCCCAGGAATATGGAGATGATCGCCGGTGGTGCTTCGTTAGCTCCGAGTCTGTGATCGTTTCCTGCCGATGCTACGGACAGTCTCATCATGTCGGCATATTCATCAACGGCCTTGATGACTGCTGAAAGGAAGATCAGGAACTGTACATTGTCGGCAGGGGTTTTGCCGGGATCAAGTAAGTTGACACCGGTGTCAGTAGTCATTGACCAGTTGTTGTGCTTACCGGAGCCGTTGATACCTGCGAACGGTTTTTCATGAAGGAGACAAACGAGATCGTGCTTCTCAGCAACAGTCTTCATGATCTCCATTGTCAGCTGATTGTGATCGACAGCAACGTTCGTTGTATCAAATACAGGTGCCAGCTCATGCTGGGCAGGTGCGACCTCATTGTGCTTGGTCTTGGCGGGAATCCCCAATTTCCACAACTCTCTGTCAAGATCATGCATGTAAGCGGCTACTCTCGGGCGGAGTGTTCCGAAATAATGATCATCCATCTCCTGACCCTTGGGTGAAGGTGCTCCGATTAGTGTTCTGCCTGTAAAGATCAGGTCTCTTCTCTTTGCGTAATCCTTTTTGTCTATAAGGAAGTATTCCTGTTCAGGTCCGACTGTTGTTGTAACATTTACTACATCGGTATTTCCGAGGAAATGAAGCATCTTGACCGCTTCGGCGTTTAACGCATCCATTGAACGAAGGAGCGGTGTCTTTTTATCAAGTGCCTCACCTGTATATGAGCAGAAAGCCGTGGGAATATATAATGTCCCGTCCTTGATGAAAGCCGGTGAAGAAGGATCCCATGCCGTATAGCCCCTGGCCTCGAACGTAGCTCTGATTCCGCCTGAAGGGAATGAAGAAGCATCGGGCTCACCCTTAACAAGCTCCTTGCCTGAAAACTCCATGATGATCTGTCCGTCATCTGTTGGGGTAATGAAACTGTCATGCTTTTCAGCGGTGAAACCTGTCAGAGGCTGGAACCAGTGTGTGAAATGTGTTGCTCCGTTTTCAACTGCCCATTCCTTCATGGCTATCGCTACTGCATTGGCAACATCAAGTTCCAGATGTGTCCCGTTCTTGATGGTCTTCTTAAGGGCCTTGTAAATGTCCTTAGGGAGTTTATCCCTCATTATCGAATCATTAAAAACACAGCTTCCATAGATCTCAGGTATCTTTTCCATTGTTTAACTCCTCCTTGGTTTTTTCCTGTATATTTGCTTTGCAAAGAAAATGGGGCCTCGAACTTATCGTTCAAAGCCCCATTGCTTTGCATGCTAAGGAAAAGGAAAAAGCGCCTTGGAA
>JAILAN010000014.1 GCA_024681595.1 Lachnospiraceae bacterium
AAATCCTTCTTACTCATATTCTTTTTCAATCTATAGTACTTAAGATTCTTGTTAAACATGCTACCATCTCCTTTCGTGTTTATTTTACACTATTTTTTTTAATTTGTAAACACCGTCTGTTTATTTATTTGATATTTATCCCAATTTATAAACGCCTTGCATTTCCCCCATCATCCTCGCTGAAATAAAAATCCCACCAGATAGCTATATATCCAGTGGGAATCCAATAATTATAATCTATACGACACTACTCAATCAACCCAAAATGCCTGAATGCGTCCATTATTGCATCCTCTTTTTCTTTCGGGCACTCCGGTACATGCGGGTCATCTTTCTTTGACAGATTATAGTTTAGCCGCTTATCCAGTCCGCACTTGTCTTTCGTCTGTGCGATATAGAGACTGCTGACCTTAAAACCGTACTTCTCCAGGACATACGCCTTTATCTTCTCATATGTGCCTTTGTCATGCGGCTCATACAGGCTGTCCTCTCCCGGCTTCATGGATACCTCGATTTTAGGACTGTCGCTTTTTAGGGATAAACTGACAACCGTCTCGACACTATTTGTTTTGTCCAAACTAATGTCAACACTTTCCTCGACTATAGGAAGCTTGAATTTTATTGACTTCAGCCACTGTCCGTTCTCTTTCTTATCTTCGTAAATCTGTATCTCGGATATCAGTGCTTCCATGAGCTTCCTGCGCTCTTCATCATCCATTACCTTATACAGATCATTAAAGTTGCGAAGAACCCGGTAAATGTTTTCAGCTGTCACCTACTCTGCCTCAATAGCGCTCTTCTTTGCTTTAGCCGCATATAACTGCTCCTCAAGCTCTTCAATCTTGTCATATGCTTTATCGAGCCGGGCATTCAGATCCGATTTCTTTCTGTCATAATGCTTATCGTCAAAATCAAGAGCATCCATTTCCTCGATCAGCTTGATCTTAAGACTTAAATTGTTTCGAAGGTTCTTCTCGCAGGTCTTTATCTCCTGATCTATGGCAGTGGTATCAACCTGTGTATTGATCTTCTCCTGCATAAGCTCCGCGAATTTCGGACGGCTTACCAGCCTGCTGACCACTTCTGCCACAGATTTATCAAGCACTTCCTCATTCACCTGATTCCTATAGGTACATTTATGCCCACAGGTCATGGATCTGTGCTTACAGCCATAGTAGAAATAATCCTTATACATGGAACCGTCCGGCTTCTTCTTTATGCTCTTATTGCCATACATACCCGCGCCGCAGATCGGACACTTTACGATCCCCGATAACATATGAACCCGTTCGCCTACACCTCTGTTCACATGCTCGTACCGCTTTGCCTGGGATTTAAGCTTGATCTGTGCCTTTTCCCAGTCTTCTTCACTTATGATGGCCTCATGCAGCCCGTCTACCAGCAGATAATCATCCTTCTCTACCAGGTGGTAATCGTCACGGGTCCCGTGAACCTTTTCCGTGCGGCGGCGGCCATAGGCTATCTTGCCACAGTAAACAGGATTCTTAAGTATATTTCGGATAAGGTTCGCCTCAAAATAAGGATTCTTGCCGTTTTGTCTCGCTATTTTATGAATTCCATGATTGGCAAGATATTTTGCCACTCCGATTGAGCCACTGTCCGTATGGATATAGCGGTCGAAGATTATGCAGATTGCCTGTGCCTCTTCCTCATTGATATACAGCTTACCATCCTTAAGGTCGTATCCATACGGTGCAAAACCACCGTTCCATCTGCCCTCACGGGCCTTCTGCATACGTCCCTCCATAGTTTGAACACGGATGTTTTCCTTTTCTATCTCCGCAACGGCAGACAGGACGGATATGATCAGCTTTCCTGCATCCTTTGAGGAATCTATGCCGTCCTCCACACATATCAGATTTACGCCATAGTCCTGCATGACCTGTAATGAACTCAGAACATCCGCAGCGTTTCTCCCGAATCGGGACAGCTTAAAGACAAGGACATAGGATACTCCGTCCCTTTCGGCCTTAATGTCATCCATCATCTGCCTAAACTGTATCCGACCCTCGATAGATCTTCCGGATTTCCCTGCATCCTGATATTCACGGACGATTTCATAGTTGTTGAAGTCAGCAAACGCCTTCATCCGTGATATCTGCGCATCCAGCGAATAGCCATCAATCTGCATGGCGGTGGATACGCGGGTGTATGTATATACTTTGATTTTCTCATTCAGTGCCATCAGATGCCCCCTCTATCATTTTCTTAACCGCCTTATCAAAATCCGATTCGATAGGTTGAGTTTTATTAAAAATGTCATATTCCTTATGGGCTTTATCTATCGCCTGCTTATGTGATATCCTGCCGTTGTCCTTCAGTATCTTGTATTGTCTGAACTCAAGAAATGCATTTACGCTCTTCTCAAATTCCTCCATAGTAAAGACATTCTCTCGTTCAATAAGGTCTTCGATATAATCAAAGTACCCTGTAACAGCACGCTCCAACTGCCGTATCTGCTTCTCTTCCAGATAGTTCTTTGCTACCGATACATCTGATTTCAGAATTCGACCATCCGGTGCATTTTTCCATGTTGTCAGCCCCATATGCTCTTTTTCATGGTCTGCGGATTTATACACGATCTCTGCTGCTGTATGGTTTGTTATCGCATAATGAAACTTATTCTGTATGGTTGCGTAAAAATGTTATGCGACTTCAGAATCCTTCGTATAATCTATACTGCATTCCGCAAATATATCCGTTATTTGCTGCCAAATACGTCGTTCACTCGCACGGATAGAACGAACGCGCTCCAGCAACTCTCGGAAATAGTCCTTCCCAAACGCTGTTTTTCCCTGTTTCAGCCTTTCATCATCAAGAACAAAACCCTTGGTCATGTATTCTTTCAGAACCTGTGTTGCCCATATTCTGAAGTTGGTCGCTTTTATAGAATTAACCCTGTATCCCACAGATATGATAGCGTCCAGATTATAAAAGTCCGGTCTCCGCCTTACTTTGCGCCCTCCCTCATCTTGAACTATTTCCATTTTGGAAACAGTTGCCTCTCTCTTTAATTCTTTCTCTTCATATATGTTTTTTAAATGCTTTGAAATATCCGGCACATTTACCCCAAACAACTCTGCCATCGCCTTTTGGGTTACCCAGATAGTTTCATCTTTAATATATGCTTCAACAGAAACATCGCCTTCATCCGAGTGATAAAGAACCATTTCCATTTGTTTATCAAATTTATCCATATCGAAAGCCTCCTATTTCTTCGCATTCTGAAGCATACTCACATATGCCAATAACCTTTTCTTCTTTGACTCTGATAATTCCTGACATTCTCTCATGATCTGCATATCAATCCCATCCGAGGAGACGGTCTGATCATGTGCCGGCACTTCATCCGCAGGTTTGCCTATAAGCAGTTCCTCCGGCGTAATCTGAAGTGCCTCGCATATGACCATGATCTTATCCGCTCCCGGATTGGTACCTCTTCTTTGCCAGTCAAAAATCGTATGTCGGGATATACCTGTCAGCCGCGACAATTCCGGCATTGATATATGCTTTTCTTCCATTATGCTAAATAACCGCTCACTTATTGTCATGACTGACCTCCTCATATCTTTCTGTTGGTATATGCCAACTATATCATTTTATGATACTTTCTGCAACAGGATTCTTTCATTTTCTGCAAAAACTGTATAATCCTCCGGCTCGATCACGGAACTGTTGATCATAAAACTTTCATTCCGCAGTATATGAAATCTCCTGTACAATTCGGATATGTTATCTGCCGCCTTGAGTGATTCATACGATGGCAGGGATTTCATATCCAGCTCTTCTATATGTCTTGCGATCACATCCGATAGAAAATCAGCAAATCTCTGTAAGATGTCATCGGTATTTTCCACTCCCAGGCGGGAAGGTTCTCTCTTCGTATTACCATTATTAACTTGCACATAAATCTCCTCCTTCCCGCACTATCGCTGTAGTATTTCGGTGTCCGTGCCGCCGATAGCTTTTTGTATGCCCATGCTGCTCATGGATATAAACCGATATGCTGCTTATGATCATCTGTGATGTCATGCAGTCTATGATGCTTCATCACCTGAATCTTCGTCCTTATCCTCATCTTCATAGGCTTCTTCATCCGTATCGGCTTCTTCATAAGGCTCTTCCTCAGTAATCTCCTCTGATTCCGTCTCTGATATCTCCGGGGTATCCGTGCCACTATCCTTTAATTTGCGTTCCATGATCACGGCTTTACTGTCCGCTCCCGAATCGCCCGCATCGGATCCATTTCTGATTTCAGCAATCTTAATCGCGACAGTCTCTTGTGTCATGGCGATGTCTACAATTTCCTTAAGCTCAGATCCTTCAAAGCAGTAATAGTCCGGCAGATATTCAGCAAACATCTCCCCGATAAGAGATTTTGCTTTACGCTTAAGTTCCTCGATCTTCCTGTGATCCTTGCGGATCTGCTCCTGCAGCTTCGCCTTATCCCTCTCCAGCTTTTCTTCAAGCCGGATCTGGGCTTCACTCTTTTGGTTTTCTTCAATTTTGATCATGATTTAAGTCTCCCTTCTTTTTTCTATGACAGGTTCTGGTCATCACGCTTCCTGGGAGTGATCTCTCCCCGTGCGATTGCAGCCTGTCGGTCTTCATCGTATTTCTTTACGACTTCAATTTTTTTGGTACTTTTCTATAAACTGTACCCATTCCAGGCAATCGAGGTTCATTTTTATGAGTTGTAAATCAGCATCTGTCCGGAACGTGAAAAAATCGTAAGAACAGGTAAAGCATCAAAGAAGAAAAAAACGGGTCAAAAAGATCCGCCGGAACAGTTAACAGGTCTCCCCTGTCTTTTTCCCTCCCCGGAGAATGAACAGACCATATACTCCCAGAAG
>JAILAN010000056.1 GCA_024681595.1 Lachnospiraceae bacterium
ACAGTGGATTTCTCAGAATCAATGGATGCTTTTCCCGGATTGGGATTTACGAACATTACTGTGAGCTGCCATCACGATCCTGAGGATTCATGGAGATATGACAAGACGCTTGAAATGTCTGAAACCCGTACGGTCTATGCAATGGAGGACATGAGTGCCTTCTTTATAAAGGCGGGGAAGATAGACGTAGTCGGCAATATTTTTCGCGTTGAGAACAGGCAGCTACGTCCGATTACAAAAGATGATATAAATGAACTGGAACAGGATGATTTTCGAAGAGTATTTGATATGATCCCTGATAAGTTCGACAGATTTCGTCCAAGGTACAGTGAAGAACTGTTTGCTTTTATGAATGATCGGGCAGGGATAGGCCCCGAAAAGACAGTCCTTGAGATCGGACCGGGAACAGGGCAGGCGACGGATCCTGTTCTTCGGACAGGATGCGAATATCATGCTATAGAACTTGGCGAACACCTATGCCGTAAAATGCGGGAAAAGTATGGAAAGCTTCCAAACTTCAATATAGTAAATGATGACTTCATCACGCATGATTTTGGTGACATGAAGTTCGATATGGTATATTCAGCAGCTACGATACAGTGGATACCGGAAGAGATTGCTTATGCCAAAACTTTTAAGCTCCTGAAACCGGGTGGAACGCTTGCGATGATGCTGACTTCATCTGAATACAGGTCAGATAATGAGCCTCTGTTTGAGAAGATCCAAAAGCTTTACGATAAGTATTACAAACCGGACATTCCGTACACACATGGTAAATTCAACTATACCGCCGCACCGGAATACGGTTTTTCCGATGTGAAAAAGTATGAATTCAAAGGAAAGCGGGAATTTACCGCAGAAGAATACGTTGAGTTTTCGGGAACTCACTGTGACCATATAGTAGTACCGGAACCCATCAGGACTGAGTTTTTTGAAGGCTTAAGAAACGCTGTTTTGGAGGCTGGAGACAGGATCGTCTTCAATGATACATATGTACTGTATCTTACGAAAAAACCCAACTAGGGGTCTGGAATGGATAGTGATGCAAAGCACTGTACGCTTCGAAGGAAAACGGGAGAAACAAGGTTACTGTGCTGTGACCGACCATAAAAACACGTTTGATCTGACCACCTCGCGCATAATATACGTGAGGTGTTTTTTAATCAGGTCACACTTTACCCATTTACGTTATTTAGCTACAATACTAGATGAGTAACAGATAAAGGATATTCATGCACGTTTTATAGGGAGAATATATTGGATTCAACGATCATCTGCCCCAATTGCGGAGCACAGATAGATAAAGATGTCAGCAGATGTCCGTATTGTGGATTTATAAACGCTGAAGGCGCAAAGAAGAAGTTTCAGAATGATCTTAGCAAAATCAGCAGGAACATCGAAGAGACTAAGAAGGAGCCGAAAAAGGCTCTGGTAAAGGGATTCTCAGGCGGAACTAAGATAATACTTATCACGCTGGGAGTTTTGCTGGCTTTAGTCATACTGTCTGCGATGGAACTTTACCGAGAGACCAGAGACAAGCCCAAACTTTTTCTGACTGCAGAGGATCAGGTATATGCGTCGGCATATATCGAAAAAGCAGGACCGGAGCTTGAGCGGGCCTTTGAAGATGAGGATATAGCCAAAATGGCGCAGATCTTTGATAAGGCATATTCGGAGGATCGCGTATCTTTGTGGGGAGTCCCTCATTATGAGGCAGGATATGCTTCCAGCTGTTATATGAAGCTGCAGCAAAGAATGGAAGACCTTGATACCGGCGGCATTTCCAAGAAGGAAGCTGAAGAGTTAACATACTATTGCTTTTATTTTTACTATAGGGCATATGGAGATGACGGATCTTTGATATTCGATCCGATAAGAGAGAACGAGATCATACCGATCATCACCGACAGACTGGGATATACGGAAAAAGATTTGGAGTCCTTTAAAGACAAAGTGTGGTCACCTCCGTATGTTGACAGATCCAAGGTCTACAAAGTGACCAAAAAGTATTTTAAAAACTATAAATGATGAGGTTTTGAAACTAAAGTGAAGTGCCGATATTGCGGAAGCAATCTGGGAATTGAAGATGAATACTGTCCCTATTGCGGCAAGGTAAACGATCAGGCCGCCGATCATCAGGCGGTGATGAAGGATTACCTTAACGAATTTGAGAGGACCAAAACAGAAGCAAAAGTAAAGTCGATAACTGCGGGAAGAATAGGAAGGCTCGTGGTCATCGGCCTGATGCTCGCTGCGATCATGATAATGGGTATCAGTATCGCGATCAATTCCGATGTTGAAAACCGTATTAAAAAAGAAGAGAAAAGGATATCAAAGGAATTAAATAAATACGAGGATGATGTAACAGCCACTTTAAAAAATCTCGAAAAGGACCGTGACTATCTGGCACTGTCATACTATGTGCTTAATTACAGGTTAAGAAGTGATGACAGATATGATGATTATGCCCGGGTATTTACGGCGGTCATCAGTTACAGGGCTGTTTTTGAAGATATTCTCAATATTCTGGACGGGTTTGACGGATACGAGGATAAGACAGATCGTGACTGGTGTTATGATGCTGCGATATATATCAGTGACTGGAACAGTTATGTCGGGGGAGAATTCTGGAATGATTCTCCAGATTCCCCGATGCACCGGGGAGAGCACGGAGAATTTCTTAAGGACATCAAAAAGGATGCACAGGATATGGTACAGGTATATTTTGACCTGACAGATGCCCAGGCTACTTCGATGTGGGATATGGATCGGGAGACACTGGGATCGATGTTATATGAAAAATGTGCAGACCTTTATCCCGAAAATGTAGAGGAACAGCCGGATGAATAAACAGACAGATAAAAAGAGAAAAGATCCGGTCATCATAGTACTGGATATTATAATAGTCGGACTGATATTTGTAATGATATACGTCGGAATGAATGCCCTTTTTTACATGGAAAGAGCCGATAAGAGATCATTTGAACAGGATTCATCCGGGATGGCATTCGATCTTCAGGAGGAGAATTATGCTTCTCTCATTCAGAGCAGGCATATCAATGAGATCAACGGAAATACGAAGCCTGAGGCATATCATTTACTCGCGGATTACGTGCAGGCGGCTTTTATGTACAGGATATATGATGCAAAGGAGTACGCTGATAGAGCTGCCCTGATGAAGTCTGTTATGGACGAATCACGCGACGGAATGGGTGAACTTGAGGTGTTTGCCGACAAGGTTGATAAAATGATTTTCGGCGATTAAGGAGGTTGTAACTGTCGTGCTTAACAGGTTTTCAAGAACACAACTATTATATGGTGCACAAGCCATGGACAGATTTGCATCCTCACGTGTTGCGGTTTTCGGCATTGGCGGAGTCGGAGGCTATGTTGTGGAGGCTCTGGCCAGAAGCGGCATCGGATCACTGGATCTTATCGACGATGACAAGGTTTGTCTGACCAATATCAATCGTCAGATACTGGCCACCGGACAGACGATCGGCAGGTACAAAGTGGATGTTGCTGCAGACAGGATACATGATATAAACCCGGACTGCGAGGTCAGAACCTACAAAACCTTCTTTCTGCCTGAAACACAGGATCAGTTTGATTTTCATGATTATGATTATGTAGTTGATGCGATCGACACCGTTACCGGCAAACTCGCCATCATAGAAAAAGCAAAGGCAGCAGGAGTACCTGTCATATCATCGATGGGGGCGGGCAACAAGCTTAACGCATCCCTGTTCGAGGTGTCAGATATATATAAAACCTCCGTATGCCCGCTTGCCAAGGTGATGAGACATGAGTGCAGGAAAAGAGGCATCGATTCGCTGAAAGTCGTGTATTCCAAAGAAAAGCCTGTACGCCCGCTGGAGGATATGTCAATCAGCTGCAAAAAGCAGTGCATCTGTCCTCTCGGAACAGCCAGAAAATGCACGGAGCGCAGGGATATCCCGGGGTCGACAGCATTCGTACCCTCTGTAGTCGGCCTTATCATAGCCGGTGAAGTCGTAAATGATATTGCAGGAGTGCAAAGTGTGGTAGAATAAGGATGACCATGCAAACAGTACCCTTTTTGCTTAGATTCTTCTCATCTACTATTTATCCCTTTACGTACTGACAGCCAAGGAAGTAGGAAGACTCCTTAGACGCGACGATGGAACACCGCTTTCATATGTCGGTATGTTCGTTGATATCACAGACAGAAAATCCGGCGCAGTGACCGAATAAACATCAAAAACAACCAAACAGACACGATGATAATTTGATCTCCTTATTAAATTGATATAATAAGGAGATTTATTATGCCCATTTTTATATGACACACATATATAGAGAAAGAAAACTGCGATTTGACAGGGAATGATTTATGAAAGAGATTAAGGTCAAGTTTTTTATCAAGTCACAACTCGGTGCGCTTATAGGTGTGGCTATCTGTCTTATTATCTATGGCCTGGGAGGTTATGATGAACTGCTGACAGACAAGCCCGCCTTTATCGCGCAGTTTATCGGGAGCATGCTGATGGGATTCGTCGGCATGGGAGGCTCGGTTGCTTACGAAATAGATTCATGGGGTATTAGCAAGGCAACTCTGGTCCATTATGTTGCAACAATGGGAATATTTGTTCTGAACTGCAGCCTGCTTCACTGGTTTGAAGGATCGGCACTGCTGATATCGATCATATGCATGACAATAGCATATTTTTGTATATGGCTTGTTAACTATATCCTGGGCAAAAAAGAGATCAGCCGGATCAATTCGGATATTGAGAAAATGATACGGGAAGAAAAGGAGGGCGAACATCTGTGAAAAACATGGTAGATGTAGATGTGATCCTCGACGACAGATATCCCGATCCCAAGATCACTATCCAGACCAAAGCCAGAACGGAGCAGGTTGAGAATATCATTCAGGCCATAGAAAGTGCCGCCGAAAACGAGTTTCCTCTGATACCGGGGATATTAAACGACAAAGTCGAACTGGTCTCACAACGCGATATCATCAGGGTCTATACCGAGAAGCGAAAGATCATAATACAAACGGGTGACGGATCCTTATTTTCGAATAAAACACTGATGGGCATCGAAGATATGCTGAACCCAAAGAGATTTTTCAGGATATCCCAGTCGGAAATCATCAACCTGTACAAGGTCAGGAGTTTTGAATTCAGTATTGCCGGAACTATCGGAGTGGAGCTTGAAGACGGAACCAGGACCTGGGTGGCCCGAAGCAGGGTCAAGGCAATAAAAGTCATGATTAAAGGGGAAAAACAATGATGTTAAAGGTTTTAGTCACAGGGAAAAACCGTAAAGTCGCAAGTGATATATGTGATCACCTGGAAGCTGACAGAGGATATATGACCGTAAAGTGTGACCCTGTAAGGTCTACACTGTTTGATATCATTCTGGCGGAGCTTCCCAAGGTCATCATCATCTGTCTCGGAGATGAGACCAAGGAAACCGTTGAGGCATATAATGTACTCAAAAATGCCGTAAAGCAGGGAGGCTGTACCGCCATCGTCATAGCCAGTGAAGATGATGAAAAGTTCTTTATGAAATATACCGAACTCAGCAGAGTGCTGTTTTTATCGCGCCCGGTTTCTTTGTTCGCTCTGTATGAGAAGATGACTCAGATAGAGGAGGAACTTAAGAAGAAAAAGGAAAACAACCTCTCTATGTTCAGGGAATTCATAAATGAAGATGCGGATTCGGGAAGAAAGCGGATACTGGTGGTAGATGACGACAGCGAGCAGCTAATCCATATCAAAGAACAGTTGGAGGAGTTTTATGATGTCACTCCTGTCAAATCCGGAGAGGCAGCACTTAAATATTTGCTTCGACGCAAACCGGATCTTATTCTGCTTGATTATCTGATGCCTGATCAGGATGGACCACAGGTTTTCAGACAGATACGTTCTGTGGACGAATATGCTGATATCCCCGTCGTATTCCTAACGGGAATGACTGAAAAGGAGACTGTCATCCAAACACTGACGCTGCTTCGTCCTCAGGGATACATAGTAAAACCATCCAGGAAATCCGAGATAGTAGCTAAGATCATAGATGTGCTGGGGTGACCGATATGGAACAGGATCTTAACTGGCTTACAACAGCCGGACTGGATATAAATACAGGCATTGCATATACGGGAGGGGAAGAAAAGTATCTCTCCGCTGTGAGACGCTTTTACTCAAACTATGACAAAAATGCAGGCAAAGTTTCAGAGTTTATCGGTGATGGTGATTACGAAAACTATATGATAACCGTGCATGCCTTAAAGAGCAATGCCCGGATGATCGGGGCGGTCGAACTTAGCGGATGCTTTGAGAGCCTTGAAACAGCTGCCAGAAACGGAGATACCGGTGTCATAGAAGCTCAAAACGACCGGACGATGCAGTTATATAAAGATCTGATAGATGCTTTAAAGCCTATAGAAGAGTTAGGTAATGTACGCCCTGCCGATGAGATCCCGACAGATGTTGCCAGGACGACAGCAGATGAACTGCTTGATGCGCTGGATGACTTTGATGACGATCTGGCCAAACAGCTTGCAAATAAACTGATGGGATATCCCTTCAGGATGACCCAGAGGGATATGCTGAAGGAGGCTGTCGGATATATCGATGATTTCATGTATGATGAGGCATCTGATATCATCAGACAGATAATCCCAAGCATAGAGTAGGAAATGACACATGAGACCTGTGCCGTTTGACAAGTATTCGCTGTTGTACAGCGGCCTTAAAAAGGAAGAATATGAGAACGTTGAAACCCTGATCATGGAGAGAAATATCAGACTGGTTTCAAAGATTGCCGTTTTTCGGCAAGCAGGCTGCAGAAAATGAGCGGATCAAAGAAGAGGCACGTATCGCTGAAGAGTCTAACCGGGCCAAGAGCAATTTTCTGGCAAATATGTCTCATGAGATCAGAACACCGATGAATGCAATAATCGGTCTTGATGAGATGATCATCAGAGAGGCCAAAGATGATCAGATCACCAGGTACGCCGCTGATATAAAAAGTGCCGGCAAAACGCTTTTGTCAAAACCGAGGAACAGGCTCTGGAATTTCTTAAAGATCATAAAGCAGAATTTATCCTGAGGGATGCGGATTGAAATATTTTAGGATCACACTATCGATAATCTTAATAATCGTTTTCGGATATATCTTTATCGGAGAACTCGCTTTTCCTAAAGATGCACCCATGAACGGCAATATATGTGACGTTCTGCCCGGAGACAGGTGGGTAAAGCTAAACGAGGATGGCACGACAGAGCCGTTTGTGCTTCCGGGCAGATCAGACGGTGATATTATCATCATGACCACTCTGCCCGAAGAACTCAATAGGGACTACAATATCATCTGCCTACGCGGTGTTGATATGTCGATATTTGTGAACGGGGAACTCCGAACCGAATTGAGTTCCCGGCGATATCGCTGGCTCGGCAACAGATCTGCGGAATGTTATGTTTTTGCATCCATTTATCCGGAGGATGCCGGTGCGGAACTCAGGGTTGAATATAAATATAATTCCGGCATGGTATATGAGGTCTATATAGGAACGAGACTCGGTATGCTAACACACCTTTTCAGGTTATATGGTCTTGAATTGTTTGTTGGCATGGCTATCATCATCCTGGGGCTCATCTGCTTTATAGCAGCGGTTATGTATAAATATATCCATAAGCAATACCTTGAGATGGAGCACCTGTCGATGGGAGTCATTCTGGGGGCCTGCTGGGTTCTTTCAAACTCTGTTTTCAGACAGCTTTATACATCGAATCTGGCGGTTATGGGAGATATTCCATATCTAATGGTCATGACTATGCCGATGCCGTTTATCATTTTTGTCAATTCCCTTCAACAGGGCAGATATGTCAAAGCACATGTTTTTTCCGGAATAATAGAGTCGATCAACTTTATTATATGCGGAGTACTGTTCGTTTTTGGAATAGTTGAACTTCAAAAAAGCTTTATTTTTTCGGCTCTTTGCGCAACAGTGACCATCTTTATCCTCTTTGGGACCATAGTGGTCGATGCCAGGCGAAAGCTGGCTCATTCATACAGATTTGTTACCGCGGGATTTGCTCTGCTGGCGATCGCGGCAATTACACAGATGGGCATGTTCCTGTTTGCTCATAACGGCGTGTTTTCGGGCCTTTTCATGGCGATCGGACTCTTCGGCTTTATGATATGCTCGATCATACATACCATAAAGCAACTTATTGGGATCAGACTTGAAGCCAATGAACTCGTGCACATAAACAAAGCCAAAGATGATTTTCTGGCTAATATGTCTCATGAGATACGAACTCCGTTAAACGGTATCCTCGGAATGGATGAGATGATACTTCGCGACTCCAGGGAGAGCAAGATAAGGAATTATGCTCTTGAGATAAAAAGTGCAGGCAATACACTACTTTCGATAATCAACGACATCCTTGACTTAAGTAAGATAGAATCGGGAAATTTTGATATCGTTCCCGTTGAATATGACACAGCTTCGGTACTTAATGACGTACTTAATATGACCAGACACAGAGCCGTCAGCAAGGGTCTTGCGTTCAATTATGTCATATCCGAAACGATCCCTTCGGTACTTGAAGGCGACGAGATCAGGATAAGACAGGTAATGCTGAATATCATAAATAATGCGATCAAGTATACCCATGAAGGACACGTTGATGTTGAGGTCATTTCGGAATCAAAGATGCAGGGCAACTATGTGGATCTTATTATCAGCGTTTCCGATACCGGAATGGGTATAAAGGAGGAAGATAAGGACAAGCTGTTTAAGAGCTTTCAGCGGCTGGACGAGAGAAAAAACCGTAATATCGAGGGCACCGGTCTGGGGCTTCATATAACAAACAAGCTGATCGAGATGATGGAAGGAAGTATAACCTTTGAAAGCGAATACGGCAAGGGATCGACATTCATGATAACCATACCGCAGAAAGTAGTAAAGGCAGCGTATATTGGCGATTTCAGTAAGGCTGTAAGAGAGTATTTAAGCAACGTTGAAACCGATTCTGTAGGTTTGTACGCACCAAAGGCCAGACTGCTAGTTGTGGATGATAATGAGATGAACCTAGAGGTTATGGAAGGCTTGCTTCGCGATACAAGGATCCAGACAGATTTTGTAACGTCAGGTACATTATGCATAGAAAAAGTTCAGGCAAATAAATATGACTGTATCCTGCTCGATCAGATGATGCCGGGCATGAACGGTGAGGAGACTCTAAATGAACTTAAGAATTCCGATATTCTGAACGGAACGCCGGTGATCGCACTTACTGCCGACGCGATAATAGGTGCCAAGGAGAGTTATCTTGAAAAGGGATTTACCGACTATATTTCAAAGCCGGTCAGGTATGAAATCCTGGAAATTGTATTAAAAGAGTATATCCCAAAGGAAAAACAGCTGTCTCCGAGCGGCTCTGATGAACTGCCTGTTGTACTGATATGGGGCGATGACCCCGATAAACTTAAAACTGAAAAAGAAAGACTTGACGGAATATATAGATGCGTATGCGTTACGGGCGAGAAAGCTAAGGACAAGTATCTATCAAACCATACGCCTGATCTAATTATGTCAGTTTGAAACAGATGATAATAAACCTGATTTGAGGAGGAAACATGAAAAGAAAGATCATAAGCTTGCTATGTGCATGTACAATGGCATTTGTCATTACCGGCTGCGCGGCAAACACGCCTTCTGTAACGGAGGCTCCGTCACAGAGCACCGAACAGGAGACATCGGAGAAACCTGCCCCGACTAAGGAATCTATCGAGGAAGAAAAAGGAGCGGATTTTCATATAGGAATAGTCACAGGATCTTTTTCACAATCTGAAGATGATAGGCGAGGCGCTCAGGCATTCCAGGATAAATACGGATCTGACATGGTCACCTTGGCTATCTATCCGGATAACTTTACCGAGGAACTTGATACGACCATACAGATCATTGTAGATCTGGCAGAAGATCCCGATATGAAGGCTATCATAGTAAATCAGGCCGTTGACGGCACTGCCGAAGCATTCAGGCGTATACATGAAAAGAGGCCTGACATCCTTTGCATAGCAGGAGAAGCATATGAGGATTTTGCCGATATAGGTACTCAGGCTGATCTGGTCGTAAACTATGATTTTATCAGCCGCGGATATTTGATGATACGCTCTGCACATGAACTGGGCTGTGATACGTTCGTTCATATTTCATTTCCCAGACATCTGTCATATGAGTCCGTAGCCAGACAGGTTGCGATCATGAAATCTGCATGTGAAGAGTTTGAGATGAAGTTTGAGATGGTAGAAGCACCGGATCCGACGACGGAAGTCGGAGTTCCGGGAGCGCAGGCGTTCATAACTGAGCATGTTCCCGAGTGGGTAGATAAATTTGGACAGAATTCGGCATATTTTTGTACCAATGATGCACATACAGAGCCTCTTATAAGGAGCCTTCTTGAATGTGGAGGATATTTTATCGAGGCTGATCTTCCTTCTCCCCTTATGGGTTATCCCGGAGCACTGGATCTTGATCTTAACCAGTATGCCGGGGACTTTGAAACCATAACTGCCAAGGTAGAGGAGGCAGTTGTTGCAAACGGTGGTGCAGGCAGATTCGGCACCTGGACTTATTCATACGGCTATACCGTTTCCGCAGGACTGGCAGAGCATGCCAGAAATGTGATACTGGGAGAAAGTGAACTTGACAGCATAGACGATCTGGCCAAGGCTTACAAGGTCTTTTCACCCGGAGTTGACTGGAACGGGTCAGGATATACAGATGCCAAAACAGGTGACAGGTTTGACAACATTTTCCTGATTTATCAGGATACATATATCTTTGGCGAGCCCGGCCGATATCTTGGAACGACGAAGATAGAGGTTCCGGAAGAATACTTTACGATTCAATAAACGATTTTACTACTTATGACAGATCTTGAGAATAACAACAACGAAGTGATCACAAAAGAATACGATCGCAAGAAACACAATACGGTTATCCCTATCCTGCTGGTGTTCGTGTTTATGACTGTTATGGTGGTCTATACATCGAGACTGCTATACAGTGTTGCCGTGTCCAATTCCAACGCAGTCATCGAAGATCGCATGCTGAACATTTCATCTATGGTCGAGAATCATTTAAATACGGCTGAGAACGTACTGCATGTTACTGCCGACTCGGTACAGCACATGCTGATCAGCGGATCCACGCCTGCACGTATACATGAGTTTCTGGTAGAGGAAACCAACAATGTATCCGAACAGTTTGATGAAAACTACACCGGAATATACGGATATATTATGAGTAAATATCTGGACGGACTGAACTGGGAGCCTCCGGAGGGCTACGACCCCAAAACCAGAGACTGGTATACGGTGGCCAAAGCATCCGATTGTGAGGTTACATTTACTCCGCCGTATGTTGATGCACAGACCGGCAATATCATCATATCTGTCTGCAGGATGCTCCCCGACCGGCAGAATGTCATTTCTCTGGATGTCCAGTTAAAAGGGCTGCAGGCGATGATGGATGAACTGACTGTAAACGGTAAGGGATACGGATTTATAGTTGACAGTGCCGGACTGTTTATAGCACATAAAAATGAGGACAAGAAGGGGACCAGCATTCTTGATGCCGAGGGTGGAGCAGAGTACTTAGACGCGATCAGGTCAACGGGCTCAGGAAGCTTTTCTTATGTATGTGACGGAGAAAAGAGTTCAGTCTATGTCAACGGCATAATGAATGACTGGTACGTTGTAATGGTGGTAAGCAACAGAGAACTCTACTTCGAGGTCCGGAACCAGCTGATAGTCGTAGCTTCGATATGTGCCATTATTTTCCTCATGATAACCGGCCTGTATTTTACCACTCATAAGAACGAACAGAAGTATACCAGGCGAATGGAAGAAATGAGGCTGGAGGAACAGAAGGCGTCATATGAGAAAAAAGTGCTCGAAATAGAGAAGGATGCTGC
>JAILAN010000076.1 GCA_024681595.1 Lachnospiraceae bacterium
GACTATTATCAGCCGGAGGCATATGTACCGTCTTCGGATACGTACATCGCAAAGGACTCATCGGTGAACGAAGAGATAGATAAATTAAGGCTCTCTGCTACAGCTGCGCTGTCGGAGAGAAGGGACGTTATCGTTGTTGCATCGGTATCATGCATCTACGGACTCGGTTCTCCGGATGACTATCAGGGGATGATGATCTCACTTCGGCCCGGTATGACCAGGGACAGGGATGATGTGATAAGGGACCTTATCGCGATGAGATATGACAGGAACGATATGGATCTGGACCGCAGCTGCTTCAGGGTACGAGGAGACGTACTCGAGATAAATCCTGCGATAGGCGGAGACTATATCATCAGAGTAGAGTTTTTCGGTGATGAGATAGACAGGATAACAGAGGTCGATCCGCTAAGCGGCAGGCCGCATGCCTCATTAAATCACGTTACGATATTTCCTGCTTCGCACTATGTTGTCCCTGAGGAAAAGATGAAAAATGCCGTAAGAGATATAGGCGAAGAGCTCGAAAAACAGATCAGATACTTTAAGAGCGAAGATAAACTGATCGAAGCCCAGAGAATATCCGAGAGGACCAACTTTGACATGGAGATGATGCTGGAGACCGGATTCTGCTCCGGGATAGAGAACTACTCCAGACACCTGTCAGGACGCAGGGAAGGTGAGCCGCCGTATACTCTGATGGATTTCTTCGGAGACGATTACCTTATAATCATAGACGAATCGCATATGACGATCCCTCAGCTGGGTGCGATGTATGTGGGAGATCACAGCCGAAAAGAGACTCTGGTAGATTACGGATTCCGTCTGCCGTCCGCCAAGGATAACAGACCTCTCAAATTCGAAGAGTTCGAGCAGAGAGTTGACCAGGTGCTGTTCGTATCAGCAACGCCGGCAAATTATGAATCGGAGCATGAACTGCTTAGAACTGAACAGGTGATAAGACCTACCGGTCTGCTCGATCCGGAGATAAGTGTCCGCCCTGTAGAGGGTCAGATCGATGACCTCATCAAGGAGATCAGGACAGAAACCGCACGTAACAATAAGGTACTTATCACAACTCTCACAAAGCATATGGCAGAGGATCTGACCGATTATCTTAAAGAGGTCGGAATCAGGGTCAAATACCTTCATTCAGATATAGACACTTTGGAACGTGCTGAGATTATAAGAGACCTCAGGCTGGATGTATTTGACGTACTCGTTGGTATAAATCTGCTCAGGGAAGGCCTGGATATACCGGAAATATCGCTCGTTGCTATCCTTGATGCCGATAAGGAAGGATTTCTCCGTTCGGAAACATCCCTGATACAGACGGTCGGAAGAGCAGCCAGAAACGTGAACGGTCATGTTATAATGTACGCTGATACAATGACAGACTCGATGAAAAAGGCGATAGATGAGACTGCCAGAAGACGTGCTCTCCAAAGTGAGTATAACAAAGAGCACGGTATAACTCCCAAGAGTATTGAAAAGGCTGTCAGGGATCTTATCAGTATCTCGAAAACTATCGAAAAAGAGAAACTCCGTTTCGAAAAGGATCCGGAGTCCATGAATAAAGACGAGCTTAAAAAGCTGATAGATAAAGTTGAAAAACGCATGCGCAAGGCGGCAGCAGAGCTTGACTTTGAATCGGCAGCGGAATTAAGAGATCAGCTGATAGATCTGCGCAAATATTACGAACAGCAATAATGGTTTCCGGAGATAAAACAGACGGAATGAGAGATAATAAAATGGCTTCAACACATATCAGAACGAAAAATTTCATTAGGATACGAGGAGCGGCAGAGAACAATCTTCAGAACATAGATCTGGACATACCGAGGGATGAACTGGTAGTTATGACAGGACTGTCAGGTTCCGGCAAATCATCTCTGGCGTTCGATACCATATATGCCGAGGGCCAGAGACGATATATGGAATCTCTGTCATCATATGCCAGACAGTTCCTGGGACAGATGGAAAAGCCCAACGTGGAATCGATAGAGGGATTGTCTCCCGCTATATCCATTGACCAAAAATCAACAAACAGGAACCCCAGATCAACGGTGGGCACCGTAACCGAGATATATGACCATTTTCGTCTGCTTTATGCCAGGATAGGAATACCTCATTGTCCGGAATGCGGACGCCCGATCGAGAAACAGACCGTGGATCAGATGGTGGACATCATAATGGCACTTGATCCCGGAACCAAGATACAGATACTGTCTCCTGTTGTCAGAGGCAAAAAGGGACGACATGAAAAGGTACTCGACAGAGCACAAAAGAGTGGTTACGTCCGTGCGATCGTAGACGGTAATATGTATGAGCTGTCCGAGGAACTGGAACTGGACAAGAACATAAAGCACAATATCGACATAGTGATCGACAGACTGATCGTCAAGGAAGGTATTGAGAGCAGGCTCTCCGATTCCATAGAGACAGCGACCAAACTCGCCGAAGGCGTGATGAAGGTGGATGTTAACGGCAAGGAGACTCTGAATTTCAGCATGAGCTTTGCATGCCCCGACTGTGGCATATCGATTCCCGAGATCGAACCGAGGAGCTTTTCGTTCAATAACCCGTTCGGTGCATGCCCTGTATGCGCAGGATTGGGATACAAGATGGAATTTGATGCCGAGCTGATACTTCCGGACAGAAGCCTTTCATTTAACGAAGGAGTAGTGGCTGCTCCGGGCTGGGCTTCTTCAACCAAGGACGGAAGCTTTTCAAATGCCGTACTGCAGGCCCTGGCCAGGGAATATAAATTCAGTCTTGATACACCTTTTGAAAAACTGCCCGAAAGTATTCAGAACAAGATGATCTATGGAGGCTTTAAGGAGGTTATCGTCCATTACGTGGGTCAGCGCGGAGAGGGCAATTATCCGATAACCTTTGAGGGTCTTATCAAAAATATAGAGCGAAGATACAGAGAAACTTTTTCCGAGACGATGAAGGCTGAATACGAGGAATTCATGCGTATCAGTCCGTGTCAGGAATGCAACGGTCAGAGACTGAGGAAGGAATCGCTGGCTGTAACAGTATCCGACAAGAACATACATGAGGTAACATCCTACAGTGTCAGGGAGCTGCTTGATTTTCTGAATAATATGCAATTAACCGACAAGCAGAAGCTTATCGGAGAGCAGATACTTAAGGAGATACGGTCAAGAGTCGGATTTCTTAATAACGTCGGACTCGATTACCTCACTTTGTCACGTGCGACAGCATCGTTATCCGGCGGAGAGGCTCAGAGAATAAGACTGGCCACACAGATAGGGTCCGGCCTTGTCGGAGTGTGCTACATTCTCGATGAGCCGAGTATAGGCCTGCACCAGCGCGACAACGGCAAACTCCTCGACACATTGAAGCATCTGCGTGATCTGGGCAACACTCTCATAGTAGTTGAGCATGATGAGGAGACGATGAGAGAGGCGGACTGCATCGTAGATATAGGACCCGGTGCCGGACACGAGGGAGGCAGGGTCGTTGCCATAGGAACTGCCGAGGAGATAATGAAGGTTCCCGAATCCATTACGGGACAGTATCTGAGTGGCAAAAAGAAGATCGAGGTTCCTGACAAAAGACGTAAAGCAAAAGAATTCCTGACCGTAAAAGGGGCCGCTGAAAACAATCTTAAATCCATAGACGTCAAATTCCCCATAGGAGTTTTCACCTGTGTGACGGGAGTATCCGGATCCGGTAAGAGTTCACTGGTAAATGAGATATTGTATAAACGCCTGGCCAAAGAGCTTAACAGAGCGCATGTAATTCCGGGCAAACATGAAGGAATGACAGGGATCGGCAAGCTCGACAAGGTGATAAACATTGACCAGTCACCTATAGGCAGGACGCCCAGGTCGAATCCGGCTACATATACAGGGGCATTTGACCAGATAAGAGACCTTTTTGCTTCAACACCCGATGCCAAGGCGAAGGGGTACAGCAAGGGACGGTTCAGCTTTAATGTCAAGGGCGGCCGCTGTGAAGCCTGCTCAGGTGACGGAATCGTCAAGATCGAGATGCATTTCCTCCCCGATGTGTATGTTCCGTGTGAGGTATGTGGAGGCAAAAGATACAACCGCGAGACTCTCGATGTCAGGTACAAGGGCAAAAACATATATGAAGTCCTAGATATGACGGTCGAAGATGCCGTACCTTTCTTTGAAAATGTACCGAGCGTGCGACGCAAGATAGAAACTCTCAATGACGTGGGACTCTCATACATCAAACTGGGACAGCCCTCAACAACTCTGTCCGGCGGAGAAGCCCAGAGGATAAAGCTAGCCACCGAACTTTCGAAAAAGAGCACCGGCAATACGATTTATATCCTGGATGAACCTACGACAGGACTTCACTTTGATGATGTCAAGAAGCTGATAGACATCATACAGAGGCTGGTGGATGAAGGAAACACCGCGGTTGTCATTGAACATAATCTTGATGTGATAAAATGCGCCGATTACATAATCGATATGGGACCCGAAGGAGGAGACAGGGGAGGAACCGTGATAGCCAAAGGTACACCCGAGCAAGTTGCCGAATGCAAGGATTCATATACGGGCGCGTTTATCAAAAAAATGATAAAAAAACCCGCCAAAGGGGTTAAGAAAAACTGAAAAGAAGCCGATAAAAATATCGCAAGGATGCATTTACGATGAAGGATCGTCATTATGCGTCCTTTTTCTGTTAAAAAAATATTAAATCTCTTTCAAAATCCGAAGCATTAAAGTATAATCTTATTGGAAAAATTTTGGACAATGAAAGGGAGAATAAGATGTCATCATTTACCGACATAGGTATCGATCTGGGAACGGCCAGTATCCTGGTTTATATAAGAGGACGCGGGGTAGTACTCAAAGAGCCCTCGGTTGTAGCATTTGACAGAGACACTAATAAGGTTAAAGCGATAGGTGAAGACGCCAGGCTCATGCTTGGTCGAACACCCAGCAATATCATTGCGGTACGTCCTCTAAGACAGGGCGTTATCTCTGACTATAAAGTTACAGAGCAGATGATGAAGTATTTCATCCAGAAGGCTCTGGGCAAAAAAACATTCAGAAAACCCCGTATAGCGGTCTGTGTTCCTTCGGGAGTCACCGAGGTTGAGAAAAAGGCCGTTGAGGATGCAACTATGATGGCCGGCGCCAGAGAAGTTTCGATCATCGAGGAGCCCATAGCTGCAGCCATCGGTGCCGGAATTGATATTTCAAGACCATACGGTAATATGATCGTGGATATAGGCGGAGGAACATCCGACATCGCGGTAATATCACTCGGTGGAACGGTCGTATCCGCATCTATAAAGGTAGCAGGCGATGACTTTGATGAAGCGCTCGTCCGCTACATGAGGAGAAAGCACAATCTCCACATCGGTGAGAGAACAGCCGAAGATCTCAAGATTAAGATAGGAACGGCTTTCAAGGGCTCATCTTCCGAGACAATGGCAGTAAGAGGACGAAATCTGATCACAGGATTGCCCGTTACTGTTGAGGTCACATCAGAAGAGACCGAAGAGGCTTTGAGCGAGGCAACGACCCAGATAGTTGAAGCCATCCACGGCGTTCTCGAGCAGACACCTCCCGAACTGGCAGCAGATATAGCTGACAGAGGAATAGTCCTTACAGGCGGAGGAAGTCTGTTACACGGACTCGAAGAACTCATATCCGAAAAGACAGGTATAAATACCATGACGGCCGAAGATCCAATGACCGCGGTTGCCATAGGTACCGGCAAATATGTCGAGTTCCTGTCGGGATACAGAGGCGACGTTTAGAAAGGAAATAAAGCATGGTAAAGGGACTGTACACCGCCTGGACGGGAATGATCCAACAGGAACGCAGAATGGATGTGTTGACGAACAACCTCGCCAACGCGGACACTAACGGATACAAAAAGGAAGGTGCTACGTCCCAGTCATTCGACGCCATGCTGGCTTTTAAGATAAAGGATGCCTCCGAAGGATACGGTACAGCCAAGAGACTCGGATATAACAACCCCGGAGTCAAGGTAGGCGAAGGCTATACCGATTTTTCTCAGGGCCCTATGAAAGAAACTGCCAACACATTCGATCTGGCTTTGACCGACAGGGGATTCTTTGCAGTTGAATTCCAGGACAAATCGGGCAACACTTCTGTAAAATATACCAGAGACGGTAACTTCACTCACGATGCCGAAGGGTATCTTAAGACTCAGGACGGAGATTTCGTACTGGGCACCGACGGCAATCACATTCAGATCAATACTCTGATCCCCGATACTGTAATCAATACGAGCGGACAGGTAATCCAGAACGGACGCGTGGTCGGAACCATTCAGATCACGGATTTCGAGGATTATGATTATCTTAAGCGCTATGGAGAGAACTTCTTTGAGCCTATAGAAGGTGCGACCGAAACAGAATCTCCTGCCCAGATATATTCGGGATTTCTGGAGACCTCAAATATTAAGGTTGTATCCGAAATGGTCGATATGATAACTGTACAGAGAGCATATGAGAGCAATCAGAAACTCATTACCACGATAGATTCGACACTTGAAGTAGCTGCTAACCAGCTCGGTAAACTGTAAGGAGGTATAGATAAATGGTAAGAAGCTTATGGACCGCCGCAACAGGCATGAACGCACAGCAGACTAACGTGGATACCATAGCCAACAACCTGGCAAATGTTAACACGATGGGATATAAGACACAGGCAGCACAGTTTAAATCACTGCTCTACCAGAATCTTCAGACGGCTACAACCACAGCCAACGGAGATCCCAAGCCTACATCTTCGCAGGTAGGACTGGGTGTCAGGAATTCATCGATCAATTCAATATTTACACAGGGAAGTCTCCTTGATTCGCAGTCAGATACGGCGTTTGCGATCGAAGGAGAAGGATTTTTTGCTATAAGAAATACCAACGGTGATACCGTTTATACTAGAAACGGAGACTTTACGTGGGCTACAAACGGTACTGCCGGAATGATGCTCACAACACAGGACGGTCTGCCGGTTCTTGATACCAACGGCAAGCCCATCACTTTGGGCAATCAGTATATGACGAGCAGGGTAACAGTTACGGCTGACGGAACGATATGTTATCCGGATGCAAATAATAATGCCAGGTCGCTCGGAATGACAATAGGTGTTTATCAGTTTAACAATCCCGGAGGTTTGTTCAGAACAGGTGATTCTCTCTGGAAGGCAACTGCTGCATCCGGTGTGGCAGTCAATGAATCAAAGAGCAATAACGTTCAGAAATCACGTATAGTTCAGGGATACCTTGAAGGCTCAAATGTCCAGGTCGCTACTGAGATGGTAAACCTCATAGTTGCCCAGAGAGCATATGAGATGAACTCCAAGGCTATCACAACCACGGATGAGATGATGCAGACCGCTAATAACCTTAAGAGATAGTTTTCGTAACGGAGCAGAAAATGGATGTAGGTAATCTTTCAAGTGCATATGCCGAATATTATCAGGCTCAGAATACAGCTGCCAACAAACTGTCCGATAATATTACATCAATGAACTATGAAACAGCTTCGGAGGATGAGCTTCTAGGCGCATGCAAGCAGTTTGAGGCTTATTTTCTGGAGCAGGTCTTTAAAGCCATGCAAAAGACTGTAGATGCCGTTGCGGACAAATCCAATGCCACCAACTATTCTACCAGCATGGTCGATTACTTTAAGGATCAGACCATAGCGAAAATAGCGGATACTTCTACCGAAAATCAGGGATTGGGACTGGCTCAGAGCCTGTACGAACAGATGAAGAGAAACTATAACCTGTAATCTCATGGAAAAGATCACCGGTCATGTCGACCACATAATCTTTGAAAACAAAGAAAACGGATATACCGTACTCCTGCTGACGGACAGCGATCAGCAGGAGATTGTTTGCGTTGGGACTATTCCGGGCGCTGAGAACGGAATGAGCCTTGAACTTCATGGTGAGTACATCGAACATCCGACCTACGGAATGCAGTTTAAGGTATCACGATTTGAGGAGATCATGCCGCAGGATACGACAGCGATAATACGCTATCTGTCTTCGGGAGCGATAAGAGGGATCGGAGAAAAACTGGCTGTCCGTATAGTTGACAGATTCGGATCGGATACTTTCAGGATAATGGAGAACGAACCGGAGAGATTATCGGAGATAAAGGGGATAAGTCCGCGAATCGCACAGGAGATTGGTTCGCAGGTCTATGAGAAAAAGGAACTGAGGCAGGCTTTTATATTTCTACAGCAATACGGTATCAGTAACAATCTGGCCGTAAAGATATATGAAAAATACCGTGAGGGCATGTACGGGATAATGATGGAGAATCCGTACAGGATAGCCGAAGATATTCCGCGCGTAGGATTCCGTACCGCTGATGAGATCGCATCGAAAATGGGGATCAATGTTGATTCGGAGTACAGAATACGTTGCGGAAGCCTGTATACGATGCAATGCGCTGCCCAGGAAGGGCATATATATCTGCCGATGGATGAGCTCCTTAACAGAGCTTCTCAGATCCTCGGGGTGGACGAAGAAAACATATATCCCATGATAGAGAACCTGGCCGTTGACGGGAAACTCATAGTTAAGAAAAACAGGGTATACCTGAGCGCATACTACAACTGTGAGCTGACATGTGCCATGCTGCTTCGGGAACTTGATATCTCCATGGATGATGAATCCTTTAATGAGGAGATTCCAGATATTAAGAGGATATTATCAAGTGTTCTGAAAGAACAGGGTCTGACAGCCGATGAATTGCAGAATGATGCGCTGTTTAAGTGCGTACGAAACGGAGTGACCATTATCTCGGGTGGCCCCGGAACAGGCAAGACCACTACGATCAATACACTTATTAGGTACTTTGATGCCAAAGGCATGGACATCATGTTGGCAGCACCTACGGGAAGAGCGGCCAAGCGTATGCAGGAAGCTACGGGATACGAAGCCAGGACCATACACCGTCTGCTCGAGGTGAACGGAGGATCAGCTCTCGATGAAGGAGCGCCGATGTTTGAAAGGAATTCAGAGAATCCGCTGGAGACAGATGTAGTGATAATAGACGAGATGTCGATGATAGACATACACCTGTTCAAAGCACTGCTAAATGCCATCAGCGTAGGCACCAGACTCATCATGGTCGGTGATGTGGATCAGCTGCCATCAGTCGGCCCGGGACAGGTACTGAGGGACCTGATCGACTCCGGAGCATTCGCCACGGTTATGTTAAAGAGGATATTCCGCCAGGCAGGAGAGTCCGACATAGTTGTAAATGCTCACAAGATAAATGAGGGCAAACAGATAGATCTTAACAATAAGAGCAAGGACTTCTTTCTGCTTGAAAGAAATGATCATCGTGTTATCTACAAACACATGGTTCAGCTTATTACCGAGAAACTGCCGGGCTATGTGAATGCTACACCCATGGACATACAGGTTCTGACGCCCATGAAAAAGGGCAATCTCGGAGTAGAGGGTCTGAACCGGGTGCTGCAGGAATATTTAAATCCGAATGACGGTACCAAGGATGAGTATGAACACCAGGACAGACTGTTTCGGACCGGTGACAAGGTCATGCAGGTCAAAAACGATTATCAGCTTGAATGGCAGGTCCTTAGCAGGTACGGGATACCGATAGATCAGGGCAAGGGTGTATTTAACGGTGACACCGGGATCATACGGAGCATAAACAGGTATGATAAAACAATGACAGTCGAGTTTGACGAAAACCGCCGGGTTGAGTATGACCTGGGCAATCTCGAGGAGCTGGAACTCGCCTATGCTATCACGGTTCATAAATCTCAGGGATCAGAATATCCTGCGGTGATATTCCCTATATTGCAGGGCCCCAGGATGCTTCTTAATCGTAATCTCCTGTATACGGCAGTTACCAGAGCCAGAAACTGCGTAGTCATACTGGGTGACCCGTCAACTGTCAGGCAGATGATAGATAACGAGAGCACATATGAGAGGTATACCAGCCTGGCTGAAAGGATCAGGGAGGTGATGAGCACATAAATGACGAGTGAAATGATCAAAGATCTCCTGTTTCCGCCCAGATGTCCGGTATGTGATGAACCGACAGGCGGATGCGGAAGATATATATGCCGTGAATGTTTTAAAAAACTCCGTTTTATCAAAGAACCGTACTGCTTAAAATGCGGAAAGGCTCTTACCGATGAGAGTGAGTATTGCAGAGACTGTACCAACAGAGTGCATTTTTATAACAGAGGCGTATCGGTTTTTGAATATGGCAGTATATCCGATTCGCTGTTCAGGTTTAAAAACAAAGGCAGGGCTGAATATGCCGGATTCTATGCACGGGCTATGGTTGAAAGACATAAGGATTTTATACGTGCAGTTGATCCTGATGCTTTGATACCGGTTCCGATCCACCGCTCCAAACTTCTTAAGAGAGGATATGATCAATCTCTCCTGTTGTGTAAGGAAATCTCTAACCTTACCAAAATCCCCGTAAACGATCAGCTGATACTGAGATCAAAAAAGACGGTTCCGCTTAAGGAACTGGGCCTTAAAGAGCGCCAAATTAATTTAAAGGGGGCTTTTAAAATAGGCACAGATGATGTAAAATTAAAGACAATCATGATAGTAGATGATATCTATACTACCGGCAGCACGATAGACGAGATATCGCGTACTATACTCGCGGATTTTCCCTGCGAGATATATTTTATTACCCTGACTGTCGGAAGGGGTATATAGAAAGGATGAGTATATGAACGTCAGAAATTGCAGAAAATGCGGAAAGCTGTTTAATTATGTTTTGGGACCGATCATTTGTCCTGAATGTATGACTGCCCAGGAGGAATTGTTCCAGGTAGCCAAGGCATATGTTCAGGATCATCCCGGATGTGACATACAGGAATTATCAGAGAATGTTGATGCCGATATCAATCAGATCCGCCAGTGGATCAGAGAGGAGAGACTCCAGTTCTCGGAGGATTCACCTATCAGGATCGCATGTGAGGCCTGCGGAGCCATGATACGTTCAGGCAGATACTGCGAAGCCTGCAAGAATAACATAGCCGGTGGCTTCAAGAATGCGTTCGGAATGAACAAGCCCGCTCCGGAGCATGTTCAGAAGAGGAGAGAATCTGACGGCAACAAAATGAGGTTTATGTAAGCCGGGGTTCATATGGTAGATAAAGACAAGGTCATTCTGATGACCAGGCTTGCCTCGTATGAAAAGAACGAAGGCAGGAAAAACATGAATATAGTCAACTATTTTCGCAGCGATTATATTGGCCTTCAGATACTGAAAGCCATTATCGCTGCTACGTTGTCGTTTGTGCTTCTTTTATCGGTCTATCTGTTTTACAATTCTGAAGAACTGATGGCCAATATTTACAAGATGGATATGCTAAAGACAGGCAAGAACATGATCATTGTCTATCTTTGCCTTGTCGGCGGATATGTTGTTATCGCATATTTCGTATATACATACAGATATTTCAAAGCCAAACGCAGTCTTAAGGACTATTACAAGGGATTGAGAACCCTTGAAAACATGAGCGATAAATGAGGGCGGACCAATGTCGACTTTGCTTGAGATCAAACAAAACGTTAACAATTTCTTTAACAAATATGAAGTGTATATCAATCCCGTTCTGAAACTGATACTGGCGCTTGTAGCCCTGATCACCATCAATTCAAAACTGGGATACATGCAAAAGATAGACAACATTTCCATCGTGCTGGTTGTTGCGCTGATGTGTTCGTTTATGCCGCTTAATTTTATCGTAGTGGTTTCAGCTCTGTTCGTGGTACTGCATATGTATGCACTGGCACTGGAGGCTGCTGTAGTCGTACTGGTTCTGTTCGTAGTACTCTTCCTTTTGTACTTCAGGTTTTCACCCAAGGATACAATAGTTGTAGTTCTGACACCCATAGCATGCATGATGGGTATCCCCTACGTTCTTCCGGTTGTCATGGGACTGGTAGGGGGACCGTACTCGGCTGTTTCAATAGCATGCGGAGTTATCGTAGCCTACTCGATAAACAGCATCAATTCTACCGCCTCATCACTCGGCTCGATGGAAACGGAGGATATGGCGACCAGATTCAGGATGGTCATCGACAGTGTGCTGGATAACAAGGTAATGCTCGTGCTTATCATCGCGTTTGCCATAACCGTTGTCATAGTATACCTGATACGACGACTGCCCATAGATTATGCATGGCCGATAGCGATAGCTGCAGGAGCCATAGCAGATGCGATAATACTTCTGATCTGCTCGCTGTCTATGAACGCTGACATTTCTGTAGGCGGGATACTGCTGGGAACGATACTGGCTGTGGTAGCCGGTTTCATCGCCCAGTTCCTGAGATTTAATGTCGATTATAACCGGGCGGAAAAGGTTCAGTTTGAGGATGATGAGTATTATTACTATGTCAAAGCTGTACCTAAGGTTACTTACCCGGTTTCCAGAAAGAGAGTAAAAAAGATTAATTCCGCAGCACCTTCGCGAACTTCAAGGCCTGTGAGACATATAGATTACGATGATGATGACGAGGAATAAATGTCGGATATAATAAGAACCCTGCAAACATACTTTTCCCAAGCGTCAAGTATCAGGATAGCCGATGTTCTGGAGATTATCATTATTTCCTTTTTGATATATAACATCCTGGTCTGGATAAAAAAGACCAAGGCGTGGTCATTGCTCAAGGGAATACTGATAATCGCTGTTTTTGTGCTCCTCGCCGCTGTATTTGAAATGAATACGATACTGTGGATTGTGAACAATCTGTTCTCGGTTGCAGTTATAGCCGTTGTTGTAATCCTGCAGCCTGAGCTTAGAAGAGCTATGGAGGAACTGGGAAACAAGAAGATGATCCTGTCTATAATACCGTTCGATATCTCCCGTTCCGGAAGCGAATTCGGACGTTTTTCCGACAGAACCATCAATGAGATAACCAAGGCCTGCTTTGAGATGGGCAAGGTCAGGACAGGTGCTCTCATAGTTATTGAACAGGAACAGTCTCTGTCGGAATACGAAAGGACCGGTATTGAAGTTGATGCTATAGTCAGCAGTCAGCTTCTTATTAATATCTTTGAACATAATACTCCGTTGCATGACGGAGCAGTTATCGTTCGCGGTAACAGAGTCACATCTGCAACCTGTTATCTTCCCCTGTCTGACAACATGATGCTGAGCAAGGAGCTGGGAACCAGACACCGCGCGGGTGTGGGAATTTCTGAAGCTACCGACTCCATGACTGTTATTGTTTCCGAAGAAACGGGACATATCAGTGTTGCTTACATGGGCAGATTGTACAGAAATCTGGATCAGGAGGGTCTTAAGGACAAACTGAAGATAATCCAGAACAAGAACGAAGAAGAGGGCAAAGACAAGAAGTTCCTCTGGAAAGGAAGGACTAAAGGTGAAAAATAATACCGTTAAAGACTTCCTTAAAAAGATTTCCAATAATATGGGGCTTAAGATCATATCTTTGATCGCCTCTTTTTTCCTTTGGGCAATAGTAACGAGTATCTCGGATCCGGCAGTAACGCAGTCGTTTTACAATATACCGGTTACTCTGCTGAATACGGATATCATTACCGGGTCATCCAGAGTATATGAAGTACTCGACCAGTCTGATGTAATATCCAGAGTGACTATCAGAGCACCGCGCTCTGTAATATCGGAGATCAGTTCGAGTGATATCGAAGCCACTGCGGACATTATGGAGCTGAGCAGCCTCGATACCATTTCGATCAGGCTGTCCACCAAAGCATATCAGGACAAGATAATGAGCATTCAGGGCAGCATCGATACCGTGAAGCTCAATATCGAGAATAAAAAGACCAAGACACTCTCCATCGTAGCCAGCACTACAGGCTTGCCTGCAGATGATTATATAATCGGGGACACGACCATAAACCAGAACATAGTTGTTGTTCAGGGAGCCGAATCACTGATAGATTCCATTGCATCGGCCAGAGCAGAGATAGACGTTACGGGTCTTACTCAGAGCATCAGTACGAATGCGGATATCAAGCTCTATGATTCCGAAGGAAATCTTATAGATTCGTCAAAAGCTTCGCCCAATATCAAATCTGTCGGCGTTAAGATCAGCATCTTAAAAACGGCTGTAGTTCCCGTTGTATTCTCGGTAGAAGGTGCAGCTGCCAGCGGATATTGCGCGACCGGAGAGATATCTTCGGACAAAGACACGGCATATATCAGTGGGGATACTTCGATCGTTGATTCTGTAACTTCTATTGAAGTACCCAAGGAAGCGATCAACATATCTGATGAAAAGAGCGACTTTACCGCTGAGGTTGATATAACGAGATATCTTCCGAGTGGAGTCAGCCTCGTTAACGGCTCAGATTCGAGGTATTACGTTACGGTATTTATCGAACCTGAGACTTCAAAGCATATCAATATAGAAAGAGATGATATAACCATAACCGGAGTTCCCGAAGGTTATGATGCATCAATAGTTCTTGATGAGGGTGCGCTGCTCGAGATCATAGGTCTTTCGGATAATGTATCGATCCTGAACAAAGATGCTGTTAAGCCTACGGTAGACGTATCATCATGGATGTCTGACAAGGGCATCACAGAGCCTGAAGAAGGGTTCTACAGCGTTCCTGTCAGCTTCACTCTGCCTTCAGGTGTCAGGATGAGCGATACGATCAGCGTGACGCTCCATCTGGTCAGAAAAGAACAGAGCCAAGAATGACGAAGTCTTGTGATATGCATTGAAAAATGATATGATTATTATGATGCGATGTAATAGAGCATCGTGCTAAAGCGAAGTATATTGAGGTAATAACAGATGGTTAGTCAGAAAGTGATTATAAAGAATCCCACAGGTCTTCATTTAAGACCGGCAGGGATATTATGCAAGGAAGCAATGCGTTTTAAGTCTGTGATCACTTTTGCTTTCAGAGGCAATACTGCAAATGCAAAGAGCGTTCTCAGCGTGCTGGGAGCATGTGTAAAGTGTGGGGATGAGATAGAATTTTCATGCGACGGAGAAGACGAGGAGGAAGCACTTAAGGCGCTCGTCGGTGCAATTGAGAACGGCCTCGGAGAATAAATCTATATGATCTTAAAGTAATAAACCCGACCGGTAACGGTCGGGTTTTTATACTGCACTTTGCAAAGTGTCATTTACCTTTTTTGCCTGAATACTCTTTATCATCTATGGTAAAGGTATCTCCGTCTTCAACGATGAGGATCATGGTCTTGCCGGTGTTAAATTCAACCTGTTCCCCGTTGTCATCATAGTATTTCGTGGGACTGTAATCGGCTTCCTTTTTCCAGGTGATGTGAATAGCCTTGCCGTTAGTGAAATACCATCCGTCCCTGGTGGTATCATGGCACTGGAACGCCAGATAGCCCAGCTCATCTCGAACCTCGTAATATGTGTTCTGAATTATGACATTTTTAAATGTCAGCTGTTCATTGTTGGCCAGATCCAGATGCGGCTCATCCGTACCCTTGGGGAACCGTTGAAATCTGTCGTAAGTTCCCGTCTCCTCATTATAGATGAAGTAGGTATTTGTGTTCGGATATGCATCTGACAAATCGATCTTGCCGGCGGGTATGGCATCCGGATACTGTTCGAGAGTGTTCGGAGCATCATACGGAGCAAATTTAAAGTGATCATAGTCACAGTAGCCGTCCCTGTATTTCAGAGATATCCCCAGATGATCGCAGGCTTCCCTGATCAGCTTACCGGAAGTGAAGGCATTATCAGTCTCATTCTTGGCTGTATCCCTGTAAACGATATCTTCATAGGCGTTATTGTATTTACCAACGTCAGGCTGGGCTATGCAGTCGATGTTATCGGTATCCTGCCTGCCCAGGACATCATATATGTACCACGGACCGCCGTAATGTATGTATATCGAATCCCACTCAAAGGACCAGTACAGGAAATAATCCCTGCAGCTGCGGATATTACCAAGCTTTGGGTCGTCCTGCCAGTCATCGATGATGGCCATGAGTCTGGTCATATCTCCTTCAACATTGGCTTCATAAAGAACTGAAGCTTTGGACAGTCCATAGTGGCTGGCGGTGGCTGAGTTAGGAACCATCAGTGCGACCGGCCGGGTATCGTTTTGTTCCTGGCTGACCCAATCATTGGTAATACGGCTTCTGACCATTCCCGGAGCTGGGGGTGCATCCTGGTCTTCGTTTGATGTAACATCCGACGGAGCGGACTGCGTAGGCTCAGTCTGGGTAATAGCTTCAGTCGTGGGCGCGACAGCAGCATCGCCGTTACCGGATGATGAGCATGCACATAAGGTCAATGATATTGAAACAGCCAAAACAGTTAATATATGTCTCTTCATGATAATTTCTTAAACCCGTAAAATATGTCAAACGATAGTATAGCACAAGTAGTTCTCACAGTCCAATACCAAGGCCAATTAGTGCTTGTTTATGGACGGTTAAAATAGTAAAATATATAAGATATTTATAAAATTAGGAAAGGTATGGCCTTTTACATGAAAAAGATTATCGTAACGGGATGCAACGGACAACTGGGAAGAGCGATAAACAGGGTGTATGCGGGCGAATCCGATTATGAACTGATAAATACGGATTTCGGTATAGAAGGAATCAAGAGCCTTGATATCTCTGATATAGACAGTGTGATGTCCTTTGTAAAAGAGGTCAGACCCTATGCGATCATAAACTGTGCAGCAATGACGGCTGTAGACCTGTGCGAGACCAAACAGGACATGGCATACAGGATCAACGCGATAGGTCCCAGAAATCTGGCAATAGCATCTTCGGAAACCGGAGCCGAACTGATTCACGTGTCAACCGACTATGTATTTTGTGGTGACGGAAGTGTTCCGTATACGGAATTTGATCCTGTCGGACCTGTTTCCATGTATGGCAGGACCAAACTGGCCGGTGAGGAATTCGTCCGCCAGATGACGGACAGATCCTTTATCATTAGGACGGCATGGCTGTACGGAGACGGCAAAAACTTTGTTAAGACAATGCTCCGTCTCAGTGAAGATCATGATGAGGTTACGGTCGTTGATGATCAGATCGGATCCCCTACTTCATCCGCAGAGCTCGCTTCTGCTATAAAGAGCCTGGTGTCTACGAATAATTACGGACTGTTCCATGGAACATGTGAAGGTAAATGCAGCTGGGCCGATTTTACTGAGGAGATCTTCCGCCTGGCGGGCAAACCCACCAGGGTTAAGCATGTGAGCAGCGACGAATACAAACAAATGAATCCCAATTCTGCCGACAGACCGAAGTTTTCGGTACTTGAAAACTACATGTTCAAACTGACCGGAGGATATCAGTTTGCCGACTGGCATGATGCGATCAGCCGGTATATCAGTGAATTATAACAGAAAGGTTTCTGACTGATGCTTCACAATATATTATTAATGGCACCGGTAACGGCCTGGCTCATAGCTCAGGTTATAAAGACGGTGATATATGTGGCCTTTAACAGAAAGTTCGTTGCCGAGAGACTGGTGGGAGGCGGAGGAATGCCCAGCTCCCATTCGGCTACGGTGTGCGCGCTTTGTACCATTACGTTTCTTAAATACGGAGTCAACAGCTTTGAATTTGCCATGACATTCATATTTGCCCTGGTAACGATGTATGATGCCATGGGCGTCAGACGCGAGACCGGCAGACAGGGTGAGGTCATAAACGATATGGTAGAGCTGTTTAAGAACATGGGTAACGACATCGGACCTGACAAAGCACTGAAGGAACTGATAGGACATTCACCCCTTCAGGTGGCGGTCGGCGCGGTACTGGGAATACTCGTTTCATTGATCATGTATAACATGGAATTCTTTTTTTAACTCAGCCGGAAACTGACTGAACTACAGATACAGAAAGGAAGAAGATATGCAGAAAGTAGCACTCATTACAGGAATAACGGGACAGGACGGTTCTTATCTGGCCGAACTGCTACTCGAGAAAGGATATGAAGTTCACGGGCTCATCCGCAGGCACAGTATTTCAAATACCGCCAGGATAGACCACATCATCAATTCCGAATACAACAAAGTGAAGTTCTTCCTTCACTTTTCAGACACGACCGATTCGAGCAATCTGATGAGACTGATAGCTGAGATCAGACCTACAGAGGTATACAATCTTGCAGCCCAGTCCCATGTAGGCGTATCGTTTGAAGTTCCGGAATATACCGCTGATGCTACAGGTGTCAGCACATTGAAGCTGCTGGAAGCTATCAGGGTAAACGGAGGCAACTGCCGTTTCTATCAGGCTTCAACTTCCGAACTGTTCGGAGGGATACCCGAAACTGCTCCCCAGTCTGAAAAGACTCCTTTCTATCCCAAGAGCCCTTACGGTGCTGCCAAACTTTATTCATACTGGATCACGGTCAATTATCGTGAGAGCTACAACATGTTCGCATGCAACGGAATCCTGTTCAACCATGAATCACCCAGAAGGGGAGAGAATTTCGTTACCAGAAAGATAACTCTGGCTATAGCAAACATTATGGCGGGCAAACAGGACAAGCTTTCTTTGGGCAATATGAACGCCAAGCGCGACTGGGGCTTTGCGGGAGACTACGTTAAGGGCATGTGGATGATGCTACAGCAGGATAAGCCTGATGATTTCGTCCTATCAACGAACGAGACACATACGGTCAGAGAATTCGTCGAAGAAGCATTCAAAACGATCGGCATTGATATAAGATGGGAAGGAACAGGTGTAGATGAAAAGGGTTATGACAGTTCAAGCGGCAGACTGCTCGTTGACGTTAATCCCGAATTCTACCGCCCCGCTGAAGTAGAGTTCCTCTGGGGTGACTGCACCAAGGCAGAAAAGACACTAGGATGGAAAAAGGATGTCGACTTTAAGGGCCTCGTACGTATGATGATGGATTCTGATATGAAGAACATCGTCGGCTCTGACTGTGAGGAATTCAAGGCTTCGAAAAAGTAAATGATTTCTGTTGCGCTGATATTCGGCTACATAATGATAACTGGATATATTCTCGGGTTTTCCTTTTTGAGGATAACCGGGGCACACGAGAATTATCGTGTCAGAGGAACGGTACATATCCTGATAGCCGGAATCTGTATCCAGACAGTATATGCACAGGTGTTCAGCCTGTTTTACAGGGTTTCTGCGCTTTCAAATATCATTCTGTGCCTGATATGCGCGATACTGGTGCTTATCAACGGTACCGCGATAAAGAAAGAGATATCCGATTCCCTTAAGGGATGCGGAGCACTTAAAGCAATTGGAATAGCACTGCTGTTCCTTTTGTTTGCGTATGGGACATCACACGGATACATTCATTATGATTCGGATCTTTATCATGCACAAAGCATCAGATGGATCGAAGAATACGGCGTGATCCCCGGATTAGGCAACCTGCATACGAGGCTTGCATATAACAGTTCGGCCTTTGCACTTAGTGCCCTCTTCAGTTTTGCTTTTCTGGGGCTGGGATCGTTTCACGTATGTCAGGGACTGCTCGCGTTCCTGGTTTTTGCACACAGTCTGAGTATCTTTGGCAAACAGGGATTTACCGCTCCGGGACTATCGATGCTCCCGAGATTTGTGGCAGTTTATTACATCCTTAATATATTTGACGAAATGGTGTCTCCGGCATCGGATTATTTTGTCGTTCTGATGGTCCTTTACACAGTGATCACCTATATGGATCTGTGCGAAAGGAAGGTTCGGGAATACTATCCTTATGCGCTGCTGGCACTGGTCTGCCTGATGATCGGCAGCATAAAGATATCTGCGGTGCTCATTACCCTGATAGTCGTATATCCGCTGTGGATAATGATCGACGGTAAAAAGATAAAGGCCATATTATCATACATCTGCATGGGAGCAGGATTGTTGCTGCCTTTTATCATAAGGAATGTGATACTCTCCGGCTATCTCGTTTATCCAGTGCCGGGCATAGATATTTTTAACTTTGATTTCAAGATCCCGAAGGGACTTGCTGAATATGATTCCAAAGAGATCCAGGTGTTCGGACGCGGACACAGTGATGTGACCAGATTTGACGAACCTTTAAAGGACTGGATCTTTGACTGGTTTAACGGACTGGATACGGTCAATAAAGGAGCCTTTCTGCTTGGACTTTTTTCGATAGCGGTGCTCCTCGTGATACTTGTTTTTGCATTTATCAGAAAAAAGAAAGAGTATATTCCGGAACTGGTGATGATAACGACGATAGACTTAAGCTTTGCGTTTTTTATCGCAACATCGCCGAATATCAGATACTGTTGTGTGTTCCTGTATCTGGCCCCGGTGCTGACTCTCGGATTTGTTTACTTCAGGTTCCTGTCCAAATATGACAGGAGCATAATATACAAAACTGCTCTGTGCCTTTTTGTGCTGTATCGGGGGTTTACATTCGGATCAGAGATGACAGGCTTCGTTACACCCGAATACATCGTCAGGCAGCAGGGCTATGGCGAATATGACCTGATCCGATACGAACTTCACGGGGTAGACTTTTATTATCCCAAGGAGGGAGACAGGACAGGATACGATAAATTTCCCGCTGCACCGTTAAAAGCAGAGGATATTTTCAGAGGAGATACAATTAAGGACGGCTTTAAGGATGTTGTCCATACGGAAGGAAGGTAGAACATGAACAAAGATGACAAGATCTACGTTGCAGGTCACAGGGGCCTGGTGGGAAGCGCTATAGTACGCTCATTGCAAAGAAGCGGATACACCAATATAATCGGGCGTACCCACAAGGAACTCGATCTTAAGGAACAGGCTGCGGTAAGAGAGTTTTTTGAGTCAGAAAGACCCGATGTGGTTGTGCTGGCAGCGGCCAAGGTCGGAGGAATAAATGCCAACAATACAGCTCCTGCGGACTTTGCATACGAGAATATGCAGATACAGTGCAACGTTATAGACTGCGCACACAGATACAAGGTCAAGAAACTCCTGTTCCTCGGAAGCACATGCATATATCCGAGAATGGCACCTCAGCCGATACCGGAGAGCGCACTTTTAACCGGCCCTCTGGAGGAGACTAACGAGGCATATGCCATCGCCAAGATAGCCGGCCTTGAAATGTGCAAGTTCTATAAGAGACAGTACGGCGATAACTTTATCAGCTGCATGCCTACCAACCTGTATGGGCCTCATGATAACTACGATCTGTCAGGCTCGCATGTCATGCCGGCGATGATCAGAAAATTCCATGATGCCAAGATAAACGGAGTTCCCAGCGTGGAACTATGGGGAACCGGAACACCGCTAAGGGAGTTCCTGTATGTTGATGATATGGCAGATGCCTGTGTATTTTTGCTGGAAAATTACGACGGGGAGGAACATGTCAATATAGGTACAGGCAAGGAAGTTACGATAAAGGAGCTGGCTATGACAGTCAAGCGTATCGTTGGATATGAAGGACAGATCGTCTGGAATGACAAGATGCCTGATGGAACCCCCAGAAAGCTTACCAATGTAGACAAGCTGCATGCTCTCGGATTTACTCACAAGGTTGAACTTGAAGAGGGCGTCAGACTGGCATACGAATGGTTCAAGGAAAACGTTGACAGTGCCAGACTGTAAATATCAGTTAAGGAGTATATAATGATCAGTTTATATGAAAAAGGTGCCTATCTCATAGACGGTAAAGACCTGATCCCGGATAGCGGTGATGCTCTTAATGAGATAAAGGCTAGGACAGGCAAAGAGATAACCAAAGAAGAGGCTTCGGAAAACACCATAGCCTACGGGATCCTCAAAGAGCATAATACTTCAGGTAATATGCAGAAACTGAAGATAAAATTCGACAAGCTCACGTCTCATGATATTACTTTTGTGGGTATCATCCAGACTGCCAGAGCGTCAGGACTGGAGAAATTCCCGGTACCCTATGTCCTTACCAACTGTCATAATTCGCTCTGCGCCGTAGGCGGTACGATCAACGAAGATGATCACATGTTCGGACTGACCTGCGCCAAAAAGTACGGCGGGGTATATGTTCCGCCTCATCAGGCTGTAATACATCAGTTCGCCAGAGAAATGCTCTCAGGCGGCGGCAGAATGATACTCGGTTCAGATTCACACACCAGATACGGTGCCCTCGGAACGATGGCTATGGGCGAAGGCGGACCGGAGCTTGTTAAGCAGCTCCTTAATCAGACCTATGACATCAATATGCCCGGGGTTGTCGGAGTATACCTCAAAGGTTCTCCCGTCAAGGGCGTCGGTCCTCAGGATGTTGCGCTTGCACTGATAAAAGCAGTATTTGCCAACGGATATGTCAAGAATAAGGTAATGGAGTTCGTCGGCCCCGGAGTCGGCGCGCTGAGTGCTGATTTCAGGATAGGCATAGATGTTATGACCACGGAAACGACATGCCTGTCATCTATCTGGAGAACAGATGATAAGATAAAGGACTTTTACGAGATACACAAAAGGCCCGCGGATTACAAAGAACTGAATCCCGGCCGGGTAGCATATTACGACGGAATGATAGAAGTTGACCTTGATAAGATCCGTCCTATGATCGCTATGCCGTTCCACCCGAGTAACGGATATACGATCGATGAACTGAATGCCAATCTCATGGATATACTTGATGATGTTGAGAAAAAGGCGGAGGTATCATTGGAAGGAGCGGTTCCCTTTACGCTGAAGGACAAGGTCAGGAACGGAGCTCTGTATGTGGAACAGGGAATAATAGCCGGCTGCGCGGGAGGCGGATTCGAGAACATCTGTGCCGCAGCCGACATTCTCAAAGACAGATATATAGGATCCGATGCATTTACGCTGAGCGTATATCCTGCATCAATGCCGGTTTATATGGAGCTAGTTCGAAACGGCTGTGCCGCAACACTGATTGAGACAGGAACCGTTATAAAGACGGCGTTCTGCGGCCCGTGCTTCGGAGCCGGAGACACTCCTGCCAACAATGCGTTCAGTATCAGACACTCCACACGTAACTTCCCTAACAGGGAGGGTTCAAAGCTTCAGAACGGTCAGATATCATCGGTTGCACTGATGGATGCCAGATCTATCGCAGCTACCGCAGCCAACAGGGGACGTTTGACACCGGCTACCGAATTTGACGGTACCATCAATGAATACAGGTATTTCTTTGATTCAAAGATATATGAAAACAGAGTGTTTGATTCGCACGGACAGGCTGATCCGTCGGTTGAGATCCAGTTTGGTCCGAACATCAAAGACTGGCCAAAGATGACAGCACTTCCGGATGATCTGGTATTGAAGGTCGTTTCGGAGATCCATGATCCTGTTACTACAACGGATGAGCTTATCCCTTCGGGAGAGACCTCATCATATCGTTCAAATCCTCTGGGACTGGCTGAATTTGCACTTTCAAGAAAGGACCCTATGTATGTAGGAAGGGCCAAAGAAGTAAGGGCTGCCGAGGAAGCGGTCGTAAACGGACAGGATCCTGTTTCGGCACTGCCTGAACTTAAGGATATAATGGAAACTGTCAGAAAAGATTATCCCAATGTTTCGTATGAGACCATCGGATTCGGCTCAACCATATTTGCTGTTAAGCCCGGAGACGGGTCAGCGAGGGAACAGGCTGCATCATGCCAGAAAGTTTTGGGCGGATGGGCAAATATAGCCAATGAATATGCTACGAAGAGATACCGGTCAAACCTCATTAATTGGGGAATGCTTCCGTTTATCATCGATGAAGGAGAACTGCCGTTTAAGAACCTGGACTATATCTTCATCAAAGACATCAGAAAAGCTGTAGAGAATAAGGATGCAGAGATTACGGCATATCTGGTCAAGGACGGTTCCATGAAGCCGTTTAAGCTGACGCTCGGTGAACTGACGGATGAAGAAAGGCAGATAATCTTAAAAGGATGCCTCATAAATTACAACCGCGTCTGATGATATGCAACCAAATGCCCAAATACCACGGATATGGTATACTCTATTAAGATGGAGAAAGTGCGATGAAACTGCTGACTGTCATTGTTCCCTGTTATAACGAGCAGGACAATATCAGGGACTTTTACAACGAATTCATTAAAAACGAGCCGTTCCTCAGATCAAAGGATATCGGCTTTGAAGTCGTGTTCGTAGATGACGGCTCAACAGATGAAACAGTCGCAAACGTCAGGAAACTCTCGGGTGAGGATAACAGAGTTCATCTTATTTCATTTTCACGTAATTTTGGCAAGGAAGCTGCGATATTTGCAGGACTGCAGAAATCAAAGGGAGATTATGCCGTGATAATGGATGCCGATCTTCAGGATCCGCCGGCTCTCCTTCCCGAGATGTTTGAATCGCTTGATGAGGGATATGACAGCGTGGCAACGAGACGTGTATCCAGAAAGGGAGAACCCCTTATCAGGAGTTTTTTTGCCAGACGGTTCTATAGTCTGATGCGCAGGATATCCAAAACCGAAATAGTTGACGGTGCCAGAGATTACAGACTGATGACCAGACAGGTGATCGATGCGATATTAGCCATGCCGGAATACTGCAGATTTACCAAAGGCATATTCGGATGGGTTGGTTTTAAGACCAAATGGATAGAGTTTGAAAATATAGAGCGCAGAAAGGGAGAGTCCAAATGGTCATTCTGGAAGCTCTTTGCATATTCCATTGAGGGTATAACTTCATTCAGTACAGCGCCGCTCGCGTTTGCAGCATTTGCAGGACTGCTGTTCTGCATAGTTGCATTTATAGCGATAATATTTGTCTTTGTCAGAGCGCTCATTTTCGGAGATCCGACTTCGGGATGGCCGTCAATGGTCTGCATAATACTTCTGGTTGCGGGGATACAGCTGTTCTGCATCGGAATAGTGGGACAGTATCTGGCGAAAACCTATCTTGAGGTCAAGCGCAGGCCGATCTATATAGTCAAAGAGGAACTGTAAATGGAAGATGCCGGCAAGGTCAGCATAATATCTCCTGTTTATAACGCTGCCGGATATGTGGCTGATGCGATAAGATCTGTGATCGCCCAGACTTATTCCGACTGGGAACTGTGGCTGGTTGATGATGGTTCTTCGGATGAGAGCGTAAAGGTCGTTTCGCAGTTCCTTGATGATGACAGGATCAGACTAATCGAACTTAAGGAAAACAAAGGTGTTGCCTATGCCAGAAATACCGGCATTAAGATGAGCACCGGAAGATATATCGCATTTATAGATTCAGACGATCTGTGGGCTGTGGACAAACTCGAAAAAGAGCTTAAGTTCATGGCAAATACCGGGGCTGTATTTGCCTATACCGCTTATGAGTTCGGAGATGAAAACGCCCGGGGTACCGGCAGGATCGTTCATACTATAGATCGACTGACATACCCAAAAGCCCTGTCGAGGACCATAATATTTACTACTACCGTGATGTTTGATCTAAACGGTATCGACAGGGATATGATAATGATGAAACAGATTCCTTCCGAAGATACCGCAACGTGGTGGAGGATATTAAGGAGCGGTCATACGGCATACGGTCTTAACGAGAATCTGGCTGTATACAGGAGACCATCAGGATCCCTGTCTTCCAACAAAATGACAGCCATAAAAAGGATATGGAATCTATACAGAAATGAAGAAGGACTCGGTGTGATAACGAGCGCATACCATTTTGCTTTCTGGGCGCTCAGGGCTACCCTCCGAAGGATCTAATTATATATGATGAACAGACAACTCGCAGCAAAAAGAATGATAATGCTGTTGCTCAATCTGATAGGGCTGGTGTTTGAGACCGCGGCATATGCGTATCTGTGGTTCAACAGTTTTTATCCCAGAATAAACCACAGCAATACGGGATTGAAGTTTTTCATAAACGGACATATCCTCATTATCTTTATCTATTTTGTACTGCTGTATTTCTTTACCAGTACATATGGGGGGCTGAAGGTCGGATACCTTAAGCCCATGGATGTTATCCTCTCGCAGATAGTTTCGGCGATACTGGTCAATGTGATCACATATGCACAGCTGTCGCTGATGAACAACTGGCTGTTGCCGGTAAGGAAATTCTTCCTGCTGTTTCTGGTACAGAGTGGGATAATCATCCTGTGGACGCTGCTGTGCAATGTTATATATCACAGGGTATATCCACCCAGACAGATATTGCTGGTCCACGGAGACAGGCCGTATGAGGACATAATCAGGAAATTCAACTCGCGTCCCGATAAATTTAACATAGCAAGGACGATCAATGTATCCGAAGGCATCGATAACATCTGCAGGATAATAGAGGACGGATACAAGACGGTGCTTTTGTGGGACCTTGATACATATATGAGAAACAGACTGCTCAAATTCTGCTATTCTAAATCCATCAGGGTATATATGATGCCCAAGATCCCTGATGTACTGGTCAAGGGTTCAGACCCCGTGCATCTGTTCGATACGCCTCTGCTGCTCATAGGAGAACATGCGCTGACGGTAGAACAAAGAGCAACGAAGAGAGTTCTGGATATCATACTTTCAGTCATCCTGATAGTGTTATCATCACCTGTAATGCTCATCACGGCGCTGGTAATCAAGCTGTATGACGGAGGACCTGTATTATACAAACAGGTCAGATGCACTGCCGGTGGCAGGGAGTTTAAGATACTCAAATTCAGGAGCATGAAGGTCGACGCCGAAAAGGACGGAGTAGCCAGACTGGCCTCGAAGAACGATTCGAGGATCACGCCGATAGGGCGCTTTATAAGGAGCGTCAGGATAGACGAACTGCCACAGCTGTTTAATATCTTTATAGGTGATATGTCGTTTATCGGCCCGAGACCGGAGCGTCCCGAGATCATAGAGCAGTATTCACAAAAGATGCCGGAATTTGTATTCAGAATGAAAATGAAGGCAGGACTGGCAGGATACGCTCAGGTTTACGGCAAATACAATACTACGCCTTATGACAAACTGAAGCTCGATCTTACATATATTGAGAATTATTCTGTCTGGCTCGATCTTAAACTGATGCTGCTGACTTTAAAGATACTGATCAAGCCTGAAAGCACAGAGGGTATCGAGAGTACACAGACTACCGCGATGAAGGATCCTTCGGGAGAAAAGGAAACAGATGAGTAATATCGAATATCGCAAGGAAGGACTGGATCTGAAAAGATTCGGGCTGTATCTGCAAAAGAGAATATGGATAATAATCGTACTAACCATTCTGGGGTTCGGAGTCGGTGCTCTGACATACCAGCTGGTCCGTTCGATCAATATGCCGGTCGAATACAAAGCGGTTTCAAAACTCTACATCAGCTTTAATGTGGATGAGAACGGGGATGTTTATCAGTACTATAACGGATATACCTGGGATGAACTACTCGATGCGGATCCTGTGATGGAATGCATAATGACATATCTGCCAGGTTATAACCCGGCACCGGTCCGTGAAGCGACAAAGGCTGAGATCCTATCCGATGTACGACTCCTGACGGTAACAGTTAAAGGCAACACGGAGAAATTCGTTCGCGAGGTTCAGACCGCCGTTCAGGACGGACTGACTCTGTACGCTACAACAACCGATGAACTTCGGGCCATATATACGATAAGGAGCATTTCTCCGGAGAGAGTTTACTGGGAAGACCGGACCATGGTATCCGGGATATCAGGAGCTATCATATTCGGAGTGATCTCACTGATGGCGTATCTGTTCGGATATGTCTTAAACGAAACGATATGCGTTCAGTCGGATCTTGAAAAGAGATTCCCGATCAGAGCACTCGGAATAATGACACGTAACCAGAAGGGACTTCAGCCCTACAACCAGGAACTCAAGGCCAATCTTCTGTATCTGCTCTCAGACCGCAAAAAGCTGGTGTTCATCGATATAGATGATCACGCCGAGCTACGGGGAGCGGACATGGAAAAGATCCTCAACTGGAAGGAAGGCGGAAGCCTTGGAGGCGATGGCATAGTCAGTGGAGAACTGGTATGGCATGTCCGTTCGGAAGAGGATGAAGACGACTGGTTTGCCGATGAGAAGGAAAAGGAATGGAAGATATATCCTTTAAACGGATCGGCACTTACTGACAGAGAATGTGAGCTGATACGAAGAGTCGGCGGCGTGATACTGCTCATACCGTTTGGAGTAAATAATGCATCACGCAAAACAGAACGTGTTCTGTCTCTTCTTAAGAACCAGGACTGCAATGTTCTTGGAGCGATCATTTCCGAGGCAGATGAAGAGTATCTGAACAGGTATTTTGCATAATGACATTTCAGTATTTGATCTCGGCGGTCGGCAAAGATGAAAAGGAACTGGTAGATGGGATGCATCTTCAATCGGATGCGGTCCTCGTCAATCAGTGCGACAAAGACGGTGAGCACAGTACCACATATGATTTCGGACGTGTTGATATCATAGAACAGAGCGGACGAGGCGTGGGTCTTAGTAGAAACACGGCTCTTGAAAACGCTGTTGCGGATATATGCCTGTTTTCCGATGAGGATATCGAATATTATGACAACTGTGTCACAAAAGTAACTGAAGCTTTTTCCAGACATCGGGATGCGGCGGTCATAGCATTTAATATTGATGTTGATGCCAGACGACGCACATATATAAATGAAACAGAGCGAAGAGTAGGATATCTTAATTACGGCAGATATCCCGCATATGCGCTGGCAGTATCGAGAAAAAAGATAAATGAAGCAGGCATACGGTTCTCGCTCCTTTTCGGAGGTGGAGCCAGATACAGCAATGGAGAAGATTCGTTGTTCCTGCATGACTGCCTGAAAAAAGGTCTTAAGATATATGCAGTCACTGAATGCCTGGGCAGGGAAAACTATCGTGAATCCACATGGTTTAAAGGATACACGGATAAATTCTTTTTTGACAGGGGAGTCCTGTACCACTTCCTGTACGGAAGGGCAGCAGCACTTTTGGGGCTTCGCTTTTTGATATCAAACCGACAGACGATGCTTAAAGACACGACACTTCATAAGGCGTTTGGCCTATTGAAGAAAGGTATAGCAGAAGGTAAGAGTATATGATCCTATATGCAGCGGTGACGCTAAGCACCATATTGCTGGCGTTATTCGTTAATAACAAATGTGCCAAACTGCCATACGGATTCAGCAGACAACAGGTATTGAATGCATTTAGCCTTCTATCTGTTTTTTTGCTTTTATTTGCGGTATCTGCACTGAGACTAAATGTCGGAAATGACTATGCCAAGTATGTAGAGTATTTTCATCTGATAAGGTGCAAGCTCGACACGCCCACGGTCGTTCCCACGGAGTTCGGATTTAATGCTGTCTGTATCCTGATATACCTGTTAAGCGGACGCAACGAAAACTACCTGCTGATGTTTGCCCTGTTTGCATTTCTGACCATATTCCTTTTCATAAGGGCGATCTACAGACAGGCCGATTCTTTTGCTTTTTCGTTCTTCCTGTTTATGTGCCTCGGGTATTATTTTCAGAGTTTTAATACCGTCAGGTATTATTTTGCGCTGGCGATAGCCTTAAGCTGCATTCCGTATGTGCTGAACAGAGAGTGGTTAAAATTCATACTGCTGTGTCTGCTTGGAGCAACATTCCATAAATCGCTCCTTATAGTGATACCTCTTTATTTCCTGGCATCACTTACTTATAAAAAATGGCAGCTTTGTATAATGCTCGCGTTCTCTTCAACGTTTCTGTTCCTTAAGGAATACTATCTGAAACTGTTCCTGTTGTTTTACCCGACATATGAACAGACGGAGTACCTTGAAGGCGGTACGAGCCTTATAAACATACTGAGATGTGCATTGGTACTGGCATTTTCTCTTATCATGTATAACAGGGTGGTAAGGAAGAACCCGAGAAACAGCTTTTATTTCTACTGTAACCTCGGAGCGCTGGTACTCTATGTATGCTGCTCTTTCCTGCCTGCAATAGGAAGGATAGGTTATTACCTTAACATCACGCATATATTCTTTATCCCGGCACTTATTAACGGTATAGAGAATAAGAGGATAAAAAAAGCTGTTACCATAGCGGTGATAGTCGGAATGATAGGATTCTTTTCCGTCTTCCTGCTTAAAAAAGCCGGTGAGGACGGATTGAGGATACTGCCTTATCAGACGTTCCTGTATCACGAGATGGTACCGATACTGTCGGATGTATCATAGAGTTACAGACTATACAAAATGGATAAACTCTTTTCGGTCATAGTAGTCAGTCTCAATCCCGGAAAAAGGCTGACCGAAACATTAAACAGCATAAAGGATCAGAGCTTTAAGGAGTTCGAGGTGATAATCAAGGACGGCGGCTCGACCGACGGATCACTTGATGCGATATCCTCATTCGAGGATATGGACATAAAGTTCATTACGGGCGCTGATAAAGGGATATACGATGCAATGAACACGGCACTTAGTAATGCATCGGGAAGATATATCTGTTTTCTTAACTGCGGCGACAGCTTTTATGATCCCGGGGTTTTGCAAAGGACATCCGTGGCTGTAAAGGAATATGAAAGCAGCGGCAGGGAAAATCCGGCGATCTTTTACGGAGATGTTTATGAGATGGTGACGGGATCGACGGTAACATCCAATCCGTCAATTGATGCATTTGCCTGTTACAGAAACGTTCCTTGCCATCAGGCCTGTTTTTATGACAGACGACTCGTCACTGAGCATCCGTTTGATACGGAATACAAAGTGCGTGCGGACTACGAACAGTTCCTGTGGTGTTTTTTTAAGGCTAAAGCAGCTACGATCCATATGGGATTTACGGTGGCGAAGTACGAAGGAAACGGATACTCTGATAGCCGGACAGGCAGGAAGATATCTAAAGAGGAACACCGTCTGATAACCGCACAGTACATGACACCGGGACAGATAGCCGGGTTCAGGCTGATACTGCTGGTCACATTATCTCCGCTTCGCAGCGCGATATCAAGGAGCCGGTATCTGGCCGGACCCTATAATTCATTAAAGAAACTGGTGTACCGGAAAGATCGGAGAAACGATTGATGAAGATCCTGTGGGTAGTAAATATAATG
>JAILAN010000094.1 GCA_024681595.1 Lachnospiraceae bacterium
GCATTTTTCTTGTATATGAGAATAATTATATATTAACGAAAGACTAATTACAATAATATGTATACGCCGCTATCCTGACCTCATCCCCCCTTTTTACAGCGGTCGGCCTGTAAGCCTCTAATTTAACTCCGTTTAAATAAACGCCATTTGTAGACGAAAGATCGGATATAAGATACTGCTCCCCGTCCCTGTCGATCTTCATATGATATTTGCTGACCCCGACTTTGTTGATCACATAGTCGGAAACATTCGGGTCTTTCCCGATGAAAAACGGGAATTTGCCGGCGCATATAGAAGGGTACTCATCAGAAACCAGCGAGAACGGAAACCTCGCGCTGCCATCGCTGCATAAAAGTAATGTTGGCTCATTCTCGTTTTCGGCAGCTGTTCTGAATCTTTCTTCTACCGTTGTAGAAAACTTGCTCCACATTCTTTTCTCTACAGCGGCCACGATCCCCAAGCCGATCAGGGCTGCGGCAAATGTCTTTAAGACATCCGGCTGTCCTGTTTTTAAATTAGACATTATTCCAAACCTGCTCAGAGCAAATACAACCAGTATTGCGGCCACAGGAAGCAGCAAAGAACTGATGATCAGTCTCTGCGGTGCCGATCTGATAATATCAGTCATGGTCGGTGCCTCCGCCGGTTCATCCGGAACGATCTCCCTGAATGCAGCATGTTCGACAAGCTCGGCAGCCTCCCTGATCCCGTCCGGGACATAATCATTTCTCTCTTTTTCCGGTCTTAAGTTTACACCATCCGTCTCAACGGTTCTTTTATGGCCCGGATCAGTCCTTTGATACTCTTCAGTAGTTTGAACAAGCATAAACTCTTCATCTGCGCTTATTGAGGGGATGCTGTTTTCAGCTCTTTTATCCTCTGCACCCGGCTGTCTGTCTGAATCCAGCAGTTTTACCAGATCTTCTATCATGCAGCTTTCATCCTTGGTCTTCATGAAAAAGCTGTAAACCAGCAGAACGGCATCCTCATCCTGATAATCAACATAATCCATCAGGTATTCGGCCAGTTTTTTAAGCTGTTCCCTAAGCGGAATACCATATCCCGAGAAATATGCCACCTCGGTCTGTGATCTTCCGTCTGTAAATACGGTTTCGGGGGTAACTACATAGTCATCCTCGTTTAACATGAACTCATGCCCGTGATAAACACTTTTTAACAGCTTTCCAAAGATGCCGCGCAGCTCGGTTATCCCTATTTTATGGTGCTCACAGTATGTTTTCAGGGATTCAAGTCCCGACACATCAAATGCGTATATCTTGCGACCGTTTTCATTTACTATCTCAAACTTTAAAATCCCTTCGATCTTGTTATGAAGAAGCATCAGTTCTCTGAAATCATTATTGCTCTCTTCATGCTCATCACCCATGATACGCATGCTCTGCCTGCCAAGGTTTCTTAATTGCTCTATCTGCATCACTTGCCGCCCTTTCGGTTAAAATTCATTTTAGCAGTTCCTGCCCGGCGTCTATCATCTTCATCTTTGTTTCTCTGCTGTCGAGCGAAATGCTTCCATTTATCTTCGTTACACCGAATAGTCCTACCATTTTTTCGCACAGCTTTCCCACCGGGGTGATCATTTCGAGTTCGGCTGATATGCTTACTTCATTCCATTTGATCTCTATGACCGGATCCGATGTGCTGCAGAATAAATATCCGTTTGCGCTGAGTTTCCTCCAGTGCTCCATAAGTTCTGCCTGATCGACTTTTCCGCGTACCTGCTCACTTTCTCCTGCATATTCCAGAAGATAGTTAATATCCCCCGTCAGCTTTATTCTGTTATAAAACATAAAGATAAACACCAGGCTCACCAAAGTAACAAACAGTATAAAGGGGACAATGAAAGCTGCCTCCACTGTAACTGACGCATTCACACGCCTTCTCCTCTTCACATTTATTCTTCCGAGAAACCGGTAAAATCTTTTTTCAGCAAACATTGTTCCCTCACACTGCCATGATCAATATATAAGCTGCAAACAAAAACGGCAGAAACGGTATCCTGCTGTTCTTTCCAAATCTGCCCCTTGCTATCATGGCAAGGGAATAGGTTATCAGCAGAAACAGCGCTAACGCCAGCAGTTCGCAAGTCTGCGATATTCCAAGGGCTACGCCCAAAATAGCGAGGACAATACCGTCCCCGTACCCGATCATTTCCTTCGTAAGTTTTGCAGCCAGAAGTATCACAAATCCTATTGCCAGTCCTGCTGCCCTTTGCCACAGATCAGGGGCATTAACACCCGGCAGGAAAGAAAGTCCTACAGGAACGGCCCCTGCCAGAAGCAAAGAAATACGTATGCTTTTGGTAAACATATCAACGATAGCCAGGATCAATAGATACAACCCCATTGTTATCTCAAAAATCAATTCTCATGGTCTCCGCATCTCTTGCAGGGTCTTAGATCACCGATCTCGGATCTTTTTATCTCAATGATCGTTCTTTTCAGACCGCTGCAGTTAATTTTATAATGATATCTGTCTCCGTCTGTTGTAATAAAAATGTTCTCGGGCAGATTCCCCGATGCGCATTTTTCGCATGGATAATAACGCCCTCCGTTATCATTTCTTTTCGTACCCACATCGGATGAACGGATTTCCGAAATATTCAGCTTAAGCGACGGGCAGGTCAGCTTAGTGTGATAAACAGTTCCTGTCTGCGTCTTATATACCGTTTCTTCCGCCTCTTCCGCATCCTCACTGTCATCCTCTTCTTCGAGCAGACAGGAAACCTTTCTTCCCGAAAAATATCGGTATTCCGCTCTTTGTTCTATCTCCGGTCCTCTGATGCCCAGGATAGCGACAGGAGACTTTAGGATGTATTTGCAGACAAGTCTTATACAGCTGTCCGCAGTCATTAATTCCGAATCCGTTAAGGATATTCCGTTTACCCCGTCTTTGATAGCATTTACTGCAACAGGATGTTTTTTTAATTCATTACCCATCAGGATCTCGGCCGATATTCCTTCGAGGATATCAGCTGCGACATCTCCCACAAGCCCGGCTTTTGCCACCCTGCCTTCCGCTGCCTCTATCAGATCACCGTAAATGCTTATATTTCTGGCAACCTCTGTCATGCTTTTACTGACCGCAACTCTCGTTTCCACATACAGAAACAGACAGCAAAGAGCCATAACCGCATAAAAGAATACAGGGAACGCCAGCGACGCTTCCACTGTAAGAGAAGCCCTAAACTTTTGCCCTTTTTTGAAATAATAATTCATAACTGTTCTTGAAATGTCTCATATTAACCGCCGGAGAGAGTGATCTACCATAGCTTGGTGACATAATCGGATTTTAATGTGACACCATCAAGGACAGATATGGATCATCA
>JAILAN010000101.1 GCA_024681595.1 Lachnospiraceae bacterium
TGATGATCAGGCATTATAAGCACATAGTTTCAGCCTGCAGTTTCTGCAGCTACTGCATCGCCTATCAGATTTTTAACGAGATCCGAGATCTCATTGGTATTCATATCTTTATATTCGCTGTAACTTATCGGCCTGAGGAAACGAACCTTCGTGGTGACTTTCCTCAGGCTGTTTATTTCAAAAGGAACATATGAATCGATCAAAGCTACGGGAACGATAGGGGCCTTGGACCAAAGGGCGGCCTTGAATGCTCCGGACAGAAACTCCTGAAGCTCATTGCGGTTATGATTGTGTCCGCCTTCGGGGAATATGATATATCTTTTACCTGCAGCTACTCTGTCGGCCAGTGCCTTAATGCTTCTAACCTGCTTTTTCATATCTGATTTATCAAGCCTGATACCATCCAGAACATCGGTAAATTCGGTTACCAGTATCATGCGGGAGCGGATCTCGTCAATCACTATGGAACAGGGCTTTTCATGTGCATAGATGATGCCGAGAGAATCAAATCGGCCCTGATGATTGGCATACATCAGATATCCGCCGTTTGAGGGCAGATTTTCGGTCCCTGAAAACTCAGTCCTTATACGGCCGTGTTTCATGACGATATGGACCATATTTGAAGCGACCATATAGCGATATTCTTCGCTGTAGCGGTCCTGGTGGCGCATTATGTATTTTATCTTGAGGATATAATAGATGATGTGAGGAAGTGAAATTATTATATCGAAATAATAACGTAACATTTAATGCTTTCCTTTTCTTGATCTATTTCGCTATTTTAGCATATTTTATGCGCTCAAACAAATTTGCCTGCTCGCAATAGCATATACCACAGAACCATATCCTTATGATATAATAATTTTTGTATGTGCATCTGCTTATATAGCGATGTAACTAAGGACCAGCAGGAATAATAAACAGGAGAATAAACAGTATGCCTTACTGGGTAATCGTTGTAGATGATGACGCGGGCAATCTGAAAATGGCGGGACATATTTTAAGCAGGGCTAATATCAGGGTCACTGCCTTAAAATCAGGACGCTCATTATTGGATTATGTATCACAGAACGGTTTTCCGAATCTGGTTCTGATGGATATCGTCATGCCGGAAATGGATGGTTTCGAAACTCTGAAAGCATACAGGGAAAAGGAAAAAGAAGCCGGAGTATCTGAAGTGCCCGTTGTATTTCTGACAGCTGACGATGATGTTGATACGGAACGCAGAGGCTTTGAAATGGGCGTTTCGGACTATATCAAAAAACCCTTTGACCCGGATATACTCGTTAAACGGGTGAATAATCTCATTAATACATATGATCAGATGAATACATATGAAACCAAGGCATCTCATGATTCTCTGACAGGACTTCTGAACAAGGAAACCGCCACTGAACAAGCAACGGCTCTATGCTCCAGCGCGCAGGGAATTCTCGCTGTGCTTGATATTGATTCATTCAAACTGATCAATGATATATACGGGCATGAGAGCGGAGATGATATTCTGATCAGATTTGCTCTTATCTTAAAGCATATGGTCAGTGACAAGGGTATGGTCGGCAGGATCGGAGGAGACGAGTTCCTTCTGTTCCTGGATAACGCATCTGAATATGATCTTAGAGAATTTTCGGAAACGGTCAATAAACGTCTGCTTACTGAGGCTCAGGATCTTCTGGGAGACCAGATGGTCGTTCCGATCGGAACTTCCATAGGGGCAGTGGCTGTTCCTCAGGCAGGAACCGATTTTAAGGAACTGTTCCGGATAGCAGACAGGGAGCTGTACCGCGTCAAGGAAAACGGCAGACACGGAGTTGAGCTGTATTCACCTGATATTAAGGGGGATATTACCGAGATCCCCGAAGATATAAATTTAAATACTCTGTCTAGAATACTTGAAGAACGCAATGTTCCGCAAAGTGCCATGTGGATGGGCAAGGAGGCATTCGGCAATATCTACCGGTACATGATCCGCTACATGGACAGATACCAGGGGACTGCCTATAAGCTCCTTTACAGCGTGGAGTTTGAGGATGGAACAGACGATAAAGCCCGGGAGATGATCACTGACAGGGTCAGAGAACTTCTTCAGTTTTCGCTGCGAAACAGTGACATCATGATGCAGATAGGTGCCAGCCATTTCTTTTTACTGCTCCCCGAAATAAATGAATACAACGCCGTCAGGGTAACCGACAGGATAGAAAAAGCCTGGCAGAAGGAGGGCTTCAGTGACAGGGCCCATCTGAAAGTTGATATGGACAGTATCAACTCAGGCGCTAAGCCCGGGGAAAATGTCAGGGAAAAGAAACCTGACTGGGTGGTTGTGGTAGACGATGACAGAGCAAATCTTATCATGGTCGGAAACATACTAAGCAAGAATAATATGCGTGTAAGCGCATTACCCTCCGGAGCGGCTTTTCTGGAATTTATGAAGGAAAACATTCCGGACCTGATACTTCTGGATATAAATATGCCGGATATGGATGGATTTGAAGCCTATGAGAAATTAAGGCAGCTTGGAGGAGCAGCATCCAGAGTTCCCGTTATTTTTCTGACTGCCGATGAATCGGAAGAAACCGAAACCAGGGGACTTGCACTGGGAGCTATGGACTTTGTCAGAAAGCCGATAATACCGGAGAGCCTGATACTTAGAGTAAAAAGGACTCTTCAGCTTATACTGCTTCAGGATCATCTGTATGAGGAAGTGGAGAGGAAGACCGAAGAGAACAGGAATCTGTCCATAGATATTGTAAAGGCACTGGCAGAAGCCATAGATGCCAAGGATACATATACTAACGGACACTCGAGCCGCGTGGCGGACTATGCGAGGATGATAGCGCTAAGATACGGTTATCCCGAAGACAGGCTCGATGATATTTATATGATGGGATTGCTGCACGATGTCGGCAAGATCGGTATACCGAATTCAATAATCAACAAGCCCGCCAAATTAAATGACGATGAGTACGAGGTAATCAAAGGACATCCTGAAATGGGAGCCAAAATACTCAAAAATATCACTGAAATGCCCTCGTTGGCCATGGGAGCCAGGTGGCATCACGAAAGATACAGCGGTGGAGGATATCCGGATAACCTCAAGGGCGAAGATATTCCGGAAGAGGCCAGGATCATTGCGGTTGCTGATGCATATGACGCAATGAGCAGCCGCCGAAGCTACAGGGATATACTGCCGCAGGACAAGGTTCGCTCCGAGATAGAAAACGGTAAGGGGACTCAGTTTGACCCTGATTTTGCCGAGATAATGCTTCATCTGATAGATGAAGATAAGGAATATAAAATGAGAGAAGAATAAGGGCTTTGACTTAGGATGGAGGGCAAAATGGACAAAAACATCATAAAAAGAAATGATCTGCTGGCTGAAAAAACGGTTAAGGGTATAAACTCGCGTAATATGACGGGATATTATGCACATGACAAAGATGAAGCCCTGAAAATCGCAATGGAACTGATCCCTGAGGGCGCTTCGGTAACAATGGGCGGAGGAATGAGTGTCCATGAGATCGGACTGGTCGATCATCTTAAGAACGGAAATTATAACTTCATCGACAGGGACGCAATGGAGGATAAGAGAGCGGCAATGCTCGCTGCATATGATGCTGACGTGTTCTTATCCGGAGCAAACGCCATGACCGATGACGGTATCATAGTGAATATCGATGGAAACTCAAACAGGGTATCAGCTATAGCTCAGGGACCCAGAAAGGTAATCTTCATAGTTGGGATGAATAAGGTCTGCCCCGATTTTGACTCGGCACTTAAAAGGGCACGGAACATAGCAGCTCCGGTAAATGCCCAGAGATTCAATCTCGACACACCCTGCTCAAAGACCGGTAAATGCATGGACTGCAAATCCCCTGATACGATATGCTGTCAGTTCCTCGTGACCAGGTTTTCAAGACACAAAGACAGGATACATGTGATTCTGGTAAATGAGGATCTTGGCTTCTGAGTTATTTCCATTTTGTTTGATTGGTGTGCGTGACCGCTCCGGCCGGTAAGGCCGGAGCTTTTTTATCCTTAATTCGTAAAACGTTTTACAAAAGATAGCAAGGATTGATAGAAATTGGGCATATTATAGCAATATTTTGAATTGACCAAATTTAGTAAAACGTTTTATAATACCATTATAGGAAAACGTTTTATCGACTGTCGCACAGACTTTGATTTTCCAGGGGGTTGCATGAATAAAAGAAAAGCCAGAGGCTACAGGGAGTTTCTTCTGATTCTGCCTTTCATAATCTTAGTAGCTATTTTCTCATACTATCCGCTTTACGGATGGGTTTACGCGTTTTTTGATTACAAACCGCCATTTCCGCTGACAAAAGAAACATTTGTCGGCTTAAAGTGGTTTTCGTATATGGTAGACAATGATATCAAGAGAAAGCAGCTGGGCCAGGTCCTTCTCAATACTTTTGCCGTGAGCGGACTGAGCATGCTGTTCTCATGGTTCCCCATGATCTTTGCTGTATTTCTTAATGAGATCAAGTGCAAACCTTACAGAAAGTTCGTTCAGACAGCAACGACTCTTCCGAACTTCATCAGCTGGGTGCTGGTTTATTCCATAGCATATTGCGTATTCAACACTACCGGTGTTGTAAATACCGTCATGACGGATCTTGGAATCATTTCAAAACCTATAGCATTCCTTAATTCGTCAGAACATATCTGGTTTAAGATGTGGCTCTGGCTTACCTGGAAAAACGCCGGCTGGGCAGCGATAATGTACATCGCTGCGATCTCGGGTATTGATGAGGAATTATATGAAGCAGCCAGAGTGGACGGCGCTAACAGGATACAGCTTATTTTCCATATAACGTTACCTTCGATACTGCCCACGTATTTTGTACTGCTGTTCCTTAATATAGCCAATTTCCTGTCAAACGGAATGGAGCAGTTCTTCGTATTCCAGAATCCTTTCAACAGGCAGACCATTGAAGTTCTGGATCTGTATGTTTACAACCTGGCCATGGGCTCAGGAGGGTATTCACTGTCTACAGCCATAGGTATTCTTAAGAGTGTGGTCAGCATTATCCTGCTCTGTGTGACTAACGGCATATCGAAAATGACCAGAGGGGAGGGCTTTATCTGATGAGCAACACTAAGAAAAGAAGAAAAGTCGATCCCGCAGACAGACTGCTGTCCATCGTGACATATGTGATATATACATTTTTCACTTTTGTCTGCGTATATCCTTTCTATTATATTTTTATAAACACGATCAGTTCCAACGAACTGAGTCAGAGAGGTAAGATCACATTCTGGCCCAAAGAGTTCCATCTGACGAACTATATCAATGTTTCACATATACCGTCGCTTATGGATGCGTTTAACGTATCGTTAAGAAGGACGATCATTGGAACCCTGTTTACGGTTGCCACATCTGCATTTCTCGGATACATGTTCACCCGCGAGACAATGTGGAAGCGCAAGATTTGGTACAGATTCGTGGTTGCAACCATGTATTTCAACGCCGGTATAATCCCGTGGTTTATAACCATGAAGAACCTTGGCTTATACAATAACTTTTGGGTATATATACTGCCCACTGCGGTATCACCTTTCTACATCGTACTCTGCAAGACCTTCGTCGAATCGATACCCAAGGAACTGACGGATGCCGCCGAGATCGATGGCGCAGGTACACTCAGAACTTTCTGGAGCATCATTCTGCCGGTCATCAAGCCTATTTTGGCTACGGTTGCCATTTTCACTGCGGTTGCACAGTGGAACTCGTTCCAGGATACTCTGCTGCTGGTTACGGATCAGAAACTGTATACACTTCAGTTTACTCTGTACAACTATATCAATCAGGCCAGTTCTTTAAAATCACTGGTCAATAATGCCACTAACTCGTCATCCCTGGCGGCGAGCCTTGCTCACGCAGCTAATGCCACATCTATCAGGATGACGGTTACGATAGTGGTAGTATTCCCCATCATTCTGGTATACCCGATCTTCCAGAGATTCTTTGTAAAGGGTATCATGATCGGGGCAGTCAAAGGTTAACTTCAGTTATCCGATGCGGAATGCCGGATGTTTGATCATGTCGGATGTCCGTCGTACCGATAAGGAGAACTGCAAAATTTATAGGGAGGTATAAATATGAAGTTAAGAAAAGTAACAGCATTACTTCTTGCCGGTGCCATGGTAATGGCTTCTCTGGCCGGATGCGCCGGACAGGGCGGTGCAGGCACTGCAAGCACAGGTGATGCAGCTACAACTTCGGATGCAGGCGCTGCTACAACTACAACAGACGCTTCTTCCGGCGATGCTGCAGCATCAGGCGACAAGATGGTTTTCGAGATCTATGATGCAGCCGCTAACTATCAGGGAATGCAGACAGGTTGGTTCCAGAAGGTAGTTAACGACAGATTCAATGTGGATCTTAACATCATCGCTCCTCAGGTAGCAGGTGATGCCATCTATCAGACCAGAGCAAGTTCAGGAAACCTCGGAGACATCGTTCTTCTGGATTCTACTGATTTTGCTGACTGCGTTAAGTCAGGTCTTGTTAAGGACATCAGCGCAGATCTGGGCAACTATCCCAACCTTATGAAGTTCAAGGAGCAGATAGATGTCTACAACCAGGGCCTTGAAGGCAATGCAGGTGAGATTTACGGTATTCCTACAGAAATGATGGATACTTCACCTTCGTCTTATTCTCAGGACGTTATCTACTCAAGCCCTCTGTTAAGATGGGACCTTTACAGCGAACTCGGATGCCCCGACATTGCTGACCTCGACGGATTGCTTGATGTTCTCGATCAGATGATGCAGGCTCATCCTACCAATGATGCCGGTGATCCTGCTTATCCCTTCTCTCTTTGGGCAGACTGGGATGGCGGTGACGGAATGCTCGGTATCGCTAACGTTGTTCAGCTGACAACATGGTATGGTGAAAAGTTAAGAGGTTCAATGATCCTCAAGCCCGACGGAACATTTACTCCTTTAACTGACAAGACAGCTTCTTACTACAAGATCCTTAAGTTCCTCAACAATGCATACAGAAGAGGACTTGTTGATCCTGATTCAGGAACACAGGATTGGAACTCTGCATGTGCCAAGATGGGTGCAGGTCAGGTTTACCTCATGTGGTACAGCTGGCAGGTTGGTTTCTGGAACAGCCAGGAAAGACTTGAGAACGGTACAGCATTTATCTTCATTCCCGTTCAGGATCAGAACTACTACTGTGATGCAGATGCATACTTCGGATCAGGCCGTGTATTCGGTGTAGGATCTCAGGTAGACGATGCCAAGTACCAGAAGATCATGGAATTCCTTGACTGGTATGCTTCTCCCGAAGGAGCTACTTTCGAGCACACAGGAATCAAGGACTTTAACTATACTGTAAATGATGACGGTACATATACCGCTATCAACACCAACGCTCTGATGGATAACCTTCCGGTTCCCGAAGAGTACGGCGGAGGCGGCTACAATGATGGTAACAACGCTATCAACCAGTGGATCGTAAGTTCAAACTCAACCAACCCTGAGACCGGTGAGACCTATAACAAGGAATACTGGAAGTCATGGAAGGAAGCTACATCTACCCAGATGAAGAAGGATTGGCAGGCAAGATTCAATGCTGAAGAGCCGGTTGACTGGATGAAGAAGAATAACAAGCTCGTTATCAGCCCTAACGTATCAGTATCACTTGATTCAGATACAGCTGATATTGCAGTTATCCGTAACCAGTGTAATGAGATCGTATGTGACTACTCTTGGAAGATGATCTTCGTTAATGACGATGCTTCATTCGACGCTATGTGGGATGAGATGACCGCTTCATTAGAGGGTAACGGATTCAAGGATCTGTGCGATTTCGACCAGACCAAGCATCAGAAAGAGCTTGATGCCAAGAACAAGTACAAATAAATAAAGCCATTATAGTTATACATAGTTGTTTTATTAAACGGAGGGGAGCGTGGTAATGCGCTCCCTTTTGTTTAAACAATCCGTTTGTTGTATTTTGCGGGAAAACTCTTAGCGGGTTATGAGAGGATATTAAATGCTCGAGGTAAACAAAGGAACCAGTTCACATATAAATAATTTTATAAAGGATCAAAAAGGGATTTACTTTGAGTCCGATGCAGCATTGCTGTTCGTTGGCGCCGTGTCGGATAATATCGTACATATCCGTTACAGTACGGACGGCATCAGGCAAAGGCAGGGATATTCTTTTGTTACTGCCGAAGAATCTGATCCTGAAACAAGCATGGAATTATCCATGGATGATGACCGGGCGATGATCCGGCTTAAAGATCTTACATTGGAGATCGACAGATCAAACAGCGCTGTCACTTTTATGGACGGTGAAGGGAATATTCTGCTTCGTCCCGATAATGAGTGCCCGTTTGATCTTGATAAATATGAACTTTACAGCGTTAATGACGAAGACAAGACGATCGAAAAGATCAGTACTCCGGACGGTATAAAGGAAAAGATAATACCCGGGTCAAAGATCTTTGATCGTTTTACATACAGATGCAGATATTCGTTTAGATTTGATGATAATGAGAACCTGTACGGCCTCGGCCAGTTTGAGGACGGATATGGTTCGCTAAGAGGACAGAGGCTGTACCTTAATCAGGCCAATCGAAGGATAATCATTCCCTATATGATATCCACCAGAGGCTACGGGATGCTTTTTAATATGCATTCCCCTATGATATTTAATGATACTGCGGCCGGCTCCTATATATATGCATCATCCTCTGATGCGGTTGATTTTTATTTTGTTAACGGCGGCGATATTCAGGGTGCTCAGAGAGCATACAGATTTCTGACCGACAAGGCTGCGATCATGCCCAAATGGGCCTTTGGGTACATGCAGTCACAGGAAAGATACGAGACTCAGGAAGAGATATTGAAGATCGCAAAGGAATACAGAAATCGCGGTATAGGACTTGATACCGTGATCCTGGACTGGTGCTCATGGCCCGATGGTCAATGGGGACAAAAGACATTTGATGAACAAAGGTTTCCAAATCCAAAGGATATGGTCAGATCTCTGCATGATATGAACACTCATTTTATGATATCCATCTGGCCGAATATGGATGAGGGAACTCCCAATCACAGGGAATTTACGGACAACGGTCTTATGCTTAAGGATTCAAATACTTATAATGCATTTGATCCCGAAGGCAGACTGTTGTATTGGAAGCAGGCAAATGAAGGGTTATACCAAAACGGTGTTGACGCATGGTGGTGTGATAACTCCGAACCGTACGATCCGAGCTGGACTCAAAAGGTTAAGCCCGATCCTGCCAAACACTTTGATGATTATGTTGAAGAAACCTTCAGACATATGGATCCTGATTATTCGAATACATACGCGTATTTCCATGCCATGGGAGTATATGAAGGACAAAGGACCGAGAATGCCCGGATAATCAATGCAGATGGATACGATCCGCTCCTTTGGGATAAAAGAGTTGTAAACCTCACCAGAAGCGCATATCTGGGATCACAGAAATACGGAACGATATTATGGTCGGGAGATATAGATGCCAAATGGAGCGTTCTTAAAAAACAGATAGCTGCAGGCCTTAATTTCTGTGCATCCGGAATGCCATACTGGACTCTCGACATCGGTGCTTTCTTTATTAAAAAAGGAGATTACTGGTACTGGAACGGAGAGTATGAAGGCGGATTTGACGACGAAAAATACAGGGAACTCTTTGTCAGATGGTATTGGTTCGGAGCGTTCCTTCCGATCTTCCGCGGGCACGGGACCGATATCCGCAGAGAACTGTTTTATTGCAAGAACGGGAAAAGGGCATATTATGATTCACTTATAAGAGCCAACAGGCTTAGATACGAATTGTTCTATTACATCTATTCGTATGCCGGCAGATGCTATGTTACGGACGAGAATATAATGAATCCTCTGGCTGTGGATTTTAGCAGCGATGACAGAGCATGTGCGGTCAATGATCAGTATATGTTCGGACATGAATTGATGGTATGCCCCGTTTATGAACCAATGGAAGACGGCAAAGATACTGTTACGAGACGTGTTTATCTGCCCGAAGGGATCGGCTGGTATGATTATATTTCCAAGTGCCGCTACGCAGGAGGCCAGTATATCGATGTTGATGTACCGATAGACAGTATTCCGATATTTGTCCGTGACGGCTCGATAATACCCAGGACCAACATAGACGATCTGTCGGTTCTGTCGACCGAAACCTTAAAAAACGAGATCGAACTTGATGTATACGGTAACGGATACAGGGGATTCCTTTTTTATGATGATGCAGGGGACGGCTATGGATATGAGAGCGGTCAGTACGTTCTGAAGAAGTTTGAGTATGACAGCGATAACGGCAATATCAGCGAAGACATCATCTGCGACGGATATGCGACCGATATCCGGATCACACATATAAACTTGATTTGAAACAGTTTTAGTGCGAAAATAGTTCCTATGAAAAAAATATCTTTATGTGTGATCGCACTTATTATATGTATCGGAATGCTGTCCGCACCTGCGATAAAGGCTGCGGCAGCTCCTACTCCGACACCTGTTGCTACGGGCAAAAGTGTTGAAGAACAGTTATATGAATACTATACCGTACTTGCCCAGCAGGAGCAGGCCAAAGGTAATGCAAAAGCCGCAGACGATGCCAGAAAAAAGGCCCAGGAGTATGCGGCTATTGTTAATGCACAAAAGAACGGTAACTATAAACCCGGGATCATAGCCACTCCCCGCAAGAGTGTTCTTGACACGGCCACATCATATTACGATACAGGAAACGGATGGTCATCATCTCTGGATGGGATGACATTTAAACATAATAAGACAGGCGAGATCTATTACAGCTATAAAGGGCTGACGACCGATTATCCTGATTTCGGCAAGTTCATATATACCGGAGATACCTGCAAGGTAATGGTATGTGCCTGCTGTGAGAGATTAAAAAGATACGGGATACTCACCTATGAAAATGCGTGTGACAAGATGAAAGCCGAAGGCTATTCGCTTAGAAGCGCCGATAAGAGAGCACTGATACAATGGGTTGACCCGAATGTAACCCAGGTCAGATTTACCCATAATGCCATGATATGTGTCTTTGAGAGGGATTATTCTCTGACACCGTATGCAACTCCCTCGGAGTTCTATAATGATTCATATCTTTATACACCTACTCCGTCGGCTACACCTTATCCGTATGACTCTAATGAAAGGATCTATGCTACTCCGACACCAACTGCCACAGTAACTCCTGTCTATACACCGACAGCAACTCCGTACAGTGTTCAGGATGCTGAAAGATACAGGGTTAACTGATGTGAGTAGAAAGACTTCGATAGCGTATAAGATAATCAGATCTCTCGTATGGTTTTTCTATCCGAAGATGAGAGTATACGGAGCTGAAAACCTGCCGGACGGCCCGTTTATCGCTGCAGGCAATCATTCCCAGATGAATGGTCCGATCGCCTGTGAACTGTATTTTCCCGGTAAACATTATATATGGTGCATAGCGCAGATGATGGACATGAAACTTGTTCCTGCTTATGCATATAATGATTTCTGGTCCCAAAAGCCTGTCTGCGTCAGATGGTTTTACAGGATTCTTTCATATATCATCGCACCGATAGCTCAGTGTATTTTCACAAATGCCGATACGATCCCTGTATATAAGGATAAAAGGATCATAGAAACAGTAGACCTTTCTTTGTGTCGTCTTAAAGAAGGAGCCGGTGTTGTGATCTTTCCTGAAGACTATACGGAATATAACAATATAGTTCACAGATTTCAGCGGGGATTCGTATCTGTAGCAAAGAGATTTTATGCTGAGAGCAAAGTTCCGGTTCCATTTGTACCGCTGTATGTATGTCCGGCGCTTAAAGCTCTTTACATCGGGAAACCCATAACATATGATCCTGATCGGCCGGTAAAAGAAGAACAGGAGAGGATCTGCAAATACCTTATGGATTCGATATCCGAAATGGCATATGAGTTACCCAAACACAGAGTGGTCCCGTACCCGAACATATCTAAAAAAGAATATCCTTACAATGACAGGATAAAGCCCAAAAATGAAGAAACCAGCAGTTGATTACAGACAATTCAGATTTTCAAAAATAAACACTCCGGAATATAAACACCTTTGGCTGATACTCGGATGGGTCTGGTACCTGATCATGTATGTAGTGACAGACAGATGCATTCCGTTTGATAAATGTCACGTGATCCACAGCTCAGTCGATGATATCATTCCGTTCAACGAGTATTTTGTGATCGCATATGCTTCATGGTATTTATTGATAGTCGGGTCACTCCTGTATTTCCTGCTATATGATACCAAGGGGTTTGAGGATGCACAGAAATTCATAATACTGACCCAGATCATCGGTATAGTCACCTATATAGCATATCCGTCGATACAGATGTTAAGACCCGATGTTTTTCCACGTGAGAATGTTTTTTCTTCTCTGCTGGGATTCATATATTCCGTTGATACGCCTACAGGGGTATGCCCCTCGCTTCACGTGGGATATTCACTGGCTCTGCTCTCTGTATGGCTTAAGAAAGCAGACAGAAGTATGCTGTTTAAATTTGCCATGACATTATGGGTTGGTGTAATATGTTTATCGGTATGCTTTGTTAAACAGCATTCGTTCACGGACGTATGGGCCGCTGCTCTGATGTGTCTTATTATAGAAGTCATACTGTTTGGAAAAAGGTATTATCTGCCCAGATTATCCGGCAGAAAGGAAACGGAGAAAAATTTTGAAGGCTAAGAGGAGATGGAAAGACCGGCGGGACGGAACGCTGATAAGAGATATCGACGGCATGCATTATGTCATGCCCCTTATGTATCCTAACAGATGCGATAATGAAGCCTATATGACTATCAATATCAGCGTTGATAATACGGAAGCGTTCATCAGGCAGATGAACAGGGAAAATCCCGAAAACAGGATCACGATGTTCATTATCATCATTACGGCTATACTGAAGACTATTGCATTAAGGCCGCAGATGAACCGCTTTATTGCCAATAAAAACGTTTATCAGAGGAATGAACTTACTGCTGCTTTTACGGTTAAAAAGACTTTTTCCGACGACGGGGATGAAACTCTGGCCAGGATCGAGGCCTCTCATGATGATGATATTTTTACTCTGGCAAACAAGATAAATGAACAGATAGCATTGTGCAAGACCGGAACCGATGAATCAACGGATGCCATGGAGGTCATAAAAAAACTCCCGTTCAAACACCTTATCGGCGCTATAGCGAGATTTTTAGACAGGCACGGATGGATGCCGAGATCAGTGATCGCCACCGATCCTTATCAGTGCTCGGTGGTGCTGACCAATCTGGGCTCGATAGGTATGAACATTGGATATCATCATCTGATGAATTGGGGCACCACATCCCTGTTCCTGGTTGTCGGCAAAAAACACAACAGGGCACATTTTGATCAGGACGGAAACATGACGATGAAAAGGGAACTGTCACTGTCGTTTACAATAGATGAGAGGATATCAGACGGCTATTATTATGCCAGGTCCTTAAAACTGTTAAAGAAGCTTATTGAGAATCCCGAGCTTCTGACTCAGCCGATATCCACGGAAGTTAAGTACTGACAGGATGTTCTTTTTTCGGGACGTTTATAGTACAATAATAATGTAGTTTGATTTTACTTCAGGAGGTTTAAATATGGGATTTCTTGATGATGTCAGCGCATTTGGCAAGGGACTGACTCAAAAGACCAGGGACATGGTCGATGTTACTTCCAACAACAACAAGATTGCCGGACTGGAAAAACAGGTTACCGAGGCATATACTGCGCTGGGAGCCAAGGTTTTTGCGGATAAGGTCAATGATCTGGAGGGACCTTATCAGGATGAGCTTAATGCGATCAGAAATCTGATGTCCCAGATCAATAAGATACAGAACGATAATAGAGCAATAGAAGAAGCACAGGCTGCTGCAGCGCAGGCTGTTGCTGATGCCAAGGCAGCCAAACAGGCTACGATAGATGCCGGGGCTGATGCGGCCAAAGAGGCTGAAAAACAGGCCTTCATAGCTTCGGGCGGAAGAGTTTGTCCCAAGTGCGGAAATAAGGTTCAGGCAGGCAATCTGTTCTGTACGGTCTGTGGAACCAAAATGGAATAATCCTCTATAATGAACGATTCAAAAAAGAACAATATGGTAGTCCAGGCGGGCATACTGGCTGCGGCCGGGATAATCGTCCGCATTATCGGACTGCTGTATAATACCCCTCTTGTACATATAATCAAGGACGAAGGATTCGGATACTATGACAGCGCATATGCAGCATACAGCATTGTGCTGTTGATCTCGTCTTATTCAATACCTTCGGCAGTGTCAAAAGTGATGGCTGAAAGGCTTGCGAGGAGGGAATACAGAAATGCGTACAGGGTTTTTATCTGCTCGCTTATTTATGTCATTGTAGTCGGGATCGCAGCCTCATGCTTTGTTTTTTTCGGCGCGGGGATCCTCGTCAAAATGGAAAGCGCGATCCTTCCGCTAAAGATACTTGCTCCGACCGTTTTTTTTAGCGGAATCCTTGGAGTGTTCAGAGGCTTCTTTCAGGCACAGCATACCATGGTGCCCACTTCGGTTTCCCAGATAATAGAACAGATATTCAATGCCGTGTTCAGCGTGGTGATGGCATATGTTCTTGTTAAAGGAGCGGTCGGCACGAGCCCGACATACAGAGCATCACTGGGCGCTGCGGGATCTACTATAGGTACCGGAATAGGTGTCCTTTCTGCACTCATCTTTGTTCTTATCATATATTTCTACAATCGCAGGAATGTAATGTCGAGGATCGCGCGTGACGATACCAGGACGTTGATTCCGTATTCGCGCATCTTTCTTATGATCCTTGGAGTCGTCACGCCTTTTATAGTCAGCACGGGTATATATAATCTGAACGGATTTCTGGATAAGACGATTTATCAGATAATCATGCTGAGGGAAAAACAGATCGCGGAATCCGTAGTCGCGTTTGATCTTTCTGCGATCGCCAAGGGTACAAAGATAGCAAATATACCTATCGCGATGGCTTCTGCGATGGCAACAACAATGATCCCCAAATTGGCTTATCATGCGGCGGGAGGGGACACCGCAAATGTTAAAGATACTATCGCAAGGGCGACCAGGGTTACGATGTATATATCAATACCTGCAGCCATGGGTATTGGAGTGCTGTCAAAACCCATCATGAGAGTGATATTCCCGCAGCCTGAATCATTGTCACTTGCCTCTCACATGTTGATCATTCTGGCTATAACAGTCATGCTGTACGGTCTGTCCACCATAACGCAGGCCGTTCTTCAGTCGATAGGAAGAATGCATGCACCGATCTTCAATGCGGCAGTTTCGATCGTTCTGCACATGATCGTTATGATAGTCGGAATGCATTTTATTCGTGCGGATAAATGCATATATGTATACGCATTCGCAACCGTTTTTTATGCATTCTGTCTGTGTGTATTGAACGGGATCTCCGTTAAAAGACATGTCGGCTATATACAGGAGGTTGACAAGACTTTCTTAAGGCCGCTGATATGTGCGGTTGCAATGGGAGTTTTGACACTCGGGACTTATTACCTTATCTATCTTACACTAAAGATAAATATCATTGCGCTTGTGATCTCCCTGCTTATCGGGGTATGTTCATATTTCGTTTTATCCGTCAAATGGCAGGTTCTTGGAAAAGAAGAGCTGCTGGCACTTCCAAAGGGAGAATTCCTCTTAAAAGTCGCAACAAAACTCAGACTGATATAAAAGTCCGTGGTGTATTTACCACGGACTTTTTAAAGTATCTGTGTAAGACCTGAGATATCTGAATCGATCAGCATGGAATAGTTGGTGTAGTAGACTACGAATCCGGGCTTGGATCCGTTAGGATGTTTGACTTCCTTTCGTCGGACATAGTCAACTTCAACTCTTGAGTTTCCTTTTGCTTTTGAATAGAAGGCAGCGAGTCTTGCCGCATCTTCAAACACACTGTCCGGAAGTTCTTTTCCCTCTGTTTTAACTATAACATGAGAACCCGGTATTTTTTTGGCATGAAACCACCAGTCATTTCCGTTGGCCAGGTCAAAGGTTATATATTCGTTCTGAATATTGTTTTTGCCCACATATATGTGAAATCCCTCCCTGGTGACAAAGTGGAGAGGCTCGGATTTGGCCCGGGCATTTTTCTTTTCTTTTCCATGCTTTTTAATATATCCGCTGTTAACAAGCTCCTCCCGGATCTGGGACAGATCATCTTCGCTGGTTGCTATTTCCAGTGAATTCTGCACCGATTCCAGATGAGAGATCTCTTCACTTATCTCGGCGATAAGGTTTTTGGCTGCTTCTTCGGTCCTCTTGAGCTTATTGTATTTATCAAAGTATTTTTTTGCATTTTCGGTCGCACTAAGGTCAGGGTCCAGAGGAATAGTCAGATCCTCGTTGGTATAATAGTTCGGAACTGTGATCTCCCGCGCGTTATCCGGTGCGCTGTAACCGTATGTATTTAGCAGCTCTCCGTATATTCTGAATCTGTCTTTTTTTTCACTGTCTTTTAACTGGCGTGTATGAATATCCAGCTTTTTTACATCCTTTTCAAGCAGGGTGGAAACGATCTTTCTAAGGTCAGAAGATTTTTGTCTGATACGTGATGAGAGAGCCTTTTTACTGTAATAATCCTGAAGCAGCGTGCTAACTGAATCGTATTCTACGGCTTTTTCAAAATCATCGGTAGGAACATCTACCACACAGTAATCGAATGGCTGACCGTTTTCATACAGTATATGAAAAGAGTATTCACCGTTTTTAATCCGGTTCATTACATTTTCAAATGCACTAAAGATTCTGTCAGGTTTTATCTCATTATCCGAAAGCCCGGCATCTTTCAATATACGCTCGGCAATAAAAGGAGATATTCCCGTGTAATGAGTATATATTTCCTTTGATATATCGGAAGGTGAATTTCCGACGTGCGAAGCAAAATCCGCTTCATCAGCATTAAGAGGATCGGCCTTTTGCAATGCTGAAGGTATAAAATATTCCCTGCCGGGGAGCACCTCCCTTAGAGAACTGGTGTTGATCCCGACGTGCTTTATGGCATCTATTATCATCCCGTTATCATCTGTAAGGATGATATTGGAATGTTTTCCCATCAGCTCGGCGATGAGAGTCTTGACCTTTAGGTCGCCCATTTCATCATAGTGTTCTATGTTTATACGGATTATCCTCTCTAATGACGGCTGTTCCACAGAGATTATACGGCCGTTCTGAATATGTTTACGCAAAAGCATGCAAAAAGACGGAGCCGTCATAGGAGCCGTCTTATTATCCGGACAGAGGCAGGCCATAGGCAACGAAGCGTTTGCACTTATCGTCAGACGATATGTCCCGGTCTCACATTTTACAGTGATGAGCAGTTCATCATTTTCAGGCTGGGCTATCTTGTAGACCCTGCCGCCCTGTATGGTGTTTTTAAGTTCATGCACAATGGCACTGACTGTTATTCCATCAAAAGCCATGTTTTTCCTTCCTTTAACAAAGTACAGTATATACGAATTTAATTGCAAAATCCACACCCATAAACTATAATAAAATCTGTATGTAAAGTCGTGAAAATCAATGAATGAAAAGACGACTTTCGGAAAGGGACAGCAATGATAAAGAGCATGACAGGCTTTGGCAGATTTGAAGTCCAGGAACAGGACCGCAAGATCTGCGTTGAACTTAAGTCTGTAAATCACCGGTATCTGGATGTCAATCTTAAGATGCCCAAGAAACTCAATTTCTTTGAAGCGGCTATCAGAAATGAGTTAAAAAACTACATCGAACGTGGTAAAGTTGATGTATTCATTACTTATGAAGACTATTCCGAGAGTAATGTATGCGTTAAATACAACAAAGATATAGCCGAGGATTATTACAAGTATCTAAAGCAAATGGCTGTCGATTTTAATCTTGATGACGATGTCAGGGTGTCGACTCTTTCAAGGTATCCCGAAGTTTTTTCCATGGAAGAGCAGACTGTTGATGAAGAAGCACTCTGGTCGCTACTGCTAAAGGCTATTAAAGGAGCAGCTGAGAGCTTTGTCAAGACACGTATCACTGAGGGCGAGAATCTTCGCCGAGACCTGCTGTCCAAGCTGGATACCATGCTGGGACACGTGGAATTCATTGAAAAACGTTCTCCCGAGATAGTCACAGAATACAGACAGAAGCTTCGCGACAAGGTGGCAGAACTCATAGATGACAGCAAGATCGATGAGTCCAGACTGATGATGGAGGTTACCATCTTTGCCGACAAGGTCTGTGTGGATGAGGAACTGGTCAGGTTAAGATCTCATATTGAAACCATGAAGGATAATCTTATCGAGGGCGGTTCCATAGGCAGAAAACTTGACTTTATGGCACAGGAGATGAACCGGGAGGCCAATACGACGTTGTCCAAATGCAATGATCTGTCGGTTTCGCAGTGTGCGATTGAATTAAAGACCGAGATTGAAAAGGTACGTGAGCAGATCCAGAACATAGAGTAATGAGGTGACTATGGCAGAGAGAGGCGTTTTGATCGTAGTTTCTGGTTTTTCCGGAGCAGGCAAGGGAACCATTGTAAAAAAGATAATCGAAGAGAATGATAACTATGCTCTGTCGATATCCATGACCACCAGAGAACCGCGCGAAGGAGAAAAAGAAGGCGTATCGTATTTCTTTGTTTCAAAGGAAAGATTCGAGGATGCCATTAGTAACGGTGAACTGGTCGAATATGCCAATTACGTGGGGAATTATTACGGAACACCCAAAAAATATGTTGAAGACATGATCGAAAGCGGCAAGGATGTGATCCTTGAGATAGAGATGCAGGGTGCTATGCAGGTCAAGACCAGATTTCCCGATGCCGTACTTGTTTTTGTAACACCTCCCAATGCCGATGAATTAAAGAGAAGACTCATGTCCAGAGGAACCGAATCCGAGGAAGTAGTCAATAAAAGAATGAAAAGGGCATATGAAGAATCAGCATTTGTTGACAGATATGATTATCTGCTCGTAAATGACGATCTTGATAAATGCGTTAAGGAACTTCACATGCTCATCGAAGCATCACATCATGCTCCGAACTGCAGCGCCGGATTATTAAAGTCCATAAATGAACAGTTAAAAATTTATGCATGACGCCAACAGGCGATCTTGAAAGGAGAATATATGTTACATCCGTCTTATTCTGATTTAATGAAAGTAGTCAACAGTGATGTCGGCGAGGGAGAGGCTCCCGTAGTAAACAGCCGCTATTCTATCGTGATGGCTACATCCAAAAGAGCACGCCAGCTTATCGACGGCGAAGATCCTCTTGTTGAAGGAATGGAAAAAGACAAGCCTCTTTCTGTGGCAGTTGAAGAACTTAACCAGGGCAAAATAAAGATACTTACCGAGGAAGAAGCTTAAAGATAAATGAAGATACTCTTTGTATCATTGGGTTGCGATAAGAATACCGTTGATTCGGAAAAGATGCTGGCCATACTCGAAAGGGATGGTTATTCCTTCACCGATGATGAAGAGGAAGCCGAGATAGCCATCATCAATTCGTGCTGTTTTATTAATGATGCAAAGGAAGAGAGTATCCAGACGATAATCGACCTCGGAAAAAGACGTATTAGCGGGCAACTCAAAGCTTTGATCGTGACCGGATGCCTCGCGCAGAGATACCCTGATGAGATCCATAAGGATCTTCCTGAAGTTGATGCGCTCATTGGCACTGCCGGTATCGGATCGGTTGCCGATGTTATACGCTCTGTATTAAATAAAGAGAGTTCAGACAGTATATGTCCGTTTTCTGACAGGCCTTTTAACACTACCGACAGGATAATGACGACCGGCGGTCTTTATGAATATCTCAAGATAGCGGAAGGTTGCGACAGACACTGTACTTACTGCATCATACCCGGCATACGGGGACCTTACAGATCATATCCGATGGAGGAACTTATAAAGGAAGCCGCGGATCTGGTATCAAGAGGGACCACGGAACTGATACTTGTGGCTCAGGAAACAACATTGTATGGAACGGATCTGTACGGTAAAAAGATGCTTCCCGAGCTGCTCCGCAGACTGTGTGCTATTGATGATCTTAAGTGGATCAGGATCATGTACTGTTATCCCGAGGAGATAAACGATGAACTCATCGGTGTGATACGCGATGAGCCTAAAGTGCTTCATTATCTTGATATGCCGGTACAGTCGGGTTCCGACAGGATATTAAAGACAATGGGCCGAAGGATCACCCGCAAGGAGATCCTCGGACTTGTAGATAAACTCAGAGAAGACATACCGGATATATGCTTACGGACAACTCTGATAACCGGATTTCCCGGTGAAACTGCGGAAGATCATGCTGATACGATCGATCTTGTAAGGCGTGCGCGCTTTGACAGACTGGGCTGCTTTAAGTATTCTCCGGAGGAGGGTACTCCTGCGGCGCTGATGCAGGGACAGATAAGTGAACGGACCAAATCCAAGCGCCTTAAGGATATCATGAGTCTTCAGCAGAAAATCGTATTTACTTCAAATGAAGCCCGCAAGGGAATGCTCATGGATGCTTTTGTTGAAGGCTACCTGAGCGAAGAAAATATTTATGTATGCCGGACATACTCTGATGCGCCTGATATTGACGGTCTGCTGTTTGTATCTTCTGACAGGGAGCTGCAAAGCGGCATGATAATCAAAGCCGCAATAACCGGTTACAACGAATATGATCTGATCGGAGAGTACATTGAACAGGATGAATCTACCCAATAAACTAACATTGTTAAGGGTTCTAATGATCCCTTTTTTTATCATATTTCTGATGATGCCGTTGATCAATGAGAATATACTGGCAAATCCCGTAAATGACTACATTGCCTTCGGAATCTTTGTCGTAGCTTCGTTGACGGACCTTATTGACGGCAAGATAGCCAGAGCCCGTAATCTGGTTACCAATTTTGGCAAATTCATGGATCCTCTGGCTGATAAGCTCTTGGTATGCTCGGCCTTGATATGCCTGATCGAACTGCAAAGGATCAGTGCCTGGATGGTCATAGTGATAATCGCCAGAGAATTTATCATAAGCGGTTTTCGGCTTATCGCTGCCGACAAGGGTGTCGTTATTGCCGCCAGTTACTGGGGCAAGTTCAAGACAACCTTTCAGATGATCGGGGTGTGTATGCTGATACTGAACATTGAGGTGTTTAAGATCGCTACCAGTGTTGTTATGTGGATAGCAGTGATATTGACGGTAGTCTCCCTGATTGATTATCTGATCAAAAACAGGGACGTTATGAGGGACAACTAATTGTTTGATCTTACCAGAAACATAGATTTTGATATGGCGGGCATGCTGATCTATGTCTTTTTGTTTTTGGCATCCTTGAGGATATATTCTTCCAAGGACCGGTCTTCCATGCATTTTTACAATATCCTGCTTGTCGGTTTTTTTACGGGAATAGCAGATATACTCGTGGTTGTAGGGGAGACATATTCGTATGCTCTGCCTGCTTATTTTTCAAAGATATTCTATTTTCTGTTCCTGTCGGGAACAGCTCTTTCCACTTACTTTGTATATAAATATGTCCGTTCATACCAGAAGGATGATCAGGGTACACTAAACAGTCCCATGGATATTTTTGCGCTTGCTCTGGCCGGCGGATTAATGGTCCTCGGACTGGTCAATATTTTTACCGATATTCTCATCCGACTGGATGAAAACGGAGCCTATGTCAGAGGTAACCTGGAACAGCTGGTTTATCTGCTGCCAATGGTGATCTTTGTTCTGATACTGATCAGTCTTTTCACGCATAAGGAAGACTATACCAGACGGCAGCTTATTTCAATACTCGCGCTGATAGGTATGGTATCTTTCTTTTCCATCATGCAGTATATGAATGATGACAAAATACTGTTTACCGTATTTGGAACTTCCGTGTCGTTGATGTTCATGCTGACTTCCTTGGAAACTCCCGATTACAAAAAGCTGATGGAGGTTTTAAAGGAGCAGGAGACAACAAAGCAGGAAGCATTAAAGGCTAAGGAACTGGCAGACAGATTACGCCAGGAGGCAGACAGCGCCCGTATAGCTGCTGAGGCAGCCTCCAATGAATCACAGGAAGCCAAGAAGATCGCCCAACAATCTCAGAAACTTGCGGAGGATGCCAAAGAAGCCGCTATAAGAGCCAATCAGTCAAAGAGCAGCTTCCTGGCCAGAATGTCTCATGAGATCAGGACCCCCATGAACGCAGTCCTTGGTCTTAATGAACTTATCGCAAAGGAATCAACGCAGAAGACCATTGTTGAATATGCAAATGATGCCAAAAAGGCATCTGAGAATCTGCTTAACATCATCAATGACATTCTGGATTTTTCAAAGATAGAAAGCGGAAAACTGGAACTGGTGGAAACGGAGTATTCATTTAAGGATATCATCAATGAAGAGTATACCCTGTTTTCTTTCAAGGCCAAGGAGAGAAATCTCAAGCTGGTATTTGATATAGATCCCAATATCCCGAGTGTACTGTTCGGAGATGACATCAGACTGAAGCAGATCCTGACCAATCTGCTGTCTAATGCCATTAAGTATACCGAATCAGGAACCGTAACACTCAAAGTTACGCTGGAAGGACGCGGCAGAAGTTCTGCCGTTGTCAAATATGTGGTAAAAGATACCGGTATCGGGATCAAAGAAGAGGATATCGGCAAACTGTACGATGCTTTTGAGAGGATCGAAGAAAAACGTAACAGAAATATCGAAGGAACCGGACTTGGGATCAACATTGTCGTTCAGCTTCTGACGATGATGGGTTCGAAACTGATGATCGACAGTGTCTACGGACTGGGATCACAGTTCTCGTTCTCTTTGCGTCAGACTATGATAGATTCTACTCCGGTGGGAGAAATATCAGATGACCAGGCAGAAAAAAAGACGACAGGCCACGGACAGAAACTTATTTATGCTCCCGAAGCCAGAGTCCTTGTAGTTGATGACAACAACATGAATCTTAAAGTGTTCGCAGGACTTGTCAAAGATACCGGTATAAAGGTTGATACAGCTCTTTCCGGATCAGAAGCGCTCGGATATACTCTTAAAAACAAGTATGATCTGATCTTCATGGATCATCTCATGCCCGGTATGGACGGTATTGAGACCAGACGTGCTATTATTTCCCAGGAGGACGGGATTAATAAGGACACCATACAGATAGTTCTGACAGCTAATGCTATAAAGGGTGCTATGGAGGAATATTTAAGTTACGGCTTTGCGGACACGGTATTCAAACCTGTCAAGCAGGGTGAACTTAATGATGTTCTATGGAAGTATCTTCCGGACAGACTGATAGAAAATGCTTGATTTGATCATCGGGATATGATAGATTGTCCGTATCGGAAACAATGATCGTCAGGGCGTATCAGCCCGATTTCTCATATTTTTTCAATATCGGAACTAAAGTCCGTAATACAGGACTTTGCTTTTGATATCATTCTTACAGTAAAAAACAGTTGACAAAATCGAACATTTGTTTTATCTTTAAAAACATCAGAACAAATGTTCCCTTAAAGGAGAATCAGATTATGGAAAGAGATGAAAAACTTAAAGCATTGGATGCCGCACTCGGCCAGATTGAAAAACAGTTCGGCAAGGGAGCTGTCATGAAACTGGGTGATCCCGCCAATACGATCAATGTTGAGACTATTCCTACAGGCTCTCTGAGCCTTGATATAGCGCTGGGACTCGGAGGAATCCCCAAGGGCAGGATCATTGAGATATACGGACCGGAATCTTCGGGTAAGACAACCGTTACACTTCACATGATCTCCGAAGTTCAAAAAAGAGGCGGAATTGCAGGTTTTATCGACGCCGAACACGCGCTCGATCCGGTTTACGCAAGGAACATAGGTGTGGATATCGATAATTTATATATATCACAGCCGGATAACGGAGAACAGGCTCTCGAGATCACAGAGACGATGGTCAGATCGGGCGCAATGGATATAGTGGTTGTCGATTCGGTCGCTGCTTTAGTTCCGAAGGCTGAGATCGACGGAGACATGGGAGATTCACACGTGGGTCTTCAGGCCAGACTTATGTCACAGGCCTTAAGAAAGCTCACAGCAGTCATTTCCAAGTCTAACTGTTGTGTAGTTTTCATTAACCAGCTTCGTGAAAAAGTCGGTGTCATGTTCGGTAATCCCGAGACAACGACAGGTGGACGTGCACTTAAATTCTATTCGTCCGTACGTCTTGATGTTCGGAGGATTGAAACTCTGAAGATGCAGGGCGAAGCAATCGGCAACAGGACCAGAGTCAAGGTTGTTAAGAATAAGATCGCACCGCCTTTTAAAGAAGCGGAGTTTGACATCATATTTGGCAAGGGTATATCTGCATCGGGAGATCTGGTAGATCTTGCTACAGATGCGGACATCATCAACAAGTCCGGCGCGTGGTATGCCTATAACGGCAATAAGATCGGCCAGGGACGTGAGAATACCAAGCTTTATCTTGAAGAGAATCCCGAAGTTTTCGCTGAGATCGACGCCAAGGTCAGAGCATATTACGGTTTGAACGGAGTATCGAATAATGACGGTAACAGCAATACAGGAGCTGACAAAGAAGAAGAGTAGAATTTTATTTGATTCCGGAGAGAGCATAGTCTTATATAAGGGAGAGATTTCAAAATACAGGATTATCTGTGATGAAGAGATCTCTCCTTCATCTTATGATGAGATCATTAACACGGTTCTGCCCAAAAGGGCAAAGCTACGGGCAATGCACCTTCTTAAATCAAGGCCTTATACTGAAAAGAGACTAAGAGACAAACTCGTTGAGAACGGATATCCTTCTTCAGCAATAAACACAGCGATAGAATATGTTTCATCCTTCGGCTATATCAATGATGTAAAGTATGCCGAGGATTATTTTGATACTTACAGGACGCGAAAAAGCCAAAAGAGGATCATTTCAGATCTTCTCGGCAAAGGAATTTCAAAAGATATAATATCGGAAGTGATCTCATCCGGGTCGTATGAAGATAACAGGGATTATGAAGGGGAACAGATAAAGAGATTTCTGTCAAAAAAAGGTATAATCGCCGATGATCTTTCGTACGAAGATCGGCAGAAGATCAGGGCTTCTTTATATAGAAAAGGGTACGATCCGGCACTTATCGAACGCTTCATTTAACTTGACATAACAAAGACGCAAGTATATAATGTTTCATGTTGTAGTTTGCTTAGTAATGTGTTTTTGCATTCTATAATATAACAGTACAATGAAAACTTAATAGGAGGTGCTCTTAAGATGCAGATCGTAATTGCGATTGCAGCCACCTTGATTGTCAGCGCTCCTTTGGCATGGATCCTTTCCGCCACATACCAGAAAAAGGTTGCAAGGGAAAAGATCGGAAGTGCCGAAAGTAAAGCACGTGAGATCATTGATGAGGCTCTTAAGACTGCTGAAGCGAAGAAAAGGGAATCCTTGCTTGAGGTTAAGGAGGAATCTATCAGGGCAAAGAACGATCTTGATAAAGAGATCAAGGAACGTCGTGCCGAAGCTCAAAGGTTTGAGCGTCGTGTTCAGCAAAAAGAAGAGAATGTTGACAAAAAGGCTGATGCAATTGAAAAGAAAGAAGCTAACCTTGCTGCCAGAGAGGCTGAGATAAACAAAGTCAAGCAGGAAGTGGAAAAGCTTAATGAGCAAAGATTGCACGAGTTAGAGCGGATCTCAGGTTTAACCTCCGAACAGGCAAAAGAGTACTTATTAAGAATTGTTGAAGATGAAGTGAAACATGAAACGGCCGTGATGATCAAGGAGATGGAGAATCGGGCCAAAGAGGAAGCCGACAAAAAGGCTAAGGAGTACATCGTTACCGCCATTCAGAAGTGTGCGGCTGATCATGTATCTGAGACAACGATCTCGGTAGTACAGCTTCCCAATGATGAGATGAAGGGAAGGATCATAGGAAGAGAGGGCCGCAATATCAGGACTCTCGAAACCATGACAGGCGTTGATCTTATCATTGATGATACTCCGGAAGCAGTTGTTTTGTCAGGCTTTGATCCCATCAGAAGGGAAGTTGCCAGAATCGCGCTTGAGAAACTCATCGTTGATGGCAGAATTCATCCTGCCCGCATTGAGGAGATGGTTGAAAAAGCGCAGAAGGAAGTTGAAAATCAGATTAAGGAAGAGGGAGAAGCAGCAACCTTAGAGGTTGGTGTTCATGGAATCCATCCTGAATTAGTAAGACTTCTTGGTAAGATGAAATTCAGAACGAGCTACGGTCAGAATGTGTTAAAGCATTCGATCGAGGTAGCCCAGTTATCAGGACTGCTCGCCGCAGAGCTCGGTCTTGATGTACGTGTAGCCAAACGTGCAGGATTGCTGCATGATATAGGTAAGGCAGTCGATCATGACATGGAAGGCTCACATATACAGCTCGGTGCTGACCTGTGTAGAAAATACAAGGAATCACCTATTGTTATCAATGCGGTTGAAGCTCATCATGGCGACGTTGAGCCCACATCACTTATTGCAGTCATCGTACAGGCAGCCGATGCTATTTCGGCAGCCAGACCCGGTGCAAGACGCGAAACACTTGAAACATACACAACAAGACTTAAGCAACTCGAAGACATCGCTAATGAATTTAAGGGTGTCGAAAAATCTTTTGCCATTCAGGCGGGTAGAGAGATTCGTGTGATGGTTGTACCCGAGCAGGTATCTGATACGGATATGGTGATCATGGCCAGAGATATTTCAAAGAAGATCGAATCCGAAATGGAATATCCAGGACAGGTCAAAGTCAATGTTATCAGAGAATCCCGCGTCGTGGACTATGCTAAATAACCAACGAGTAATTTTTCAATTAGAAGACTTGGATTTTTCCAAGTCTTCTTTTATTGCTTGGATAAGGTAGCCGGTATCACAGTCTCAATGCAAACATGCGTTGCGGAATGTTTGCTTATGAGACTGCGATACCGGCAACATTGTTAATATAGAAAAAATACTGTGAATATATGATACTTGAAAAATAAAAGGATATAAGATAATATATATAGGATGCTGATTGTATAATTGTATACAATGGATAGCAGGGTTTTATCTTAGGAAGTATTAGTAAGGGAGAAGATATGTCGAAGTATGCTGATATGTCGAGGGAAGAGCTTTTATCCCTCCAAAAGGATCTTAATGAACAATATAAGGAGGCTTGTTCCAAGGGCTTAAAGCTTAATATGGCCCGAGGACTGCCTTCCGCTAAACAGCTTGATATGGAAGCAGACTTTTTTGATACATTGCATCCGGATTCTGACTTTATATCCGAGGCCGGAATAGACTGCAGAAATTACGGTGAGCTCGTCGGAATTCATGAGGCCCGCAAATTGATGGCTGACATGATGGAGATCGATGATGATGAGGTTATCGTATTCGGTAATTCATCACTTAACGTAATGTATGATACGGTGTGTCGTTCCATGATACTCGGAGTCAACGGCAATACTCCCTGGTGCAGGCTTGACAAGGTTAAGTTCCTGTGTCCTGTACCCGGTTATGACAGGCATTTTGCCATTACGGAGCAGTTTGGGATCGAGATGATCAATATCACGTTAAACAGTGACGGACCTGATATGGACCTTGTTGAAAAATATGTCAACAACGATCCTTCTGTAAAGGGCATCTGGTGTGTTCCCAAATATTCAAATCCTTCGGGAGTGACATACTCTGATGAAGTTGTTAGAAGATTTGCAAATCTTAAGCCTGCTGCTCCTGATTTCAGGATCTACTGGGATAATGCTTATACCATACATCATCTTTATAACGGAAAAGAAGAAAAACTTCTTGAAATCCTGACTGAATGCAAGAAAGCCGGGAATCCTGATCTTGTTCTTAAATTCTGTTCCACATCAAAGGTTACTTTCCCAGGCTCGGGAATTGCTGCACTGGGTGCATCCAAGAATAACCTTGATTTTATTCGCAAGATAATAACCATCCAGACTATCGGTCACGATAAGTTAAATCAGCTGCGTCATGTCAGATATTTTAAGGATATCAACGGCATGAATGCTCATATGAAAAAACATGCCGAGATCATACGCCCCAAGTTTGAACTCGTTGATCGCGTACTCAATTCAGAATTGGGAGATCTTGGAATAGGCAGATGGACCAAGCCTAACGGAGGATATTTTGTCTCATTCAATTCGCTGAACGGATGTGCCAAGACCATCGTAGGCATGTGCAAGGATGCAGGAGTTACTTTGACCGGAGCCGGGGCAACGTACCCTTATAAAAAGGATCCCGATGATTCAAATATCCGTATAGCACCTACATTCCCTCCAATCGAAGAACTTGAAAAAGCACTGGATATTTTTGTTCTTTGCGTGAAGCTGGCATCTGTAAACAAATATCTGGAGGGATAATCTTAAATGGAACAGATAAAAAGGATCGACAGAAAACTCATAGCCAAAGGCTCTATCATAGACTATTATCAGGATACCATGCAGCTTCCTGACGGAACGACCGCACAGTGGGATCTTATCGATCACAAAGGTGCCGCTGCTGTTGTGCCCGTACTCGATGATGGCAGGATAGTTATGGTCCAGCAATACAGAAACGCACTCGAGAGAAATACTCTGGAGGTTCCCGCCGGCGGACTTAAAACCCGTAAGGAGCCAACGATCGAAGCCGCTAAAAGAGAACTCAGGGAGGAAACGGGTTTTACATCTGATGACCTTGAACTTCTCGTCAGTATTAAAACTACCGTAGCATTTTGCAACGAGAAGATCGATATTTACGTTGCCAGAAATCTCAAACCCGGCGAACAGGATCTTGATGAAGATGAGTTTGTAGAGTATCAGGCATATGAGATAGATGAACTGATCCGAAGGATATATGCCTGTGAGATTCAGGATTCTAAAACTATATGCGCTATACTTGCATATAAAGAAAAGTATATAAACAGATAAATTATGTAAACAAACATTTGTTATTTTTAAAAAGTTTTTTTACTGTTTTTACCACATATAGTAGTCATAACTTTTATGATTGGGATATGTGGTATTTTTTATTCGGAAACGGTTGAAACCCTTGAAAAATAAGCAAAATTTGCGTTTGCAATTTGTGTTTTCAGCGGTTATAATGAAACTCGCACGGCGTTTATGTAAACGTTAAATCTTTCTAGGGAGTTTTCGAATGGAAGAATTGATCAATAGCTTTATGACATATTTACATAACGTAAAGAAGATGTCACAGAATACGGAGCTATCATATCGGAGAGATCTTAATAAGGTTGTTTCATACCTTAATGACCAGGGAATAGATGATATAAAGAAAGTCACATCCACAAATCTTACCAGTTACGTAATGTATCTTGAGAAGAATAAATTCTCTGCGGCAACTGTTTCCCGTAATATTGCTTCATTAAAGGCCTTTTACCATTATCTGGTTAAGGAAGGATTAGTCGATGATGATGCGGCTACGCTTCTTCATGCGCCTAAGATTGAGAAGAAGATGCCGGAGATTCTTTCTATGGAAGAAGTAGTAAGACTCCTCGAACAGCCTTCAGGCGAGTCCTCAAAGGAGATCAGGGATAAGGCTATGCTTGAACTCCTGTATGCTACGGGTATCAGGGTTACTGAACTTATCACCTTAAAGACTGAAGATGTGAACCTTAATATGGGTTACATTGTATGCCGTGACGCCAATAAGGAACGTGTAATTCCTTTCGGAAATGAGGCAAAAAAGGCTCTGACAAAGTATCTTGCAGGTACGAGATCGGCAATGGTCGCTGATCCCAATTCGGAATTTTTGTTTGCAAACTGTTCCGGACAGCCTATGTCAAGGCAGGGATTTTGGAAGCTGATCAAGTATTATGCAAAAAAGGCCGGTATAGTAGCTGATATTACACCTCATACTTTGAGGCATTCTTTTGCTGCACATCTGGTTGAGAATGGCGCGGATCTTCGAAGCGTTCAGGAAATGCTCGGCCATTCTGATATATCAACAACACAGATCTATGCTCACATGAACCATTCACATATCAAGGAAGTATATGCGAAGGCACATCCGCGAGGTTAGCTTGAATTATTGAAGTTCATATGATAATAATGATAAAGGAACTTCGGAATTGAAGTTCCTTTTATTTCGAAAAGGAGACTGATATGGCATTAAGTAAAAAACCTGTAACAGGAATGAAGGATATTCTGCCCAGAGAGATGGAGATACGTGATCATGTTATACGTATCATAAAGGATACATATAAGAAATTCGGATTCACCGGAATCGAGACACCCTGCCTTGAGAATATCGAAAACCTCACGAATAAACAGGGAGGAGAAAATGAAAAACTCATCTTCAAGGTTATGAAGCGGGGGGAAAAACTGGATATTCATAACGCAGAAAGTGAGAATGATCTGTGTGATCTGGGCCTTAGATATGACCTGACTGTGCCGCTTGTAAGGTTTTATTCCAACAATATATCAACACTTCCAAGCCCCTTTAAGGCGTTGCAGATCGGGCCGTCTTTCCGTGCAGAGAGGCCTCAGAAAGGAAGATATCGCCAGTTTTACCAGTGCGATATCGATATACTTGGAGATCCGTCTAATCTGGCTGAGATAGAACTTATTACTGCAACCAGTACGTGTCTTGTCAATCTTGGATTTAAAAAGTTTGAAGTAAGGATAAATGACAGACGTATCCTCCGTGCCATGGCATCCTATGCGGGTTTTGCTGAGGACAGCTTTGATGAAGTTTTTATAATTCTTGATAAGATGGACAAGATCGGACTTGACGGAGTTAAAGAAGAGTTGTCAGCTCACGGATTTGCCTCTGATGCCATAAACAGATATACAGATCTTTTTGAAGGACTTAAAAACAACGCAGCGGATGGACTTCGGTATATAGCAGGGGAACTGGGAGACAGCCTTGATGGTGCTATAGTAAACTGGCTTGATGAGATCATGAGCAGTGTAAATGCAACCAGGACCGGCGCGTTTGAAGTTGTTTTTGATCCGACCCTGGTTCGCGGAATGAGTTACTATACCGGAACTATATTTGAAATAGCCATACCCGAATTTGGCGGAAGCTGCGGCGGAGGCGGCAGATATGACAAAATGGTGGGCAAGTTTACCGGACAGGATACACCTGCAGTAGGCTTTTCGATCGGATTTGAGAGAATAGTCATGCTGCTGCTTGAACAGGATTATCAAATACCCAATGAAGGCAGGAAAGTCGCTTTCCTTGTTGAAAAGAATATGAGCGCCGACAGGCTTGGCATGATCATGAAGGAAGCCTCCAATATGCGTAATGCCGGGGATATCGTTCTCGTATCCAGAATGAACAAGAACAAAAAATTCCAGAAAGAGCAGTTGGAAAAGGAAGGATATAAAGAGTTTAAAGAATTTTACGTAGAATCACGATAGATTTAAGATACTTTAGTCAAAACCGCGCACCTGATATAACGAATCATGCTCATAGAGGAAAGAGTTCGAGTATAAATACTACCAGACAACAGATCACGGATACAGGGAACAATCCCAATCCGGCCCAGGCAGATATGATTCCGAGAACCAAAGCAGCAATTCCGGCTATCGGAGAAGAAGTAGTTTCAAAAATTGCAGGGAATGTCATTACAGCCAGAGTAACATAAGGGACATAGTACAAAAAACTCTGGATAAAGTGATTCTTTATCTGCTTTCTGACAAGGGTTATGGGAATAACCCTTATTATATTTGTAGTTAATATCATTATCAGAATGTATATCCATACGGAATGCTTCATGTTATACCTCAGATCCGGTCAAGTTATGAATCCATTTCATCTGTGTTCGTAAGTACCGGCCGTATAATGGCCGCGATCGACGATATGACAATGGTCAGGATTATGGTAATGGTTCCTGAACTTAGATTTAATCGTTCAAAGATATCCAGTTTTCTGCACATGTAGCTTAGCAGAAAGCTCACTATGACCGCGATACATACCGCCTTATCCTTTTTGGAGGGCGGTATTATTATTGCCAGGAACATACCATAAAGAGCAACACTTAATGCAGATACGGCTCTTGAAGGAAGTATGGAGCCGGCTATGATACCCATCATGGTGCCGCATGCCCACATCGGTGTAGATATGGAGGCCGCGCCAAAGGTATAATACGGATTTAGATAGCCGGGATATGCAATGGATATACCGAAGATCTCATCCGTTACGCAGCATCCTGTCAAAATGCGTTTTATAAAAGAAGTATCCGGTGAGAATTTCTGGCTTAAAGCCGTGCTCATGAGCAGATATCGCAGATTAGTGATAAGGCACATGACAATAACAGCCAGATATGAAGCATCCTGGACCACCATGGTATATACGCCGTATTCACCTGCTGAGGCTCTGGTAAAAAAACTTCCGATAAAACCCTGAAGCGGAGTCAGCATACATTTCTTGGCCATAAATCCCAGTGAAAAAGCCACTGCAAAATAGCCGAGGCCGATAGGAAGACCGTCTCTTAATCCCTGAACAAATGCTTTTTTGTTATTACTCATATGAAAACCTCAAAACGTCTATATTATGCACTATTTTATGGAAAAAGTGAAGAAGATTTGATACAATTAAGCCTATGGGGAATAAGGATATTATTAAAAAACGCTCATCTGCTTTATTATTGTTCTTTATAATCTGCGCTTTATTTGTTTTTTCCTATTTTGTTTATTTTTTATGTACGGATGTTGTTGGCGACGAGATAATAAATGAAGATTCCGTGGTCATGTCTTTCTGGACATATGAAGATGACCTTGGGAATAATGAAAAGGTCGAATTTGAAAAAAAGTATTCATTTGGACAGAAGGATTCGTTTACCATAAACAGTGTCATTCCCAAAGTTCCTTCCGATAATTCGATTATATGTTTTCTGACGATGAATGACACCGAAGTTTATATAGACGGAAAAATGAGAAATGATCTTGTTATTGACAGGGACGTTCATATTATCGGAGGACCGGTGAAGAACTTTTATTTTGTTGCTCCGATAAACAGATCCGATTCCGGCAAAACGGTTTCCATTGTCCGTCATCGGGGCAAAGGCGTAAAAAACTCGATCTGGACCCATGAAGTCATGCTTGGACCGGCTTCTGACATTTACAGACATCTGTACAATGAATACGGCTCGTCATTTATGCTGGATTCAATGATACTTCAGGCATCTATTCTTATAATCCTTGCCGGCTTTACGCTGCAACTGAGGTTAAAACAGCCGGTAAACATGATACATGCCGGTGTTGCCGTTTTCATGACATCAGCATGGATCCTGACGGATTCTTATTTCTTTCCTTTTGTTTTCGGACATAACTATATAGATGGACCATTGTCATATTTCCTGTGCCTGCTGGTCCCTGTTCCGTACATAGTATATCTTTCTTCGTTGCAGAAAGGCAGAAGAGCATCTGTCTTTCAGATCAGTCAGTTGTTAATTCTCATAAATTTTGTGGTTCTTACGATCCTTCATCTTACTGGGATACTGCGTTTTTGTGATGCACTTGTCTTTATAGATTCGGTACTGGTTTTATTTACGGCAGTCGGAGTTGCTGTCATCATCCTGGACTTCAGGCAGGGACACATCAGATCATATAAGTATACTGCGATAGGTCTTCTGGGCTTTATGGTTTTCTCTTTTGCTGAGATCGTTATCATTTTGATGCCTGACCTCGTAAACACCGGTGGAATGACGCTTTTTGGACTGCTGTTTTTCCTTGTTTTTGCTGTAGGACAGCAGTATGAGGATTTAAGAGAGGCCGATCTTGAAAGACGCCGCGCAGTCGAACTGTCCGATGCCAAGTCCAATTTCCTGGCCAGCATGTCTCATGAAATCCGAACTCCTATAAACTCGATCCTGGGAATGAATGAGATGATACTCAGGGAAAATGCTGATCCGAGGATAGATTCGTATGCCAGAACTGTTAAAACATCCGGCAAGATGCTTTTGTCACTGGTCAATGATATTCTGGATTTTTCAAAGATAGAAGCCGGTAAACTGGAGGTAACCAACGCAGATTATGATCTGGCTGCTCTGCTTTGCGATATAAGCTCGATCGTGGGTGAAAGAGCCGGTCAAAAGGATCTTAAATATGATCTGCAGATATCTGATGATATACCCTCCGTGCTTTACTGTGATGAGTTCAGAATAAAACAGATCCTTCTCAATCTTCTCAGTAATGCTGTTAAGTATACTGATAGTGGAAGCGTTACTTTAAAAGTAGGAGGTCGGTACTCTTCAGATGAAGTTTTTGAACTTCGATTCGATGTCGAAGACACTGGCCGCGGAATACGCAAGGAAGATATGGATCATCTTTTTGATGCATTTTCGAGGATAGACATTAAAACCAACAGAAATATTGAAGGAACAGGGCTGGGTCTGGCTATAGTAAAGAGCATAGTTGATTCACTCAACGGGCAGATAAGTGTCGTTTCCGAATATCAGAAAGGCTCGACATTTACTGTTACGATTCCGCAGAAGGTAGTTGACAGATCCCTGATCAACAAAGCCATGCCGGTCGCAGACCGCAAAGAAGAAAAGCATGAATGTGATTACAGAGCGCCTGAAGCTAATGTGCTGGCTGTTGATGATAATGTTCCAAATCTTAGTATAGTCAGAGAGTTTCTTAGAGATACCGAAGTGAATCTCGATACATGCACCAACGGACTGGATGCATTGGAAAAATGTAAGGAAAAGAAATACGATCTTATCCTGCTCGATCATATGATGCCTGAACCTGACGGTATCATAACCCTGAAGATAATACGCAAGAACCCTCTGTCGCTTAATGTTGATACCAAAGCGATCGTTTTAACTGCCAATGCTGTGGCCGGAAGCAGACAGATGTATATTGATGCCGGATTTATAGATTATCTGACTAAACCGGTAGATGCAACTATACTCGAAGCGACTGTGAAAAAACATCTTCCTGGAGACAAGATAATTCCCATTATCAATAAATACGAGGAAACAGTACAGAAAAACAGCCCGAATTCGGGGTATGAAGAATTCGATGACGGCAGGATGGAGTTTTCTGCCATGGGTTCTGATGAAGGTACAACTGTTACAAAAACAAGCAGGCTTGATCAACTGACCGAGATCGACTATGAAACTGCGATGAAACACTGCGCGGGGCGAGATGATATTCTGGTAAAAGTAGTGAACGATATAGTTATAGATTCTTCCGATCGCATAGACCTGCTAAGGTGTGCTGCAGCCGATAAGGATTATGATGCCTACAGGATCGGTGTTCATTCGATAAAAGGGACCATGGCTACTATCGGTGCTAATGATATCAGCGCTAAAGCCAAACAACATGAGTTTGCCGTTAAAGAAGAAAACTTTGATTTTGTTGATGCAAACTACGAATCTTTTCTTAATGAATATGAAGAACTGTGCAGAAAACTCGGTGATGCTATTAAGAGCGATAGTTGACTTGACTGAGTATTTGTGTATACTTTCACTAAAGGAATCCGAGATTCAAAACTTTTTAAGGAGCATAATATGACACAGGAGAAAGCTTCAAAAAACGGTTTTAAAGAATTTCTGGCCAGGAAGAACGTCGTTATTTCCGCCCGACGTTACTTTATAGATGCTATGGGGGCAATGGCAAGCGGCTTATTTGCCTCGTTGCTGGTTGGGACCATAATTTCCACCATTGGAACACAGACAGGATTTCAGCCGCTTATTGATATAGGTAATTTTGCAAAAGGAGTTGCGGGACCTGCAATGGCAGTTGCAATAGCCTATGCCCTGCAGTCACCTCCGCTGGTCCTGTTTTCATTGCTTGCTGTCGGCAGCGCAGCCAATACCCTTGGAGGTGCCGGAGGACCGCTGGCTGTATTTTTTATAGCGATAATAGCTGCGGAGACCGGTAAGATGGTCTCCAAAGAGACTAAGATCGATATTCTGGTCACACCGCTGGTCACGATATGTGTCGGTGTGCTGCTTTCTATGTTGTTCGCTCCAGGGATCGGGTCTGCGGCCAGTCTTATAGGCAAGCTGATCATGTGGGCTACGGAATTACATCCTTTCCTTATGGGAATCATAGTATCTGTGACAGTAGGAATGGTATTGACGCTGCCTATCAGTTCAGCAGCCATATGTGCAGCGTTGGGATTGACAGGACTTGCCGGAGGGGCAGCCGTTGCAGGATGCTCGGCACAGATGATCGGATTCGCTGTAATGAGTTATAAGGAAAACAAAGCAGGGGGACTGGTTTCCCAGGGACTGGGAACCAGTATGCTTCAGATGGGAAATATAATCCGAAATCCCAGGATATGGATTCCACCTATTCTTGCTTCGGCTATCACGGGCCCTATAGCCACTTGCGTTTTTGGTATGAGAATGGATGGAGAGGCCATAGCATCAGGAATGGGTACATGCGGCCTGGTCGGACAGATTGGTGTTTATACCGGATGGATAAATGATATTGCAGAAGGAACACGCGGAGCGATCACGGCATTTGACTGGATAGGACTGATCATGATATGTTTTATACTTCCCGCACTCCTTACGTGGATATTCGGACAGTTAATGCGTAAAGCCGGTATGATCAAAGAAAATGACCTTAAACTTGATATCTGATCCCTGATTCGGGTCTGTCGGAGATTCTGATCTTAAATGAACAAAAGATAATATTCAGAAAACAGAGCTTTATACATGAAGCTCTGTTTTTTTATAGACCCATTTTACAAAAGTGTTTTCACATGTGCAAACCTGAATCTGCTTAATCTGAGAAATTTCTCTCTGAGCCACCGGGATCTGATATTTTCGCGTTTTCGCTGTACGAATTTCCTGTTTTGAGTCTTTATGAACAGCGGAATCGTTCTTTTTTCTTTTTCCGGTGTAGGAAATACAAATTTATGGCTAAATTTTGACATCGGATTCTGAGATTTAATGATTTTCGCTGTTTTCAGGCTTTAAATGGCTCGCCTCAATACGCTCTTACACACAATTCTGACTGGAATTACCCGGTCGCCGGCTGGAATTACCAAATTTCTCGGTCATGTGCAACACAAATGTGAAAAGAGAGTTTTAATATTTTAAAAATAATATATTGACATGATACAATACTATATGATATATAATATTACATCAGACAAATATATTGAAAGGAGTATAGTATGACTTATCAGTTAACAGCACCGTTACTTGATGCGTGTGTACTCGGTATCGTCAGACATGAAGACTCATACGGATATACCCTTACTCAGAAGGCCAGACAGATAGTTGATATTTCGGAATCAACGCTTTATCCGGTTCTTCGACGCCTTCAGAAATCAGGTTATCTGACAACATATGATGAGCCTTATCAGGGAAGGAACCGCAGATATTACACCATCACCGATTCAGGCAGAAATATCCTGTCATATTATGAGAAAGAATGGATCATCTATAAGACAAAGATAGACGAACTGATCAGCGATTCCGAAACGGTACCGCTTCTTGAAGAGGGAGGATCAGATGAACAGGAATGAATTTTTAAAGGAACTGGAAAAGCGACTGCTGTATATTCCCACGGAGGACAGACAGGATGCGCTGGAGTACTATGATGAATATATAAAGGATATGGGACTTGGCGAAGAAGAAGATGTTATTGCCAAATTAGGAACTCCCAAAGATGTCGCTAGGAATATCATTGATGATTGTACACAGAAGCATATCGAGCAGACTAAAGAAAATAAAACCTTCAAGGGGAAAGCAACGGTAATCTGGTTATCTTTATTGGGCATATTATCACTTCCGCTGTCGCTACCTCTGGGAATTGCGATCCTGGCTCTTGCCATTGCATTTGTGATAACTGTACTTGCTATCTGTTTTGCATTATTTGTTTCTTCTCTGGCCTGTACAATTTCCGGGGTGGTCATATTTGTTTTTTCATTTTTTGTACCGGGCATCGGACAGAAGGTGCTGACTTTAGGTGCAGGATTGGCTCTTGCAGGACTTGGATTACTGCTTGGCCTTCTCATTATTACAATTGTCAGAAGTGTACTGAACAGGATTTTCAGAAGGAATAGAATTGCTAAGGAGGAAATGATAAATGAATAAGTGGAAAATAGGAGTTGTGTTAGCCGGAGTTGTAATGCTGGTTTTGGGTATCCTCCTTTTTGTGTTTGGCCTTTCTCTGGGAGCATCTCCGGTCGTGGCTGTCGGCAAGAACGGAAGAAATACGGCTGACCGTAAACTGATAACCGGTTCAGTTGATATAACAGAATTTAACAGCCTGAATGTGGATGTGAGTTCCATGGAGGTTGAATTCAAAACGGGAGATAAATATGCTTTTGAATACACAGTATATGATGATGATGTTCCGGATGTAAAGCAAAACGGACAGGAATTAACCATCAAACAGCCTGATCACAGTTTTTTTATTATGGTGGATTTCAGGGGCATTAATGATCATGAAAAAGAAAAATATATTATCACCGTTCCTAAAAACGATAAATCGTACGAGTTGGATTATCGGGCATCTTCAGGATCTTTGAAAGTTGAAGATATCAATATTTCAGGTAATGTTGAGATCACATCGGGTGACGTATATTTTAATGGTACAGCCGGTGATGATCTGACATTTAAAGCAAGCTCCGGAGATATGAACTTATCCGGATCAAATATCAGCAGATTTAAATCAATAATAACATCGGGCAGTATCAATGCCGATAACTGTGAATTTGACGACATTAATACCAAGATGACAAGCGGAGAGATGAACATAACCAATAGTAAGTGTAACACGGCATTTTTTGATATGACGTCAGGAGATGTAAATCTTCAGCTTATCGGAAGTGAAGATGATTACTCATATGATTTTGATATGACATCAGGTGAGGTCAAACTGGCCGATGTTGAGTTTGACGGAGATTACAGAAAAGACAATAATACCGGCAAAGAGATCAAAATCCGTATGACCAGTGGATCCGCAGTGATCGATTTTAAATAGGCGTACGGTATACAGTTGGAAAAAAGCATAAAAGATAGTATCATCTAAAGGTGATACTGTCTTTTTTTGCGGATTTTTCGTTCAAAAACAAGAAAGGATAATCGTGGGAGATTTAAGATCGACTGTAGCTGTCATACCATGTGACGACTATGATGAAGAAAAGGTATACAGATCATTAAAAACAGGGATAGATGCCCTTGGAGGGATTGAATGCTTCGTAAGACCGGATGAAAAGATACTGGTAAAACCCAATCTTTTAAGTGCAGCTACTCCAGATAAAGCATTGACTACACATCCTTCCGTTCTTAAGGCAGTACTCAGGATACTTAATGAATACGGATGCGACGATGTAAAACTGGGAGATTCACCGGGACATGGCAGCTGTGAAGGTGCTGTCAGAACCTTAGGCCTGAAAGAGGCTGAAATGTCCGGAGCCGTGATCACACCTATGAATGAAGAAATTCACGTGAATTTTGCGGACGGCATAACCTGCAGGGATTTTTATTTCTGCAAAGAAATTTTGGAATCAGATGCGATCATCAATGTGTGCAAGATGAAGACGCATGCACTGGAGAGAATAACAGGGGCTGTCAAGAACGTATACGGATTCATATGCGGATATCGCAAGGCACAGGGACATGTTAAATTTCCAAATGATACAGTATTTGCGCGCATGCTTGCGGATATACACCGCTATACAAAACCCAGATTGCATATTATGGACGGGATTGTTGCAATGGAAGGAAATGGACCGGCTGCAGGTACTCCGGTTAACATGAATGTTCTTATTGTATCAGACGATCCGGTTGCTGTGGATACGGTATTCTGCTATCTTATAAATCTTGATCCCGAGATCGTACCTACCAATTCTCAGGGAATGAGAATGGGTATTGGAAATGATGAGGAAGAAAAGATAGATATTCTGCTTTGCCAGAATAATGACACCGTGAAGTTAAGCCCCGGCGAACTTTTTGCCATGCTTGGCAAAGGGGACTATGATGTGAGCAGGAAACGTCCCCCCAAAAGCTTCTTGAGCAGATACTCGGGCCTGATGACTCGGCTGCAGAAACGCCCGGTCATAGACAGGTCTTTATGCGTCAAGTGCGGAATCTGTGTCGACCATTGTCCGGTTCCGGGCAAGGCGGTAGACTTTAAAAACGGTAAAGACAAGCCGCCGGTTTATGATTATTCAAAATGTATCAGATGTTATTGCTGCCAGGAGATGTGCCCCAGACATGCAATAAAACCAGGCAGAGGTATTATATGAACAAAAAAGGCAGTGCAAGTATAATCATTCTTACTATCATCGTTGTTTTGCTGATCCTGGCAATAGGTGGGATGGTCTGTATCAACGTTTATAAGACAGATCGCCATATAGAAACGACAGAAGCAGACAATACAGCCACACCATCTTCAAATGAAACAGCAGCTCAGACCATGGATGAAAAACCAATCGAACCTGCTGATGATGAAAAATCCGATCCGGGAGTGAGAGATGACACTCCGGCAAATGAAACGGCATCGGATACTGAGAATAAGGATATTCAGCAAAGAATAGAAACAGTCAGGTCTATTACTGAAGTATATTCAAGAACAGCGCCAGAAGGACATGAAGATATGAGAGGACTTAATGCGACAGAACTGGTAAGCGAGCTTCGATGCGGATGGAATCTGGGTAATAGTCTTGATTCGGCCGGCTCAGAGACTAATTGGGGAAATCCCGCTACCACAAGGGAAATGATAGATGCCATAGCAGCAAAAGGGTTCAATACCATTAGGATCCCGGTCTCATGGGGCCAGTATACCCAGGTGCAGTCAGACACTTATGTAATAAATCCCGAATTCCTACAGCGAGTCGGAGATGTGGTAGATTATGCTGTAGAAAACGACATGTATGTTATACTTAATACGCATCATGAAACGGGCTGGCTGATCCCTACTGATAAGATGATGGGAGATTCGGCTGATAAGTTTCAGGATATATGGACACAGATAGCCTTGTATTTTAAGGATTACGGTGATCATCTGATATTTGAGGGCCTGAACGAGCCGCGTGATGAAGGCGGAGAAAAGGAATGGGAAGGCGGAACAGCGGAAAACCGCAGGATCATCAGTGAACTTGAGGATTCTTTTATTGAAACAGTACGCGCAACCGGCGGAAATAACGAAAAGCGTCTCCTTCTTATCACATCTGAAGCAGCATGCTTTATGGATTCGGCATTAAAGGATGTTCATGTACCGGATGATCCGTATGTTGGAGTCTCGATTCATGCATATACTCCTTACGATTTTACTTTCTCTCACGAAGGTGATTACGATGACTGGGATGGTTCTCACAAGAGCGATATAGTCTGGACGTTTAACCAGCTAAATAAATATTTCCTTAGCAAGGGCATTCCTGTTGTAATGACCGAATTTGGAGCTGAGAGAAAAGGCGGTTCAGACGATAACAATGATGAAGAAGTTGTAAAATGGATGAGAGATTATATGTCACTTGCCAGCAAGTATAAAGTTCCTGTAGTGATATGGGATAATAATCTCGTTAACGGCAACGGAGAACGTTTTGGTCTCTTTAACCGCAAGACATTAAAGTGGGAACGCGAAAAGATCGTCGATACCATGATAGAAGGATATCAGCCCTGAACATAAAGGGATAATGGTATCAAGAAGGCTTCAAACAGCCGATAAGAGGGATAAAATGGGAATAAAGGAAAATCATTATAACGCTTTTATCAGTTACAGACATTCGGAACTTGACAGCAAAGTTGCGATCGAGGTACACAGAAAACTCGAGCGATTTAAGCTACCTGCCAATATCAGAAAAAACTTCCCCAAGGATCATCAGAAGATAGAGCGTGTATTCAGAGATCAGGATGAACTGCCTCTTGCTGATAATCTGTCTGATCCAATTGAACAGGCACTTCGAAATTCGGATTATCTGATCGTTATCTGTTCTCCCAGACTACCGGAATCCAAATGGTGTCAGAGGGAAATGGAGACATTTAAAAAACTGCACGGTCAGGACAGGATCCTGGCTATTTTGGCTGAGGGCGAACCGGAGGAATCATTTCCTGATGCAATCTGTTATAAGGATGTGGTTTCCAAAGATGAGAACGGTAATGAGGTAATCAGTAAGATCCCGGTTGAACCGCTGGCGGCAGATGTAAGGGCTGATTCTCCCCGCAAGAGAAGCGCCATGATAAATGATGCGGTCTTAAGGCTGGCTGCACCGATGTTTAATCTGGGATATGATGACCTTAAACAAAGACACAGGGAACAGAGAATAAAAAGGATAGCAATAGCAACCAGCATCGCTACCGGAGTGTCTGTTATACTCGGCCTTATTTTTATGTGCCTGGCCCTTAAGATCAATTCCCAGAAGAAAGTTATAGAATCCCAACACGCAGAGCTGGAAAAACAATACGATATACAGCAGGAAAAGTATTGCGAGTCCATGAACATCGTTTCGGAGGATCTGCTGAAACAGGGCCTGAAAAAAGAGGCGGTTTATGCGATCAGAAGTGCAATGCCGGATTCGGACAAGGATGATTCGAAACCTCTGCTTCCGTCAAACATTAAGACCCTTACGCAGACACTGAATATTTATGATCTGAATGTTTTCGTTCCGTCGGATATAATCCCTGTGGATGATTTTGATACTACAAGATTTGATTCCTACTACGGAGATTATGACTTCCTGGTCGAATATATGGGCGGCCAGACTATAATGTGCTCCGGACAATATGATCGTGATCATATACTGCTGATAACTGATTCCTGCAGATTCTTTTTGTATGATACTGAAGAGAATGTCCTTCTGGATTATACCAGAGGTCTCTTTAACAATCCTCCTGAGGGCTATGTCTTTGGGGCTGCATATGAGGACGGGGAGATATTTATTCAGTTTAATGATGCGGATTATGTTTCATGCTTTGAGATCAAAACACCGGATGGTCTTGAAACGGCCGGACAGATCGCTGTTAAGGACATAAGAACATCCCGCGGCCTTAATATAGTTGAAGACGGTGAAGATATAATATCTGATGACGGTGAATATGTAATGAGGCTGGGAATCGACCATTCACTTGAGGTTTATAAGGCCGATGAGGATGAACCGTTTAAGATCCTATATGATATCAGAGGAGAGTTTTATGATCTTATCAGTACTGATAACGGCAATAAATATATCCTCCGCGGAGTCGGATCGTCCTCGCTCCTTTTTAATGAAGAGTTTGACATAATAGCTGAAATACCGTATTTTTATGAATGCGCGGATGATGGTATGATCGTGCTCTATACGGTAGCGGATGACGCTACATACTATGATCTGTATTATGTTCCACTGGCCGATTATGATGATCTTATTGATGAGGCTGACAAGGAACTTAAAGGATTTAAACCATCCGAAGAATTTCTTGGGAAATATAAAATGCTGGATAATAAAACAGAAGATAGTGTGGGTGATATCGAATGAAAAAAAGGTTGTTTCTTATTCTGACCATAGTCTTATTATGTCTTGGGTTATGTGCGTGCAGCAAGACCTCGTCCAAGAATGATAAGGACGATCTTGAAGAAACCGAAGAAGAGGACAGTTCTTCAAAAAAGAAAAATAAGAAAAAGAAGGATAAAGATAAGGAAGATGGCGATGCGGTAAAGGTTTATTTTGAATCTGATTATCCGGAGGATCTGGATGATTATGAGGAATTTATCCTTGAAGAAGATGATCAATCCGTAAATATCGTTTATGCAGCATCAAAGAGCGTTAAAAATTTCAGTTTCTATGATATTTCATCAATAGATACCAAAGAAGACTCAGATGATTTTGAATATACAGGATATGAGATATATTCTGCTGATAAGCTGTCTTCGAAAAAACCTCTGGTTGTTACGCTGGTTTTCCATGGGGATATGCCGGAATATGGATTTTCCTATGATGACAGCGATGGTAACAGGCAGTATTTTCTGATCGGATTAAGCGGTAAAGACGGAAGCCTTAAGACAACTTCGATACCTGAGATAGTCATTTCCGAAGAATCTCCGCTCTTTGCCGATATGGAAAACTATCAGTTCTATTTTATGAGCGGAGCCGGCGGCTGGGAAACCAATATGAGAGTTTATGCTGACGGAAGCTTTGACGGAACATATTATGACTATGATATGGGAGATACCGGTCCGGGCTATGAGGAGAACGGAACCGTATACTGGTGTGACTTTAACGGCAGACTCGGTAATCCGGTTGAAACAGATCTTAACTGTTATGAAGCAGACATCATTGAACTTAACTACGATGTAGAACCCGGCAAGGAAGTTATTGAAGACGGGGAACGAAAGATATACACAGGTGCTTATGGTCTGGAGAATGCTCAAAAACTTACGATCTATGCTCCGGAGATGAATACGAGTCTCTTGCCGGAGGATTACCTGAGCTGGGTGTACTGGGAATTCTATGATCCGGATCTTGGTGATATGGCATTGCCAGTTGAAATGCCGTTTTATGGTTTATTCAATGCAGAGGATGGATGCGGTTTCTATTCAGAAAGCCTACTGGTAAACAGGATCGTACTAAGCAATACAGTTAAGCTGCCGGGAACCGAAAACATTACCGATAACTATGATTACCTTGACCAGACATATGAAATAAAAGACAGAAACGAAGAACTCGGTTTTACGATATACAATACATCCTTCTTTAATGAAGAGCATCTTTCGCTTGATGATAATCCGGATGAACTGGTTGAACTATGCTTTTCAAAGCTTGGTATAACCGATACGGAAAATATCTATACCTTTGATAAAGAGGACGGAGAGTATACTTCGTCAATGTATAATCTGGTGCATATAGATTTTGGTAAGGACTGCCTGTATTCCATATATACTGATATGGATTCCGGAGTGGACTATGAAGCTCGAATATATGTGGCGAATAACTTTATTTATTTCTATGCGATCATAATGGATGAGGACTCGATCCTTCAGGGAGAGGCAGAGTCATTTATCCTCGCGGGTGTCCAGGTATTTGGGATATATTCACAGGATCATTATAAATCCGGCATTATGGACAGCCCCGAAGGCAGCATATCTGACACGATACTGGCAAATGTACAGAGCAAGACTTCAACAGACGGGAAAACATACTATTTCGTAGCGGATGAAGTAGAATGGGTTTCATCCGGTGACGAAGAGGCTATGAAGAAATACGGCCTGACAGAGGATGATATGTTCGATGATTATGCTATAGTTGGGCAGGACGGTAAGACCAGGGATTATAAGATAGCAGACAGCGCGACATTCTTTCTCCAGTACGAACCCGGCCTTAAGAATCCTTATATGGGATATTCGATCATGGATTATCTCAATGACGGATCCAAAGAGATTATGATGAAGCTCTATCTGAATGAAGACGGTGAAGTTATATTCGGGTATGAACCATACACGCCCTGATCATATATGTTTTATAGAACGGAGGTAACTATTTATGGCAGATTTTGTTAGTATTGATGCAGAAGACGATCAGTTCGCGTATCGTTATGATACGCAGCTGCTTATTGACAGGAGGGACAAGGATCTTGATGAAGACGAAATAGCCGATTATATCACGGATAATATCGAGGGAAACAGTCTTATCGCTGCAGGGGACGAGGACCTGGTCAAGATTCATTTCCATACAAATGAACCCTGGAAACTTCTTGAATACTGTAACGGTGTCGGAGAGATATACGATATCGTAGTGGAAGATATGATTAGACAGTCTGCAGGCCTGCAGGGCTGATATCATTTTAGAATGCATTAGATCCCGGAGCAATTGCTTCGGGATCTTTTTATATCATATAATATGTCAGGCATGTTACCGATTCGCTCGCACGTTTTCATCACCAAGGAAAAACAGTGCAACTGTACCAGGCCCGACATGTGAACCGGTAACAGGCTCGTAGCATACCGAAAGGATCTCTTTTGGAGGGTTATTACGGTTCAGCAGATCGATAAGGTAATCAGTATCTTCTTGATTATCTGAATGAGCGATCCCGACTATCTGACTGCCCGGGTCTACCACAAATCGGTCATACCTTTCCGCCATATTTTTGATCGCATTTTTAGTACCGCGCACTTTTGCTATGTTTATTATCTGCCCCTGTTCGTTTCCCATCAGGATTGGTTTGATGTTAAGCAGATTACCGATGATCATTGCAGCATTTGATAGCCTTCCTGTACGCTGCAGATGCTTGAGTGAATCTACGGTAAAAACCTGATACATGCATTTTGACAGCTCAGTCAGTCTGTTGTAGCATTCGTCTATACCAAGTCCCTGCTTCCTCAGCTCTATGGCTTTTAACAATATAATACCTTCGCCGAGGGAAGCAGCTTTGGTGTCAAGCATATAGAACTTTCTGTCCGGATATTCCTCCCGGAGCATTTTCTGAGCTAACAGACTGGAATTATATGAACCACTGATACCTGATGACATGGAAACATAAAGGACATCCTGCCCTTTTTTGGCATATTCCGAAATACAGTCATAGTATGTCCCCGGAGATACCTGTGATGTGTTGTATAATGTTCCCTTTTTTATTTCATCGTAGAACCTTTTTCCGTCAAATGAATCTATATCGATGCATTGCATGAGATCAGATTCGTTTCCTTTGGGATAATATGAAAACGGAACCAGCGTTACATCCTCCGGACTAAGCATTTTCATCGGGACGTTGCACGATGTATCAGATACGATAGCAAAACTCACGTTCATTCCTCCTGACATAATCAACTCTACATATTGTAGTATAGAAAACTACATTTGGCAACCTTGACAATCATGTTTGACGGACTATTTTATTATATTGTGTGAATTCAATACAAAATACGACATATTGCACAAAAAAAAGACATAAAATGCACAAGAAGTAAAAAATATGCTTAATAAAGTAAAAGATTTACATTTATAATAATCAGTTATTCATTTATATTATAAATTGGAATTGTAAATGGCAGATTTTCTGCCAAAACCAAGTTTCATAAGGAGGTTTTTATTATGAAGAAACGTTTAGTTTCAGTTCTGTTGGCAGCCGCTATGGTTCTGTCACTCGTAGCGTGCGGTAACGCAGCTGCTCCTGCAGCAAGCACCGACACAGCACCTGCAGCTGATACAACAACAGAAACAACAGAAGCAGCACCTGCAGCTGACACTGCTACAGAAGAAGTTGCAGAAGCTCCCAGTGATGAACCCATCACTTTGACAATGTGGTGTATCGCTACAGAGGGTGACTCTAACCGTCACGCTTATGAAGCAGCGATCGCTGACATGGCAGAAAAGTATCCCAATGTTACACTTGAATGGGAAGCTATCGAAAACGAAGCTTACAAGACAAAGATCAGTGCAGCAATGGCATCAGGCGAAGGACTTCCTGATATCTTCTTCACATGGTCATGCGCTTTCCTTGGCGATTTCGTAAACCAGGGCAGAGTATATTGTCTTGACGATGTACTTGCTAAGTACTCTAGCGAGCTTCCTGAGAGTATGCTTGGTAACACAACATACGACGGAAAGCACTATGGTGTTCCTACAACAATGAACATCGTTGCTCTGTTCGCTAACATGGACCTTCTTGCTCAGGCAGGTTGGGACAAGGTTCCTGAGAACTATGACGAACTCATCCAGTGCTGTGATGACCTTGTAGCTGCTGGTATCATTCCTTTCGGATGTGCAGGTGGTGAGACATGGTGTGTTACAGAGTACCTCGAGCCCATCATAGAGAAGACAATCGGTGCTGACGCACTCAACGATATCTTCCTTGGCAGAGCTACATACAACAATCCTGACGTTGCTAAGGCTGTAGATACTTTCCAGGAAATGATCGACAAGGGTTACTTCGATCCTGCTGGTGCATCTCTTCCTAACGATGATGTTAAGGCTAACTTCATTGCAGGCAGAACAGCATTCTACCAGAACGGTACATGGAACTGCGCAGATTTCGCTAACAACGCAGACTTCCTTCCTAAAGTAAAGGTTACTGAGTTCCCTGTAATCGACTCTAGCAAGTCTAAGCTTGGTCAGCTTATCGGTGGACCTTCAGATACTCTTGCAGTAACTGCTTCTTCACCTAACGCTGAGTTCGCTGCTGAATATGCTGCAGAGCTTGGAAAACTCATCTGCCACTATGGTTATCTTGACGGATGTGGACTTCCTGCTTGGATTCCTTACGGCGATACAAGTTCAATCAATCCTCTTACACAGTCTGTAGCAGAGATCTGTGCAAATGCTGATTCATATGTTCTCTTCGGTGATACCGCTCAGAGCGCAGTAGATAAGGATCCTTATCTTGACGCTGTTGCTAAGGTATACGGCAAGGAACTTGACGGTCAGGGATTCATTGAAGAACTGGCAGGTGCTATCAGATAGTTTTATCTGTAATGCATAAGCGATAAAATCAACGGCCTTTCCCGTTTCTCCCAAATGGGGATAGGAGAGGCCGTATTTTATTGGATGAGGTTTTTTGATCTCCGAAATGAAACAAATAACTATTCCTTATAACGGAAGGAAATGATCATGCACAAGAAGAATAAATCGATTACTATTTTCCTGTTTTTGCTTCCGGCTTTGGTTCTGTTCATTGGCATATTGATCTGGCCTATTTTTGCATCAGTTCATCATAGTTTATATCAATATCCTACTTTTTCTGATCCGGGAGAATTTGTCGGGTTCCAGAATTATATCGATCTTTTTAACAAACAGTATGATTTTGGAAAAGCCGTTGTTAATGCACTTATACTTGCGGCTTTGTCAGTCTTTATTCAGCTGCCGCTTTCTTTGGGCCTTGCATTGATGCTGGGTAAAGGAATCAAAGGCGAACGCTTCTATCTTTCAGTATACTTCACACCGGTTCTGATTTCTGCGGTTGTTATCGGTATGCTGTGGGAAAAAATATATAATCCTATATACGGACTTGTTGTAAAGGGTGCCGAAGCGCTCAATATCATTGATAAGCTTCCCCCTGAAGGGCTTCTTGGTAATCCCAAGACTGCGCTTCTGGCGGTTTTCATTCCTACAATATGGCAATATGTAGGATATCATATGCTACTTATGTATGCGGGAATCAAGGGAGTATCTTCTGAACTTCGTGAAGCTGCCATGCTTGATGGCGCTACGGATGGTCAGGTTAACAGATACATCATCATTCCCATTATCAAACCTATCATTAAGGTTAGTATCATTTTTGCCATTACCGGATCATTAAAGTCATACGATCTGATCAAGGTATTTGCCAAAGATGCGTATAACTGTTCTTACAAAGTACCCAGCTTGCTGCTTGTTCGTTATGCGTTCCATAATGCAGGCGGTATAGCGAGTGCCATAGCCGTGATAATGATCGTCATGTGCTTCGCGTTTGCTATTCTGATCAACTGGTTGTTTAAGGAGAGAGATTTGTATGGCAAAAAGTAAGGCAATATCATTTGATTCTGAAATGTACAGTGTCAAGAAAACGAATAAATTCGTTTCTGCACTTATTTATGTCGGACTTGTTGTCTGGCTTTTGATCGACCTGTTCCCGCTTTATTATCTGTTTACTTTTTCGCTGAAGAGTACAAATGAGATAACAGGATCGAACGTTATAGGCCTACCCAAAGAATGGCTGTGGAGTAATTATTCCAGAGTGTTCACGCTTGGCAAGAAAACGGGTGTTCCTCCGGTCAGACATTTCTTTGCTAACGGTGGCCTTGAAAAGAGCTTTACAAACAGTGTTCTGGTAGCTGCTCTGACTATCATCATATGTCTCATAGCAGCTTTGATGGCTACATATGCCATAACGAGAATAGTTTGGAAGGGCAGTCAGACGCTGAACAGTATATTTATGCTGGGAATCACGATCCCCATGCATGTTGCACTTTATCCTATCTATGTTTCATTCAGCAAAATGGGAATACTCAAGAGCTATTGGGCACTTATCATTCCATATGCCGCCTTTTCCCTGTCGATGGCAATAATGGTTTGTACCGGATTCATGAACGACATACCGAAGGAACTTGATGAATCGGCATGTATTGACGGCTGTGGAACATGGGGAACATTCTTCCATATCATAGTTCCTTTGATGAAGCCAGCTCTTGCTACTATGGGTATATACATATTCCTGCAGTGCTGGAATGAGTTCATGTTCGCAAGTGTATTTGGAGATGAGGCTCATTATACATTGCCGGTATTCGTATCTAACCTTAAGGGTAGCAATATTACCGACTGGGGACTTGTGGGAGCCGGCCTGGTACTTGCAACATTCCCGATGCTTCTTGTTTATGTGTTCATGAGCAGACGTATTCAGGAAAGTTTCATGGTAGGTGCAGTCAAGGGCTGATACTTTTTATACCTGAAATATATATGATTATATCGGGAGACCGTCGATCGACGGTCTCCTTTTTGCGTACTCGATTTTATTCGCTCTGAGTGCTAAAATAGCATAGACGGGGTTAATATGTATTTTATTAAGAACAGATTTTTTAATAACACTGGCAGAAGGAATTCACTGGTCACGGGATTAAGGACCATTACCTGCATTATGGTTCTTATCATGGCTGTTTCCTTCTTTTTTGCTGTGCTTTATCTGGTCCGGCAGGAGAGGGTTAAAACCATTACCAGTGAAGCGGAGCGCACTCTGAACTCCCTTGAGGACGGTGTTCTGGCTGAACTTAACAGATACAAGGAACTGTCTCGCCTTATCATGATGGATAAGGGGCTGGTCAATTATCTGTATGCTGATATCGGCGAGATAGACGGAGGAATGAAAAACAGAACCAGATACAGTATTTTGAATATCCTTAATGTTACGACTATGGTCGATTCTGTATTTGCCTTCAGAAATGACGGACAGTATGTTAATTCAAGCCACGATATATATACCTTGGATGATTCCAGAATGAAAGATGACGAATGGTTAAAGACCATCCTTGAACGACGGGGCGCATCAGTGATCTCGGTAAATTGTAACGGTGCAATTTACAGATCGAACGGATATCCGATAATCAGTATAGGACGAGTGATAAATGATATTTCCTCTCAGGAGAAGATAGGTATTCTGTTTATGAATATCTCAACAGTTTGCCTTGACAGAAAACTCGATGTCCTGGGCGGCAAAAATATGATCGTGATGTCCGAGGATGGGATCGTTCTGTCCGGTGATGCATCATTAAAAGGCTATATCCCGACAGACGGTTATTCGGAGACTATCAATCATGAAATGATAAGAGACGGTGTATCCAACATAATGATCTCGTACTGTCTGGTTCCTGATACACCGCTGATCATCGCCTGCGTTACTGAAGTAGGCAATGGCTTTGTGATGTTCGAAACAGTCAGGGTCATTATCGTCCTTATTCTGATATTTGCATTGCTGGTAATCATCGTTAGTGCATTCATCACCAAAAATGTGACCAATCCGGTTCAGGTGCTGACACGTGCAATGGAGCACAATAAAGAAACCGGACGACTTGAGACTATAGACGCCCGCATTGTCGATAATGAGATCGGAATGTTGCGTGACTCATACAATGCAATGGTTCTTCGTATAAATGAGTTATATGAAAAAAACGTCAACAATGAAAAAGCGATCAGAAGGGCTGAACTGAGGGTTTTACAGGAACAGATCAAACCGCATTTTCTGTATAATTCTATAGAGACTATTGGATTTATGGCGCTTGATGCAGGGGCTGACCGGGTGCATGATGCGTTGGAGACCATGGGCAGTTTTTATCGTAATTTTCTTAGTAAAGGTGACAGACAGATCCCTCTTTCCAGAGAGGTGCAGATCGTTAAAGATTATCTGTCCCTGCAGAAGCTGCGTTACGGTGATATTATTGAGGATACCTATGATATAGCACCCGGAACGGAAAGCTTTATAGTGCCGAAACTGATATTACAGCCATTGGTTGAAAACAGTATCTATCACGGAATACGTCTAAAGGGAGAAAAGGGTATAATAAAGATATCTTCTTTTTTGGATGGCGACATTCTGCACCTAAAAGTTAAAGATACCGGTGTGGGCATGTCCCCGGAAACTATTGATTCGATCCTGTCGACCAAAGGGCAGGATGTACCGGATAGAAATGAAGACAGCTTTGGACTCTGGGGCACGATTGAGAGAGTCAGGATATTCTGCAATGATGAAGATATTGTAAGGATCACCAGTGAACCCGGGGAATTCACGACCATTGAGTTTCTGATCAAGGCCAGAAAATTTATAGTATAATGGGGGAATTATGGACAGAAGATTCAGAGTCATGATAATTGATGATGAGGAATCAGCCAGAAAACTGATGAGAGCATCCATCGACTGGGACTCATTAAATATGGATGTTGTTGGGGAAGCTGCCAGCGGGATCGAGGCGATCAATGTAATTGATGATCTTAAACCGGATATAGCGTTTGTTGATATCTCTATGCCTTTTATGAACGGTATCGAGTTCACACAGACTGCGACTGACAGATATCCTAACCTGATCATTATCATCATGACAGCCATAGACCAGTTTGAGTATGCGAGAAAATGTGTTTCTTTACCGGTGTTTGAATATATGCTTAAACCCATGGTCAGATCTGAGATCACACAGGTTCTTATGCGTGTCAGAGACAGGCTGTTAATTGAAAAAGATTTCTGGGAGGAATCCCGTCAGGAATCGGAGATCGATATTCCCGGTGAATCTAGTACCATAGAAGCTATCAAGAAATATGTAGAAGAAAACTTCAAGGACTCAAAACTGAACCTTGCATATGTTGCCCAACAGTTCGGGTTTAGTTCAAGCTATCTGTCAAGAAAATTCAAGCAGGATACGGGTGTGAATTTTGTTGAATATCTGACGGATCTTCGTATGAAAAAAGCTATCAAGCTGGCTTGTTCTAACGTTAAGATGTTTGTTACGGCATCTGAAGTGGGAATCCCGGATCCTAATTATTTTGGGCGATGCTTTAAAAAATATACGGGAATGAGTTATTCGGATTATGTTTCCGAAAATCAGAATGTATAGCGGATATGAGAATACGAGGTCGATTCAGACCACGTCATTCGGATAGAGGGATGCTATAAAGGAAATGATCTCATCCCATGCATCTTTGGATTCGGGAAATGTGTTAAGACCCAGCTGAAATACATGGAACATACCGGGGTAAGTGTGCATAGTGACACTTACTCCTTCTTTTTGCGCTTTTTTGGCTACGCTGGCTGTGTCATCGAGCAGCATCTCAAGTTCTCCGACCTGCATCAGCATAGGAGGGAAATCTTTAAATGAACCGAAAACAGGAGAGATATAAGGAATTGCGGGATCGTTCTGACCATAATATCCTTTTTTGTAAACGAGAGTATGCTTTGTGCCTCCGAAAACGGGATCATTATCGAAATTCTCACTGTATGAATCACCGCTTTTAGTCAGATCTGTCCAAGCCGACATTGTAATGACACCGTGAGGAAGATCTATATTATGGTCTCTGAGATACATGATAAGTGCAAGCGACAGCCCACCGCCTGCAGAGTCACCGGAAACAATGATATTATCAGCCTGATAACCCTGCGACAGAAGCCAGTTGTATGTCTGTGCGGCATCATCCAAAGCGGCAGGATATGGATTTTCGGGTGCAACACGATAATCAGGTGAAGCCACATCAAATCCTGTAAGAGAATTATAATATGTGGCAACTGCCCGATAGGTATTGTGAAGCCTTCCGTAATATCCGCCTCCGTGAAGCTGAAGTATGATACGTCGTTTGGCTTTGCGGGCGTTGTTATTCTTATCTCTTAGCAGCTCAAAATGAAATGTGCCCATATCTATAACGGTGTTACTTAGATTCTCAGGGAAGTGCCATATATGCTCGTGCTCGCTGATGAGATTTTGCAGGATACCGTTTACCCGAAGGGTACCAAGAACTGGCATGTGATTGGCTACTTTTACGATCCTGCGGGCGGTTTTGCCACGCAGGCTTATTTCTTCTTTTTGATTATCGATTGTTGGATCGGTATGGTTAGTTTTTTCTGTCATGTTATTTTATATGTGAATTCGACGCTTGAGTTCGTGCTGTGCACTTTTGCCGCCAAATAGTATGGCGCCGAAAGCAGACAGGCATGAGACACCAGAGCATATGAGAGGCATAAGGAATATATGGATCTTTCCGGCAAAATACAGTGTCAATATGGCTATAGAACATATAGCCATCAAAAGCAGCAGCAAAAGATAACTCTGCCAGCGGCTTTTGTTAAGTATCATGAGGAAAAATACGAGCCCGTCACCGAGCAGTATTATTCCGGGAATAGCCCATTGCAAAGACCAGCCGTGCATGCCGTTGGTATAATCGATGATCAGAAGAAAGATCATGGTGATCATAAGCTGAAGACCTACCTTGGCGGCAAATCCCGAATCATATGTAACCCAGTAGACGAGAAACAGATAAATGTAGATCAATGATACTCCTGTTATCAAAGACCATGGATATGATACGTGAGTCATATAATTGATGGATACCATGATAGCCTCTGCAACAACAAAGATAAACAATACCAGCTTCAGTATGAAGCGAAGTATCTTTTGGCGCTTCTGAACGTTGGGATAATATGAAGCATCTCCGAATCGCGCTCTAATGTGGCTTTCTTCATCACTGTTTATTTCTTCGGTAACACAACTGCACAGAGGACAAACCTCCTCGTTATGATACAGGGTTATTTTGCAGGAAGGACACCGTGTCATGTATTATCCTCCATATATTCGTTAGTCTCGATCATCACATCTATTCCTTCCGATGCCATGATCCGGAAAAATCTCTTCTGTATGGATACATCAGCAAGTTTGGAAGTGAAATTTACTGTAAAAATTCCGTTACAGCAAACTATAGTGCCTTTGATATCCTGACCTTTGGAGAGGGCCAGCATGGCATAGATCCTGTCAACGTACTTATCATATGGCTCGCGGAACTTTACATCTCCGATATTGGTCATCGTTGAAGTTGCTTTGTCGGCAGTTGCATAATATACACTTCGTATAGCGATATTCTTAATAAACAGAGGTATAGGACGTAGGAATACATTCTGCTCATTTGACACGTTATAGGACAAAATCGTATCAAGATTATCCTTAGTCATCTGAGACTTAAGGCTTTCTGAAACGATCTTAAGAACATCGTTAAACGTATATTCCCTGTCTTCGGGCCTGAATGATGCCATTGTCATGGCAAAGAAGTTTTTAACGGTGCTTGACCCGTAAAAGGAGCGCAGATCAACAGGAACACAGCAGTTAATGGGCCTTGCAGAAGGTGCGCCTTTAAGATATTCGACGTATATTGAATATACAAAGACTGATACCAGAAACTGGTTAATAGTGACTCCGTACTTTTTGGCAACTGTTTTTATATCATCCAGTCTGAAACAGCCATGAATGAGTTTCATTTCCCCTTTGGGGAGTTTTTCTCCTTTGATGATCACAGCTTTGCCGCCACGATAAGCTTCATCATGGCTTTTTGCACTTTTAAAGCTCTTAAGATACGAATCTTCCATGTCGAGTGTCACACCGGGGGAGAGTCTGTCTTTTTCTCCGGACAGTTCATCGGGATGTGACAGTCTCAGATACTGATAGACCAGTTCTTTTAGAAACAGCAGACCGCCGTATCCGTCTGTAAGAGCATGAAATACCTCCAGATTGATACGTTTTTTATAATATGTGACACGAAACATATAATGATTGTTTCGGCTTTTATTTATATATGTACCGGGATATGAGTTTTCTTCTGTTACTTTGGGAGGCTTTCTGTCATTTTCCTCAAAATAATACCAGAAAATGCCCATTTTAAGACGCATACGGAAAGGAAGAAACTGCGGGAGCAGAATGTCCTGAGCCTGCTGGAGCAGATCTCCGTCAATTTCTTCTTTGAGCAGGGCGCTTATTCGATAGGTGCTGCTCATCTCCGAACTGGCGATAACAGGGAAAAGCAATGCTGTATTGTCGAGCTTTGCCCATGCAGGATGGTTCTTTGAAATTGACCCTTTGTTTTTTGGCGTTTTCATCCTTTCTATTTTGACAGAAATACGTTATTTTTTCAATATAACGATCATGGTTTGCGAATATATTAAGAAAACATATTTTAATTAAGATATCAGTGAAGTATAATGTGATAAAAATACTCTGAAGGAGACAAAACATGATAAAAACTGTTAATACAAAACTTATTCACAGTATTTTTTCCGACAGACTTAATGTTGACAAAAGATACCTGTTATCTCTTGACTCGAGAGCATTACTTCAGAACTATACACTGGAAGCCGGTGTCATACTTGAGAATAATCAGATAACCCCGGATCCTTCGAACACATATCTTCATTGGGGATGGGAATCACCGATGTGTCAGCTTCGCGGACACTTCCTGGGACACTGGATGAGTGCCGCTTCGAAGATCATATGCTTTGAAGGAAGCCGTGAGCTTGATGCAAAGTTAAAAGATATTATCGATAAACTTGCTGAATATCAGGAACTTAACGGTGACGGATGGGTTGCACCGATACCGCAAAAGTACATGTATATCCTGAGACAGAAAGACCGGTATATATGGTCTCCGCAGTATACAATGCATAAATTCCTCATGGGTCTTATCGATACCTATGAATATACCGGCTATTCCAAGGCTCTTGAGGTCTTTTCCGGCCTGGCAGACTGGTATGTTAACTGGGTAAAGGACAATAATGAAAAATGTCCTGAGGCGACATACCTCGGTGAAACCGGAGGAATGCTTGAAATCTGGGCCAGAGCCTATATTCTGACGGGAGATAAAAAGTATCTTGATCTGGCACATGAATATGATCATCCCACTCTTTTTGATGCGTTGAATAACGGAGATGATCCACTGACCGATAATCATTCAAATGCCAGCATTCCCTGGTCTCATGGGCTATGTGCAATGTATATAGCTACAGGAGAAGATCGTTATCTTAAACTGGCTAAGAAGTTCTGGAAATGCGCGGTTAAGGATCGTGAAGCTTATGCTACAAACGGCCAGAATGCCGGTGAATTCTGGATAGGTAAGGGAAAGCTCGGAGAATACATGTCTGATAGGAATCAGGAGTTTTGTACCGTATATAACATGGTCAGACTGGCGGATTATCTGTTCAGATTTACCGGCAAGACCGAGTATTCCGATTATATCGAAAGATGTATCTATAATGGTTTCCTGGCCCAGCAGAATCCAAATACAGGAATGCCAACATATTTTCTGCCCATGAAGAGCAGATCAAAGAAAACCTGGGGCAGTAAGACGCATGATTTCTGGTGCTGCCACGGAACGATGATCCAGTCTCCGACACTGTATCACAATCTGACATTCTACTATGATAAAGATAATAAGCAGATCATTATTTCGCAGTTTATTCCGGGCAAGGCTACTGTCGAAATCGATGGAGTTGAATGCACGATCGAACTAAATTCAGACGACAAAGGTTCTCCTGTAGATACGCTCTTTGAAGAAACTGCGGACAGTAAGGTGTCCAGATGGAATTTTGTACTTAATGTTCATTGTAATAGCAATACGGAGTTCACCCTATCTGTCAGGATACCCGATTGGGCATCGGGAAGTGTCGAATTTAAAAACGATGATAATTCCCCTGCTGATGGAAAAACGGATGAAGATGGCTATTACAGGCTCAAAAGATCATGGTCAGAAGAGACATTCAGATTCGGATTTGAAGCACCTTTGTATCTGCAGCCCCTGCCGGATCGGAGTGACCTGGCTGCTGTTATGGAGGGACCTATCGTTATCGCGTCGGTGGGAGAGAGCGCCACGCTTAAGGATGAACCGGCCAAGTGCCTGATACCCAAGACCGAAAGGGTATATCAGACTATTCCGTGGATGCAGAGTCACTACTTTTTACCTACTAAGGGTGCAGACAGAGACTTTATCCCGTTATATGAAATAACAGATGAAGAATACAGCATCTATCAGAAGATCAAATAAAGATTAATTATATAAAAGGATGGCCGTATTTATATCGGCCATCCTTTTTAAGTACAATTTAATAAAGAGTTACGCTTTTTTGCCCTGATTGGCAACTGCATCCATCTTGGCTTTCAATGCTTCCTGATCGCCGAGATAATAATGCTTTATAACCTTGAAATCATCATCGAATTCATAAACGAGCGGAACAGCTGTAGGAATATTGACTCCAATGATCTCTTCGGGAGACATATCGTCAAAGTACTTAACAAGTGCACGGAGTGAATTCCCGTGAGCGGCAATAACTACACGCTTGCCTGCTTCCATGTCCTTCTTGATAACATCATTAAAGTAAGGAACAACTCTTTCAATCGTAGTTTCCAAAGATTCGTTGGGAGGAAGAAGAGCTTTGTCAACATCTCTGAACATCTCCATCTTAGTTGCGCTTCTTTCATCACTTTCTTCAAGTGCAGGGGGTTTAACATCGAAGGAACGTCTCCAGATCTTAACCTGTTCTTCGCCGTATTTTTCAGCAGTCTCTGATTTGTTAAGACCCTGAAGGGCACCGTAATGACGCTCGTTGAGCTTCCATGATTTGATAACGGGAAGCCATGCTCTGTCCATTTCGTCAAGACAGATATTCAAGGTGTGGATAGCACGCTTAAGATATGATGTATAACAAACATCAAAATCATAACCTTCTTCTTTGAGGATCTTACCGGCATTCTTGGCTTCCTCACGACCCTTGTCAGAAAGATCTACATCCGTCCAGCCTGTGAAGAGGTTAAGCTTGTTCCATTCACTTTCACCATGTCTTATCAATACTAGTTTCATCATAGGTTTGTTCTCCGTTTCTTTATGAATCTGTGTCGGCTGATGCTGACGATAACTATGCTAACATATTATCCTGAATTTTTAAAGGTCAAAGTACAGGTTCTTTATGATAATAAATCCACTTGTTCTTGAAGAATCATCTCTAAAATACTAAAATATATTTATCTGACCATGGTCGCGGGAGATCAGGTCATTTTGATTATTTAAGAATTTCGGAGACTAAGATGCCGGACAGATCGGATCTGATTGTCGGCGGATATTTTTTCGGTTCATTCGAGGATTCCGCCATAGCGCAAAAAGAACTTAAGAATGCAAAATATCTTGAAGAAAGACTGAATTCAATGAGACCGTCACAGATGAAGTCAGTCTATGACAAGATGCTTGACGAAAAGGTTTTTTCGACTCCGGTCGGATGGGAATACCTTAAGTATTTAAGAGGCAGGGTCGTTCAATCCGGAATAGACGAAAGCGAGATCCGGCCGATACCGCTGTATATTAATTTCAGTGCACAGAAAGAGGATTCTACAGACAGGCCGGGAGATCATATTGCCAGAGAACGGATACGTCCTTCATCACGCAGAAGAAATACTGTAAAGGACATCCTTAAGATATCCGTTATAGCGAATGTTTTTCTGCTTATACTGGTTATATTGATGTTTGTTATTACGATCAAATCTGATAATCCGAATATCCTCAATTATAAGGAGGCTATAATTAATGAATATGCCTCGTGGGAGGAGGAACTGGATGCCAGAGAAGAAGCGATAAAGGAAAAGGAGAAAGAGCTTGAAGATACTGGTAGTCGATGATGAGCCCAGAATGAGAAAACTGGTCAGCGACTTTCTGGTCAATAATGATTTTTCCGTAATCGAAGCATCAAATGGCCGTGAAGCACTAAACAGATTCTATGAGGAAGCCGATATATCATTAGTCATTCTTGATGTAATGATGCCGGAGATAGACGGCTATGAGGTTCTGCGAAGGATTAGAGAGAACTCTAAAGTTCCGGTCATAATGCTGACTGCAAAGTCGGATGAAAAGGATGAGCTGCTAAGCTTTTCACTGGGAGTTGATGAGTTTGTTTCCAAACCGTTCAGCCCTAAAGTTCTTGTGGCAAGGGTTAACGCCATTTTGAGGCGAACAACTGCCGACGGCTCTGCACAGAGGATAGAATCGGGCGGCATCGTTATTGATAAACTTTCCCACCGCGTTCTTATCGATGATAAAGAAATCGAACTCAGCTATAAGGAATTCGAGCTTCTTTCTTTTTTTATGGAGAATAAAGGCGTTGCCCTGTCCAGGGACAAGATTCTGAACTCTGTATGGAATTATGATTATTTTGGTGATGCCAGAACAATAGATACACATGTCAAAAAACTCCGTGCGAAACTCGGAGAGCACGGCAATAACATAAAAACAATTTGGGGAATCGGGTACAAGTTTGAAGTGACGGAAAAGGAGAGAGAGTATGAGTCTGGTCAAAACAAATGAGAACTGTATCGGATGTAACAAATGCATCAAGGCCTGCAGCTGTATCGGCGCCAATATTGCCGCCGAAAAAGATGGGAGAAATACTATTCAGGTTGATCCGAAAAAGTGTATTGCATGCGGTGCCTGTATAGATGCATGTGAACACGGCGCCAGAGAGTATTTGGATGATGTTGATGTTTTCTTTGAAGACCTCAGACGCGGAGAAAAGATCTCCGTCCTTATAGCGCCTGCATTTTTGGCAAATTATCCCAATGAATATGAAAAATATCTTGGAATGCTAAAGAAACTTGGCGTAAACAGGTTTATCAGTGTGTCTTTTGGAGCGGATATAACTACCTGGGGATATATCAAATACATAACTGAACGCAATTATTACGGCAGTATTTCACAGCCTTGTCCGGCTGTTGTCGGGTATATAGAGCGTTATCTTCCTGAAATGCTCCCGAAGTTAATGCCTGTTCAAAGCCCGATGATGTGTGGAGCCATATATGTTAAAAAGTATCTTAAAGTGTCTGACAAACTAGCGTTTATAAGTCCCTGCATTGCCAAGAAAAATGAAATAGATGATCCCAACAACGGGGGGATTGTTTCTTATAATCTGACATTTTCTAAGCTGGTTGCTTATCTAAAGGAGCATCCTGTTAACGGTGCCGTACCCTATAAAGATGAGATCGAATACGGCCTGGGTTCGATATATCCGATGCCTGGCGGACTTAAAGAAAACGTGTACTGGCTTCTTGGAGAAGATGCACTTGTCCGCCAGATGGAAGGCGAGCACCATATGTACGAGTATTTAAGACGTAATAAGGATCGCATCTGCAATTCCAGAAATCCATATCTTTTTGTTGATGCTTTAAACTGCACTAATGGTTGTCTTTACGGTACCGGAGTCGATAACAGAAAGACTTTAAACGAAGATGTATTTATAAATATCCAGAAGATCCGTTCTAGCAGCAAGAACAATTCCAAAAAATCGGCATGGGGCAGAGATCTTACACCAAAGCAGAGGCTTGATGTTCTGAACAAGCAGTTTGCTGATCTTGATCTGAATGATTTTGTTCGTAAATATACTGACAGAAGCAAGGAGTGTGCATATAAAACTCCGAGTGAAACTCAGCTTAATTCGATCTTTGCAGAACTCAATAAGGATACCGAAGAAAAAAGACACATAGACTGCGGGTGCTGCGGATATGCTACATGCAGGGATATGGCTACTGCTATATATAACGGATTCAATCATAAGGATAACTGCGTTCATTATATCAAGGATCTTGCCTTTGAAGAAAAAGAGAAGGCATTGAAGCTTAACGAGGAAGTAAAAAAGGCTCACGAAGAGATGAATGCCAAGAAGGAATCTCTTGGAGCCGGAATAAATGACAATTTTGATAATCTGCTTGAATCTATATCAGCCATAGAAAAGGCCAGTGAAGATAATGTTCATCAGACAGCCGGCATATCCGATTCAATGAATGATGTTGATGATTTTGCCAGAAATCTTAAAGAAGTATTGTCAAGCATCGAAGGTTATCTTGAAAAACTTGAGGCTAATAATGCCGATGTTATCGCCATATCGAGTCAGACAAATCTTCTTGCCCTGAACGCTTCGATAGAGGCAGCCAGAGCAGGAGAGGCCGGAAGAGGATTTGCGGTCGTGGCCGATGAGATCAAAAAACTGGCTGAAAATTCCAAGACTACAGCAGATGACAGTAATAAGAACAATAACGACATTAAGGAAACTATCAATAAGCTGATCGAAGAATCCGGACGTTTGACAGAGATCGTTGACAGCGTTAATCTTCGAGCTCAGAGTCTGGTAGCTTCATCGGAAGAGACATCCGCTTCGATCAATATGATGCAAAACCTTACAAGGAACGTTGAGGAATCTCTTAAGCAGGTTCTTGACTCTGAATAAATACATAATACTTATCTGACAACGAAGCTACGTGCTGAGTGGAAAGGAGTTTGTAATGAAAAAAATAGTTTACGGGATCATAGTTATGATCCTGGCATCTGTCGTGCTCGCTGGATGCGGAAAAAAAACAGAGGTTGAAGATGACACCCGGATCCGTGTGGGATCGCTTAAAGGTCCTACGTCAATCGGTATTATCAAAATGATACACGAACAGGATCAGGGAGATTACAGTTTTACCATTGAGACGCAGGCTGATGTGCTGCTGTCTTCGATTGTGGCAGGTGATCTGGATATTGCACTGATCCCTGCAAATGTTGCTTCTGTGCTATATAACAAGACCTCCGGCGGAATCTCAGTCATAGATATCAATACTATGGGTGTTCTGTATATGGTCAGCGGAGATAAGGGTATTACCGATATGGCTGATCTGGAGGGACACACGGTTTATACTACCGGAGCTGGTTCCACACCGGAGTACGTCCTTCGATATCTGCTTAATGAGTATGGACTAGGTGATAAGGTGAATATCGAGTTTAAATCCGAAGCAACTGAGGTTGCAGCATTGCTGTCTCAGGATCCTGAAGCGGTCGGAATGCTGCCTCAGCCTTTTGTAACGGCTGCTCTTAAGCAGAATGAAGCATTGTCGGTTGTCCTTGATATGACCAAGGAATGGGATGATCTTAACAATGATTCTTCACTAATTACCGGTGTTACGGTTGTCAGGAACGATTTTCTTAAACAACATCCGGCTGCCGTATCCAGATTCCTTGAAGATCATTCTGATTCGGTTTCTTTTGTTCACAGCGATACCAAGACAGCTGCCGGGTATGTTGTTGAAGCGGGTATCATTGAAAAGGAACCGGTTGCTGTAAGTGCAATTCCTAACTGCAATATAGTCTGCATTTCGGATTCGGAAATGAAATCATTACTCTCGGGATACCTGAAGGTTCTTTATGATCAGGATCCTGCATCTGTGGGAGGCGATCTTCCCTCGGATGATTTTTACGCTGATATTAAATGAATAAAAAGCTAAATAAAGCGGTAATTCTGCTCGCTTGGTTATTCCTGTGGCAGATTACCGCATTTTTTGTTAACAACCCCATATACTTTGCTTCTCCGTTAGAAGTCCTTTTGGAGATTGTTTCCAAAGCTGCAGATCGTGGGTTCTGGCTTTCAATATGCGGATCGCTTTTAAGGATAACAACCGGATTTATTATTTCAGGATCGCTGGCTTTTATAATGGCATTTGTATGCTTCAGATTTAAGTGTCTCAGAGATTTTCTGTCGCCTGCAGTTACTTTTTTTAAATCAGTCCCGATAGCGGCTGTGGTTGTTGTGCTGCTGATTTGGTGGGGACCACGTTACCTTGTCCTTTGTATCAGCATGATGGTCGTTTTTCCGAATGTTTACCATAATATGCTGACCGGGATATCTAATGCTGACAGATCTTTGATCGAGATGTCGGATGTTTTTAAAACCAGATGGATTGACAGGTTTTTATGGATATATCGTCCGTCTTACCTTCCTTATCTGCATTCAGCGGTTTCGGTATCTTTGGGTATGTGTTTTAAATCCGGTATTGCTGCTGAAGTGATAGGATTGCCGGAATTCAGCATCGGGGAACGACTGTACAGAGATAAGATATATCTAAATACTGCAGGTGTATTTGCGTGGATAGTAGTTGTTCTGATACTAAGTTCGGTAACTGAACGACTGATCGGAGTTTTACTTAAAAGACTGTCGAATGTGCCTTCATGTATAGATCTGACTGAAAGAGAAAATCACGGGAGAAAGTACGAAGCCGAAAACAGAAAAATGACATCTTATTCTGTCATTGCAGACAGAATCATCAAAAAATATGATGATCGTGTAGTTATAGATACTGATCTTAAACTTATTCCAGGTCAGATATACAGCATAAAAGCACCATCCGGTTCGGGAAAAACAACTCTTCTTAAAATCCTGTCCGGAATTTTGAAACCTGATAGCGGAACCGTACAGACCGGATCGATCAGCATGGTTTTTCAGGATGACAGACTGATCCCAAATGCAAACGGATTGCGGAATCTGCGATATGCACTTTGCAGCGGGAACCTCAGGAAAGAATATCTTAAACTTCTTCCGGCCGATACATTAGGGCTCCCTGCTTCATCCTTAAGCGGAGGCGAGAGAAGAAGACTTTGTATATTAAGGGCTATGCTAAGGCATTCACAGATCGTGATCATGGATGAGCCTTTTGCAGGGCTTGATGAAGCAACTAAACAATATACTGCTGACTGGATATTGAAAAATCTTAACGGCAGAACGCTCATATATACCGCTCATGATCCGGATCCGGTCATTTGGCCCGGATCTGAGGAGATAAAGCTGATCGATAAGAAACGGCCTGCGAAGGGAGAATGATTATGGATATGAGGATCGCACTTATAGGAGTGATAGTCACGGATAATTCAGTAAGCGGCGAACTGAATACATTGCTGTCCGGATACGGAGAATATATAATAGGCAGAATGGGCATACCTCATCATAGATTTAAAGAAGACGAGGTGGCTATAATAAGCATTGCCATCGAGGCTCCGCAAAGCACAATAAGTGCGCTTTCCGGAAAACTGGGGATGATCAAAGGCGTATCGGCAAAAGTTCTTTATGCCGGATAGATCAGTCTTTTTTCTCGTACAGATTTCGGAATTCCGTAGGAGTACATCCTTTAATGATCTTGAACATTCTCATAAATGCCGACAAAGAGTTAAATCCCGATCTGGACGCAACTTCCATGACATTCATATTGGGGTCCATAAGCAGCTTTTCGGCATAATCTATCCTGCGCCCGTTCAGATATTTATAAAATGTTACGTTAGCAAACTCCTTGAACAGACGACTGAAATGAAACCTGGAAAAACCGGCCAGCTCAGCTACCGAATCAAGGGAGAGATCTTCGGTGCAGTGAACGTTGATATACTCACATACTTTCATGAATTTATCAATATACTCTACCTGCTTGGTAGGCTTTATATCAGCAAATCGGTCCGGCTGCTGAGTATAACTTCGTCCTGCCATTACCAGTATCTGTAATAATTTCGAATAGATAGAGGCATCCTTTAAAGGAAAATTTGAAAAATATTCATCCCTGATCTCGACCATGAGCCTTGACGCATCCTCATGTATGAGTGGAAAATCTTCGGGAGTGATCTTAAGGGCACTTTCTATGGAAAAGAAGGATTCAAAATCGCTGAAAGAATTAAGCAGAGTTAGTCCGCATTGCAAAATGATCCTGCGCCCACTCTCGGCGTTCATGCGGTGGAGTACGCCAGGCCCGATTATCAGTATATCATTTACTCTCAATTCATATTTTTTTTCAGAACAGTAGATCGTATAATTGCCTTCAGTCGGCATCAATATTTCTATAGGAGTATGCCAGTGGATGGGATATTCCTCGTAATCTATATTGTCATAACACAACAGAAGTGTATTGTCTTCAAAACTTACGGTTTCTTTAGTTCCTTCGAGATTTTTGATCATAAATCGTACTCCTGCAGTATAAAAAATTGCTTTTATTATGTATAAATCTGGAAATATTCAGGTGTTCCCAAATGCGAAAAACGTTTTTCGCGGTATCGGATCATAGCCGGAACAGTAAACTATACGCATTATACATCACAATCTGTTTTTTTAGCAATTATTTGTAATTAAATAGCAAGAATTTTATAGAACGCATTGTTCGACCGAATTATGATTATTACAAAACAGGAAAGATAATGATCGGATAATGAGAAGAGATAACGAAAGAAAACCTCTTGTAAAACACATCTATACCGCAGATCCTTCTGCTCATGTATTTAACGGTAAGATTTACATCTATCCTT
>JAILAN010000107.1 GCA_024681595.1 Lachnospiraceae bacterium
GTGGCTTGAGTTATCATCGTCTCGTAAGGAGGTGATCATATGAAAAGCATCGGCACCAACATCAAGAGTCTCAGAGAAGAACGCAACCTCACTCAGGAACAGGTTGCTGAATCCCTCGGCGTCACTTTCCAGGCAGTTTCATCCTGGGAAAGAGATGAATACAAACCGGATACCGACAAGCTCATACGGCTGGCGGAGTTTTTCGATGTTTCCGTCTCTGCCATAGCTGAAGAAAAGCGCAATACTTTCAAGACCAGGGAAGCTATCTACAATTGGGAACATATGAAGACATATGTGAAGACCACAGCCCGGAACTTCAAGCTGCGGGATACACTCAAGGCTGTAGATTACGCTGTGGAGGCCCACGAAGGTCAGAAGCGGAAGAAGTCCAAGGTCCCCTACATCTATCATCCTTTGAACCTGGCATGTCACGCTCTGTCTATGGGTATCATTGAGGACGATATCATCGCGGCCTGCCTTTTGCATGATGTAATAGAGGATTGCGGCAAGACTGTCGATGAACTCCCTGTCAGTGACGAAACCAGAGAACTGGTAAGACTCCTCACCTGTGAAAAAACGAATGATGAGAACAGAGAAAAGATCCTGAGCGCTTACTATAAAGCGATCCTCGCCAACCCGAAGGCTGCTCTGATAAAGTGCATGGACCGCTGCAACAACCTGACGACCATGTCATGGGGCTTAAGCCGTGACCGCATCTACCGCATGATCCGCGAAACCGAAGAATACTATCCGGCCCTGATCAAGACCATGAAAGCGACCCCCGAATACAACAACGCCGCCTGGCTTCTCCGGTATCAGATTGAAAGCATGCTGGATATATATAAAAGGCTGATGTGACCGCTTGGCCCTATATCACAGGTTTATTGTTTTCCGCATATATTCGAACCATGCCTTCGTATCCTCATTATCGGATTCAAAGGCCAGGATCCGGTCCAGATACCCCTGCTCCCGCACTATCTGAATGCTGACGGGATAGACCAGTTCAAACACCAGACATATGTGGCTGACAAGTATATCCGCCGTCGTCAGTCTCCTGGACCGCAGGATCGCACGCCGCTCCATAAACCCCTGCCTGACCTCTTCAGATACGGCAGACGATCTCAGTTCATCCGTGGATACATTGTAGATCTCCTCGAGCGGCGTCTCAGTATTAACCCGAAGTATATCAATCTTATCTGCATCTCTCAGGATCTGGCAGTACGCCATATATTCTTCGGTCAATCCGTCTTCTATGCGGAATCTGTTGTGGTTTCTGATCGCCTTTTCCAGGATATCCAGAGTGCGGTCATCGTAATCACCGAACGTCCCTATCAGTCCCTCTGTAAAAAGCAGATCCGCTCCGAATGCAGCATGATCCACTGACCTGGCATCTGCAAAAGTACCATACCTCCGCACCTGCTCAAATCTGCCGATATCATGAAGCATACCCGCAAGCCACGCAAGGTCCGTATCTGTCCCCGGTACGGTCTCAGCTATCCTCTCACACAGACCGGCTACACGATATGTATGGTTGATCTTGAGTTTTATCTTGGGATCATCCGGGTCGTAATGATTTGTATATGAAGCAAATGCCTGCTTAACGAATTCTCTGTCCAACTCTGCTCTCACTGCTGTCACTGCTGTCTCATTTACTCATTTACTCATTGCGGCAAGCTGCTCCTCGAGTTCTTTGATACGGGCTTCTGCTTTGTCAGCGCGCGCCCGTTCACGCTCGGTGTTGATACGTTCCTTTTTTATTCCTTCTTGTATGCCTTCGCGGCGGCCTTCCTGTCTGAACTTTTCTGCTATGGTCATCTCATCGTATTCTGTTCTCAACATACCTACCACCTCTGCACGATGCTTTTTCAGGAAATCCTTGATCACATAATCGTCCGGCATCTCATTTGCTCATTGCCGCGAGCTGCTCCTCGAGTTCTTTGACACGGGCTTCTGCTTTGTCAGCGCGCGCCCGTTCACGCTCGGTGTTGATACGTTGCTTTTTTATTCCTTCTTGTATGCCTTTTTGCATGCCTTCTTGTATGCCTTCGCGGCGGCCTTCCTGTCTGAACTTTTCTGCTATGGTCACCTCATCGTATTCTGTTCTCAACATACCTACCACCTCTGCACGATGCTTTTTCAGGAAATCCTTGATCACATAATCGTCCGGCATCTCATTCAAAGATTTATCAACTGCATGACTGAGTATCATCGCTCTGGTTGCCTTCGAGTCATCGTCATATGATGACATCATTCTGCCGCGATATGCTTTGCTGTATTGCTTAACTTTCTCGACAAACCACGAATAACCCTCTAACGGATTACACGCCTTCATCAGAGCCTCATTTCTTCCATAGTTGATATTGATCATACGGACTCTTACTTCAACATCACTCTCACTGCGATAAGGCTCTTCAAACGCATCACTCAGTCTGATAACACGATCATCATCTATATCCTTACTTCCATTATAAAAAACAACCAGCTTCGGTACCGGGAGTGTGATCAGAGCAGAACCATATTCATTGTTTCCATCTTCCTCAATGAAGCCCGAATACAGATTGCCGGTATACTCCAACATACGCAGCGGCATATTGGGGTTATATGAAGACTGATGCTCATATAAGTTCAGCTGATTCGATATGAGAAACGATACATCGTTTTTCATACCCATGTACAGGACATTCCCCAGAGTATTAAACTCAATAGCCGATGAGTCAGTATAATCTGACCCGTTTACTGCATTGAACAGACTTAACGTCCACTCCTTGTTTTCCTCCCTGCCGAAGATAAAAACAAACAGCCGGTCTTTATACTTACGGTTGATTCGGGGGGAGTTGTGTTTTCTCTTGTGCTTTCTTCCTTTCATACGGATTACCTCTTTCTACAAATAAAATCAGCAATCCTCCGGACACAAGGGATATGAGATTATGAACAGTATATTGGGATTGTAGAACAAGATTAAGGCATGCGCAATTGGCGTTATGTACAAAGAATTTTTTGCATAAAAAAAGGCACCCGGTCAACGGGTGCCTGCGATTTCTCTAACTCTTGAGAAGCTTCGAGAACTCAAGTGCCTTGCCGGCGTCTCCGTCCACCTTGAGCTTACCGGTGGTAAATGCCAGTATGGGATCCAGTTTGCCGTCGATAAGTTTGTTGAAATTGGTCATGTCCATGGTTACCGCGCAGTTACGGTCATAGTATTCATATGGCTCAACATTGATCCTGTGATCCTTCACCTCGACATAGAATACGCCTTCGTTCTTGCCGGTGATATTCACCTGTACAGCCAGAAAATCCACTCCCGACACGTCCGCATCCTGTGCCTTGGTCCTTACCTTCGTGAGCAGTTCATCAAATGTCATGCGCTTTCTCCTTAAACAAACTTAACCGCGGTTCCGTATGCCATGACTTCTGCTGCACTCTGCATGATGGCGGAAGA
>JAILAN010000121.1 GCA_024681595.1 Lachnospiraceae bacterium
AGTGCTGGAATGCCCTTAACGAGCAACCATGCTTTCAGGATGTCATTGAATAGTAATGTTCTTATCCCACTAGGGATCCCAGTTACAGAACGTGCTAGACTTCTTGGGCACTCGGTAGAGACAAATTTAAGGCACTACTCTTACTCTTCTAAAGATGGGATCGATGACCTGAAAGCCTTGTTAAATGGGCATTCTAACGAGGTCGCACATAGGTCGCACAAAAAAGTGGTATCTTTGACCGATTTCCAAAAAAAGAAAAAGCTCGGAACCCGCTAAATTCCAAGCTTTTTCAATCATCACATTAAGTGCGGAAGATGGGACTTGAACCCACACGTTATTGCTAACACAAGATCCTTAGTCTTGCTCGTCTGCCAGTTCCGACACTTCCGCTGACACGAAATAACCATATCCGATTTATTTCGTACCTTGCTATATTATCATTCAAAATCCTAAAGGTCAAGAACAACTTTTTCTTATTTAACAGAGCTGAGGCAGAATCGCAATCGAACCGTAAAAGCCCAAAAAGGCAAGCGGTGCAGGAAAGGTGTATTTGTGGTACCATAGTACCGCATCCTAGCTTATGTAAAGTGATATAATATCCTTATAGTGTAAAATCTGAATTCGTATCGGGGAAAGTTACTGATATGGCTATACCTTTTTTTAAAAAACAGGAAAAACAAAACGAATCTGACGAAAACTCTATCATAGCTTCTTCAAGCCGTTTATCCAAACTCTCGGGACTTGATATCACCAGTTTTGACATACTAAGATCCCTGGTCAATGACTATACTTCGGTTTACTATGCAAACCTTGAGACAGGTCAGGCCGCTGTCGTCAGTTTTGATGACAGGAACATGCGCGAAGTTGCTGTAGTATATGATGAGAATGTATGTCTGTTGGATGATTTTTCGCGACAGTATGCTAACAAGAGGGTTCCGCCTCAGAATTATCAGGAATTCGTTGAAGTGGTCAGTCTTAAAAATCTGCGTGACAAGATGTCCCGTACGCCTGTCTACACATATCGTTTTATAGCTTATAAGGGCGACAAGGAAAATCATTTCCTGATGAAAGCCTGCAGGATAAAGGACAGTACGGTCAATATTGTTGTGGGATTTTCGGATATCGAATCACAGATTGCCCAGGAGAGGGATCGCATGATCGAATTCGAATCCGTTAACAATATCAAGGGCGAGTTCCTGAAGAACACATCTCACGAACTCATGACCCCGTTAAACGCAATAAACGGATTCACGGAGATAGCTCTTAAGGAAAATGATCCCGACAGGGTCAAAGAGCACCTTAAGCATATTCATTCTGAGACTCAGGATCTCATCATACAGATACGTAATCTTATTTCAATGAATGAGTTCTCTTTGATCAACAGGCCGCCACACTATGAGCCTTATTCACTCACGGATCTTTTTGCAGTAATGAAGGAACGTATGATCAAGCCTGCAAAAGCCAAGAACATCACATTTACTACCGATGAGACAGGGATCAAAGTCAACACGATATATACCGACATTGATTTTATCCGCCGTATCATGATGCATCTGCTTTATAATGCGGTCAAATATACCGATAACGGCGGTACGGTCATCCTGTCCGTCAGACAGGAAATGGTCGACGAGAAGACCGTTTCCAACGAATTCCATGTAAAAGACAACGGAATCGGAATGACAAAGGAATTCACCAATCATCTGTTTGAACCCTTTGCCAGAGAGCAAACCTCTACTGATGGCGCTCCTGCGGGATTGGGACTGGGGCTGGCCATTACCGAAAAACTCGTCACTGCTCTTGACGGAAAGATATCCGTTATAACCAAAAAGGATTTCGGTACGGACTTCAAGATAATCCTGCCTACCAGAGTTTCATAAAACAACATTAAAAAGGCTGTAACACCGGTAAGTGTTAACAGCCTTTTTAAAATCTTCATGATTATATTATTTTCATTCTTTCTTCTGTTTAGAAGCGTACATTGCTTTATCCGCTTCCTTAAACAATTCTCTGAAGAAGGTCGGATCGTCACGCCACTCTCTCTGTGCATATCCAAATGAAACACTTATCGTGAACACATTGTACTTGTTATGTTCTGTCAGTTTTTCTTCGAATTCTTCAAGAAGCTTTGGTGCCAGGAGCGGCTTGTCTACCAGAATGACGGCGAACTCATCTCCTCCCACGCGATAGCATCTTCCGATATTTGAGAATGTTCTGTTAATAAGGTCAGCGGTTCCGGTGATCATCTTGTCTCCGGCCTGATGTCCTATCGAATCATTGACATCCTTGATCCCGTCTATATCAAACAGGATGACTGTGACCATCTTGCCCTGCATGTTCTCGGACTGCATCGAGCTGAATCTGGCTTCAAATGAAGTCCTATTCTCAAGTCCGGTCATAACATCGGAATAAGCCAGTGATTTGTATGTATCTATAAACTTGCTTTCCTTGATCTGTTCTATCCGTCTGTCCCAGAGCAGTTTGATCATCAGACTGAAGAAGAATAAAAATCCAACTGCAAATGCTGAGGGTGCATAATTCTTCGAAGGCGCTATGTAGAAAAGTGCGAGCCCTGCTATGGCCGAAATAATTATAGCCAGCATCCCGACTACCATCAGCACGGACGCACTGTCCTTTTTCTGCAGCATCACAAATACAAAGGCCAAAACAGCATCAATTATCAGATATGCATGTGTCAGCGGCAACAGCGTCATCGGATCGCAAATACTCCAGATAAAGCAAAGAACATTTGCAAGCGGTATCAGCAGTCCGACTGCCCACATGATCTCTACCACATGTCTGCCTCTGTTAAACAGGACCTTGCACATTCCCATAAACGGTATGCCGAGAGCTGACAGGCTCACGAATGACAAAAAGCTGACGGGCGCATAAGCGTTGGAAATAAACTGCGGGATATCGGAACTGCACACTATCCAGGTCATGGACAGCAGCATAAATGACATGAAGTGAATGTTTAACTCAATATCCTTAGTCTGATGATTCTTGATCTGAACCAGCAGAAGTACGATCGCGATTATAAAGAGTATCAGCACCAGACCGCAGATGAACAGACGGAACAGATTATTGCTCAGTACATTGGCCTTTAACATGTCCATGGTCCCAAACTCAGGACGGTTGATGTCCATGTTCATATTGTATCTGGGCTGAATATATATGGTGATCTTCTGCCCTGCCATTGACTGTTTGAGCGGGACCAACAGTCTGATATTGCCAAGCATCCTGCCATATGGGAGCGGATCCTCAAAGCCGAAGGAATAAATGGATTCATTGTTTACCATAACCTGGCACTTACTGTACAGCGCATAGATCATCATCCCCCAGTCATCATTGATGTATTCGGGAACAATTCCGTCCAATACGATCGTTGACTCGGCAACACCCTTTATCTTATAGGGGAATTCCTCGAATCCGGCATTGATTATCCAGTCGATGTCCTGTCCGTAGTTGTCTCCAAAGGATATCCTGACTTCTTCATTATCGGAGACAATGAACAGATACAGCGATGCCATTATGGAAAAAACACTGATCGCCGCTGCCAGTATCCAGACATAAAATCTGATTTTTTCGTGTTTGCTCTTATCCAAAAGCTCTCTCCTGTTCTATGAAAAAGAAATAATATCATCTTTGGGTTTGGCTGTATTCTCGATCGATATCGCTTTTAATACAGGCCCAACTCCCTGATAATCTTCAAAGTATTCCTTATCAACTCTGGCAGTGATCCTGATCCACTGCCTGTCCTTAAGCGAAGCTGCTTTGTCGTATTTGCAGGCAAATCCCAAAAATGCCATATCATCGGCGCAGCATGTCATTGCCATTCTGCCCGGAACGAAATACCCCTTGGGAAACTCAGGCGGTATAAGACACATAGCCGTAAAACTGATGGTCTTGCCCACATAACGATCCACGTTGTCAAGTGAATCTATGTACCAGATCCCATAGCCCTGATTGTCGAGTTCGATGACCGGAGCGTTAAGATCAAAGGGCAGATCATCCTCAAATATAGTAGTTATCTCTCCGTCACGTCCCTCAAATATAATGTCCGCAGACTGATTCACAGCCTTGATGTTCCGTTTGAACGAAGGCAGCTCATCTATATGATCGTCACACCTGTTAAAGATTATCATCTCGGAATTTCGAAGCATCTCAGCAAGGAGTGATCGCATATTCGTATAATAGTTAACAAATGTTGATGCATCGATCGTCGTAATCTGCTGTTCTATGCTCCATCCCTGCGGAAGCGATATCTCCTTGTAATTCCACATCCCGTTCCACTCGATGATGATTCTCTCGGGTTTAAATTCCTTTTCGTATGAAAGCAGTTTGTCAGGAGTAAAATCATCCCTGTCCTCTAAAACAACAAGATCGGTTTTGGATTTGAAAAGGAGTTCCTTGCTGTACTCAACCTCGCCCTCCTCGCATACGATAAGGAGCGTTCTGCCCTTGGTCTGAAAGTATGGCTGAGCCAGGGTATAATTGATGAATTCCGTTTTACCGCTTTCAAGAAAACCGTTGATAACAAAAACCGGTTTCATATATTTCTCCGTTTCGTTTACTTTTCAAATAGTGCTTTGAGGTTATCCTCGTTGATATTCGATCCGATGACACAGAACCTGCCGGTAACATCGCTCTTGCCGTCTCTGATATTGAGTTCACCGGGCACGTAATCAAAGTAGATAAATCCTCCTTCTGTTCCGGGAACCATACCTTTGGCTCTTAAAATGATGCCGTATTTATCATTGTCTTCGAGGGCATTCAGTATATCCTCGATCTCCTTCTTGGAGTATGAAGAAGGTGTCTCACTGCCCCAACTGGTAAATATTTCATCCGCATCATGTCCGTGATGATGATGGTGTTCGTGTCCTTCATGATCGTGATCATGGTGATGATGATGCTCATGCTCGTCTTCATCGTGATCATGGTGATGGTGATGCTCATGCTCGTCTTCATCGTGATCATGGTGATGGTGATGCTCGTGCTCGTCCTCATCGTGATCGTGGTGATGGTGATGCTCATGCTCGTCTTCATCGTGATCGTGATGATGACATCCGCAGTCACAGTCCTCACCGTGGTCGTGGTGATGATGGTGTTCATGCTCGTCATGAAGTTTCATGACTTCCTCCATCATTTCCTTCTCCAGGTCCTTGGCTCCTTCAATAGTGTCAAGAATATCCCTGCCTTCAAGCCCGTCCCACGGAGTAGTCACTATGGTTGCTTTGGTATTATGCTCGCGAATGAGTTCTATTGCCGTCTTCAGTTTGTCTTCTGAAATATTCTGTGTCCGGCTTAAAACTATGGTTCCTGCATGCTCTATCTGATTGACAAAGAACTCTCCGAAGTTCTTGATATACATTTTGGCCTTTGACGCATCAACAACAGCAACTGCACTGTTAAGGATCACTTCCTGCTCATCGATAACATTTCTGACTGCCTTCATTACATCGGACAGTTTGCCGACACCCGAGGGCTCGATAAGTATCCTGTCCGGATGGTATTTATCCAGAACCTCCCTAAGCGAAGTTCCGAAGTCTCCGACCAATGAGCAGCAGATACAACCGGAATTCATTTCCTTTATCTCAATGCCGGATTCCTTGAGGAATCCTCCGTCAACCCCGATCTCACCGAATTCATTCTCAATCAGAACGACCTGCTCACCTGCTAAAGCCTCCTTAAGTAGTTTCTTGATAAGTGTTGTTTTTCCGGCTCCCAAAAACCCGGAAAAGATGTCTATCTTTGTCATTTCCTAACTCCTTGATACATAAAAATTTCCGCATAAGCCGCGGATCTTTATCCCGGTAATAAACTTCGGGAAAGCGCATCAAATGCCCGGCTTATCGACCGGGCATCTGACCGCTGATGATTCAGCCATTCTGATTGCCGTTAAATATGTCTGCGACAATGTCCATCCTGCCGCTTGCCAAAGCCTCCTGAACCGCCTGTGCTCTTAGCTGCTCGTCGGCTTCATTGGCATAAACCCTGCCGAGTGTTTCGGCAGCCTGTTCATTACGTTCTATCTCATCCTGTATACGGGATGTTTCTTCCTTTTTCTCGTCCTCTTCATTACCTCTGTTCTGTTCGGCATCCTTAACAGCATCCGTATCCTTCTGCTCCTCCTCGGTCTGCTGAACTGCTTTTTCATCATCCTCCTGCATCAGTTCCTTTCTCCGCTCGATCTCCTGATCATATTTGATCTTATCGATCTTGCCCTGAGTGTAGAGGGTCTGCAACTGATCCTTGGTATAACCTGTCAGCGATTCTATCTCTTTATCTTCTTTTTTATCTGCATCGTTATCCCTGACAGCTTTATTCTGATCTTCAGCCGGATTCAGCTGCGCAGCCTGTTTATCCTGTTCGTCCTGTGTCAGGCTGACATCCTCCAGGCCTTCGTTACGGACATTTTCAGCATTTTCCTCGTTTTTAACTGCATTCGTATCATTATCCAGTTTAAAGACCATGCCATCTTCAAGTGCCTTGACCGATTCTTCTCTGGCAGTAGCGATATCTCCGTTCTCGGAAACTCCGATAACATCACCGTATACCGCTTCCTTCATTTCCTTTTCGCGATCGGCCTCCTTTTTCTCAACTGCCTGTTTGTTCTGCTCGTCGAGACGCTCAGCAGCGGAAGGCTTCTGTCCGTTATCTGCCTTCGGGAAATTATTATCGCGTTCAATGTCAAGATTTACTCTATTATTCAAAAAATCGTTACCAATTGCCATCTTTATTCCTCCTTCCATGCTAAAGGACACGTACCCCCTTAAGTCCGTGCCCTTATAGTATATCACATTATTTACAACAATACACTATTATAACAATGAAAGTTCTCATATCACTACTGTACAAAGCATGCAAAAAACTGTATAATCCAAGTTTAGATGTGTTATATCTTATAACCGTTCTGTATGGATCTAAGGTAAATCATTCTAAATACATTAAGGAGGTCTATTACATGATTTATTCAACAGAAGTAAAAGCTATGTGCCCGGTACATCAGGGTGCTCGTCATGGCGCTGCTCCCATTCCCGAAGAAGCTAAATGGGTCAAGGCCAAAGAGGTGAAGGACATATCCGGTTATACACACGGTATCGGATGGTGTGCTCCCCAGCAGGGATGCTGCAAACTGTCTTTGAACGTTAAAGACGGCATTATCCAGGAAGCACTGGTAGAAACCATAGGATGCTCAGGAATGACTCATTCTGCAGCTATGGCATCAGAGATCCTTCCCGGACTTACCGTACTCGAAGCTCTTAATACAGACCTTGTTTGTGACGCTATCAACACCGCTATGAGAGAACTCTTCCTCCAGATCGTTTACGGTCGTACTCAGAGTGCATTCTCAGAAGACGGTCTTCAGATTGGTGCCGGTCTTGAGGATCTCGGTAAGGGCGCTCGTTCAATGGTTGGTACAACATACGGAACTCTTGAAAAGGGTCCCAGATACCTGGAGCTTACCGACGGATACATCACACATCTTGCTCTTGATGAGAACGATGAGATCATCGGATACAAGTACATCAACTTTGGTAAGATGATGGACTTCATCAAAGCCGGTGATGATGCTGTCAAGGCAGTTGAAAAGGCTTCAGGCCAGTATGGTCGTGTTGCTGATGCGGTCAAGTTGATTGACCCTCGTAAAGAGTGATCAAGGGAGGATATAAAAATGGCAAAATTTGAATCATACGAAAGAAGAGAAAAGCAGATCCTTGCTAAGCTTGCTGAGTACGGGATCAGCTCAATCGATGAAGCAGAAAAGATCACTAAAGATGCCGGTCTGGATGTATACCACATGGTTGAGAACATTCAGCCCATATGTTTTGAAAATGCTAAATGGGCATACACCGTAGGTGCTGCCATTGCTATCAAGAAGAATTGCCGCAAGGCTTCCGAAGCAGCTGCAGCTATAGGCGAAGGCCTTCAGTCATTCTGCATTCCCGGTTCCGTAGCAGACCGTCGTAAGGTTGGTCTCGGACACGGTAACCTCGGCAAGATGCTTCTTGAGGAAGATACAGAGTGTTTTGCATTCCTTGCAGGACATGAATCATTCGCTGCTGCAGAGGGCGCTATCGGTATCGCAGAAAAGGCTAACAAGGTACGTCAGAAGCCTTTAAGAGTTATCCTTAACGGTCTGGGCAAAGACGCTGCACAGATCATCTCAAGAATAAATGGATTTACACACGTAGAAACTGAGTACGATTACTTCACGGGAGAGCTTAAGGAAGTATCACGCAAGTGCTACTCTAAGGATCCCAAGAGCCCCAGAGCACTCGTTAACTGCTATGGTGCCAACGATGTTCAGGAAGGTGTTGCCATCATGTGGAAGGAGAACGTTGACGTTTCAATAACAGGTAACTCAACCAACCCCACCAGATTCCAGCATCCCGTAGCAGGTACTTACAAGAAAGAGCGTACAGACGCAGGTAAGAAGTACTTCTCAGTTGCATCAGGCGGTGGTACAGGACGTACACTTCACCCCGATAACATGGCTGCAGGTCCTGCTTCATACGGTATGACAGATACCATGGGACGTATGCATTCCGATGCACAGTTCGCAGGATCATCATCAGTTCCCGCTCACGTAGAAATGATGGGACTTATCGGAGCAGGTAACAACCCGATGGTTGGTATGACCGTTTCCGTAGCAGTTTCAATCGAGGAAGCAGCTAAGGCAGGTAAGTTCTAATAGCTCCTCATTAGTGTATAGTAACTGATTTTTGGAATTAATCATTAAAGCCCTGGGACAAATGTCTCAGGGCTTTATATTTGGCATTTATTTCAGAGATTTCCCACTCATTCAGATCAGGCGCTTCAGTTCACAGTTCTCTATCCCGGCATCCCAAAACTTACTTACAGGCTGGTCCTTTACCTGGCATATGATACTTGAATTCATCGCACCGTGTCCGACAATGAGAATGTCTTTTCCCTCCTCGATATCGGGGTAGACCTTTTCCTTTAAGAACTCTCCCGTCCTTCCAAAGAGTTCGTCCATACTCTCTGCGCCTCCCGGCGGATCGATATACTCCTCAGGTTTTTTAAAAAAGACGTTAATAGGGCAGTCAGGTATGTTGAAGCTGTTCTCCACACCTTCATATGAGCCAAAACTCATCTCCCTTAGTCTGTCATCAAAGACTATGGGAACATCCCGTCCGGCCAATAATATCTCTGCGGTTTCCCTGGCTCTTATAAGCGGTGAACAATAGCAGATATCAAAATGAACATCTCTGTATTTGTCTGCTGCCTCGCGGGCCATGCTCCGTCCGCTTTCATTAAGCGGTATATCCGTCTGTCCCTGCAGCTTATGTAAGTCGTTCCAATCCGTTCTTCCGTGACGGATGATATATAACATGATTCTTCCCTCGATCTACTTTATTCTGTCCTTTTCTTTTTTTATCAGGAATTTCATGGCACTGTCAATATCTTTTACATAAACACCCTTGTAATCATCCCTGAGCAGTTCCTTGACATCCCGTAATCGGTCAGAAGAATCGCTGATTGCTATCACTATGGTTTTATCATTGTCACTATCTGCCTCGGACTTCCGGGCGAGCTTTTGAGCCTCTGCCTTTTTTATATCCTCCCCGGTCATTATGAGGTTCTCATCAAGATACTTAATCATTATAGCTTCGAGCGCTTTGTACATAACGGGTTTACTGAGGTAATCGGTAAATCCTTCTTTGATGTAGTTTTCCCTGGCACCTACGATGGCATCGGCTGTAAGCGCTATGATCGGAGTATCATCAGACAGATGCTGTTCTCTAATCTGTGACAGTGTCTGAGCTCCGGACATTCCAGGCATCATCTGATCCAGGAATATTATATCGAAGGAATTCTCACGAAGTATGTCGATACACTCAGCCCCTGACTCTGCTGTGGTTATGCTGATCTGTGTGTCTATGAGCAGTCCGTCTATGACCTCGAGATTCATATCGTTATCATCAACCACCAGAATACGTGCTTTGGGCGCGATCAGTGACGGCCTGTATTCTTCGGTCTGTCTCTGTATCCGCAGCAGATTCTGCGAAAAATCTCCAACCGGAGTGCTATCTACTATCTTCTGCTTCATCGATGCGGTAAATGTCGTACCTTCGCCGTATTTGCTGTCTACATCTATATTGCCATCCATCATCTTAACGAGTCGCATAGTGATGTTAAGCCCGAGTCCGGTACCTTCTATATTCCTGTTCTTGTCCTCTTCAAGGCGTTGGAAGGACCCGAACAGTTTGCTCATATCTTCCTTACGGATACCGATACCTGTGTCCGATACGGACATTTTAAGCATTTCGGAGCCTTTGTCATACGAAACATCAACGGATACACTGCCCTCGTGCGTGTATTTTATCGCGTTATTAATGAGGTTCAGCATTATCTGCCTAATCCTTATCTCATCTCCGAAAAGCATTGACGGAATATTCTCAGACACATCAAGGTTATACTTAAGACCCTTATCAAGAGCCTTGCTCATCGTCATGTTAACAACGTCGTTCATCACAGACGCAAAACCATATTCAACCGGTACCAGCTCCATTTTGCCCGATTCGATCTTTGAAAAATCAAGGATGTCATTAATGATCGAGAGCAGCGTTTTGCCGGCACTTTGGATATCCAGGGCATATTTCCTGACCGGATCGGCAGGCTTGGTACGAAGTATCATCTCATCCATGCCGATTATGGCATTCATGGGAGTCCTTATCTCATGCGACATATT
>JAILAN010000146.1 GCA_024681595.1 Lachnospiraceae bacterium
GCGCGATATCAAGGAGCCGGTATCTGGCCGGACCCTATAATTCATTAAAGAAACTGGTGTACCGGAAAGATCGGAGAAACGATTGATGAAGATCCTGTGGGTAGTAAATATAATGCTTCCGGAATTCGCTCAAAGGACCGGAAGGAGCTTTTCCTCCAGAGAAGGATGGCTGTCAGGACTGCTTCGGCAGGTCAGACAAAACGGTGATATATACGGACTGCATATTGCTTTTCCAACCGATGACATGAAACTGGTGGGCAATGTTACCGTAATAGATGGTGTGACATATCATGCTTTTTATGAAGATCTGTCTCATCCTGAGTACTATGTCAAAGACCTTGAAGGCGTGTTTAAAAAACTGATAGCGGATATCGATCCGGACATTCTGCATGTATTCGGAACGGAATTTCCTCATGCTTTGTCCGCTGTCATCGCATTTAACAATCCCGCGCGGACGATAGTCGGAATGCAGGGAATATGCAGACGCATCGCAGAGGATTATATGGCAGGGATCCCTTCAACAGTAGCCAACACCGCTTCTTTTAGGGATATTATCCGCAAGGACTGGCCCAGAGTTCAAAGACGCAAGTTCCGCCTGAGGGCTGTCAGTGAGACCGCAGCGTTACGACTGGCCGGAAATGTCATAGGCAGAACAGAATTTGACCGTGAGGCTGTTCTTGAGATAAACGAAGAACTCAGATACTTTTGTGTCAACGAGATCATGAGAGAGAGCTTTTATGAAGGCTCGTGGAATATAGATGATGCCAGGCGCCATACCATATTTACGGGACAGGGAGATTATCCGATAAAAGGGCTTCATTTTCTTATTCAATCATGCGGGATGCTCATAAAGGATTACCCTGATCTTGAGATTAAGATAGCGGGAAACAGCATTATAAATGCCGGATCGTTCAAAGAACGGATGAAACTTCCCATATACGGTAAATACCTGCTTAGACTTATCGATGAATGCGGACTGAACGGACATGTCAGTGTTACCGGAATGCTTGGCGAAGAGAGTATGAAAAAAGAGTATCTGTCGGCCGGATTGTTCGTACTGCCGTCATATGTCGAGAATTCGCCTAACACGCTCTCAGAGGCCATGCTGCTCGGAGTGCCGGTGGTAACTTCGGATGCAGGCGGTATAAAGAGTATGATCAGTGAATCAGAAGGATTTATTTTCCCGAGAGGTGATGTTAATAAACTGGCTGAAGGAATCCGCAGGGTATGGGAACTTATGGATGATGATCCGAATGCTTTATCTGAGATGACACAAAGATGCCGCAAAAGAGCACTTGATGAATTTGACGGCAGGAAAAATTATGAGAGCCTGATGTCGGTATATAATACAGTTGCGGGAATCGAAGGATGAGTAAAAAACTGGTTTTTATGTCCAACTTCATAAACCATCATCAAAAGCCTTTTTGTGATGCTCTATATAAACGACTCGGGGATGACTTTGTCTTTGTCCAGACAGAACCCATGGAGCAGGAGAGGATAGATATGGGATGGAGCGATGAATACGTCGGACTGTCCTATGTTAAATGTCTTTATGACGATGAAGAAGGCGGACGGGAGCTCATTATGGATGCTGAGGTTCTGATCGCCGGATGGACCGCAAGGACAGATCTTATCAAAGCCCGTCTTAATGAAAAAAAGCTGACGGTCAGGATATATGAACGCATATACCGTGAGGGACAATATAAGTTTATTTCCCCGTTCGGCTTGATGTCAAAATACTCCGAACATATCAAATACCGCAAGTATCCTGCCTATCTGCTTTGTGCAGGAGCATATGTTCCTTCGGATTTTTCGCTCATTCATGCCTATCCCGGCAAAATGTACAAGTTCGGGTATTTTCCTGAGCTGCGGAAATATCACCTGGACAAACTGTTTGAACTTAAGGACAGCAGCGGGATGATCGAGATCGTGTTTGCAGGGAGGTTCCTCAAATTAAAGCATCCCGAATACATATGCTGGCTGGCCAGAGACCTTAAAAAGGAAAACGAAAAGAGAAAGTCCCGGAATGAGCCCTTGCTGCCGGATTTCCGTGTTCACATGATAGGAAGCGGCGATCTGGAACATCCCATGAGGAAGATGATAACAGAGTATGACCTTCTGGATAAGGTGCAGTTTTATGGATTTTTAAGTCCCGATAAAGTCAGGACAATAATGGAGAGATGCCATATAATGGTATTTCCGTCCGATGAACTCGAGGGATGGGGCGCTGTGGTCAATGAGGCCATGAACAGCGCCTGTGCAGTGGTAGCCTGCTCAGCAGCAGGTTCCGTTCCCTATCTGATCAGGCAATGGGATAACGGAGTTGCTTTTATCAAGGAAGACTACGAAAGCATGAGAGATGCCGTGATCTATCTTATGACACACGGTAAGGAAAGAGAACAGATAGCCAGAAGAGCATATCGTACGATAGTTGACCAGTGGAATCCGGATAATGCTGCGGATATGCTCCTTTACATGATAGAAGGGTGGCAGCAGGGTCTGGACCATGCGCCCATAGACGGACCGCTTTCCAAGGCACCCGTCATAGCACCGAGAAACATGTTTGCGTATATTGAAAATAACGGAACAAGAAAGGGTTCCTGATGGATAACAAAGCACCAATACTGTTAAGTATCATAATACCCGTATATAATTCGATGGACTGTCTGGAAAGATGTGTATCATCCATTCAGAAGCAGACCTACCCGAATCTCGAGATAATAATAGTTGACGACGGTTCTACGGATAATACAGGAGCGCTGGCTGAGAAGCTGGCACTGCCGGATAAGAGGATTAGGGTCCTTCACAAGGAAAACGGAGGATCGTCATCTGCCCGCAATATGGGGCTAGGCATAGCACGCGGAGAATACATAGGATTTGTCGATGCGGATGACTATATTGAGCCGATGATGTATGAGAGGCTCCTGCTGGCGGCGCTTGAAGCAAATCTGCTGATGGTGCAGACATCAAGAGATGAGATAGATGAGGAAGGAAACCGGCTTCCGGATGTTTGTACACCACCCGAAAAGGGTGAGATATATGATAACCACCATATAATGCGGGAACTGCTCCTTCACAGGGGTGACTGTTCATTCTGCACGAGGCTGACACACCGGTCATTGTTTGAACTGTATAATTATCCCGAAGGGGAGCTTAACGAAGACTTCAATCTGCTCATACGAATGCTGTCGGATGTCAGGGAAACAGCAGTTCTGCCGTATCAGGATTATCACGTGGTCTACCGAATGCGATCCAATTCAAGGACCACGGATGAGAACTATTTTCCACCTGTATTTAAGGATATCGTTGTAAATTCCGACAGAGCGGTGAACATAGTCAGCAAGGAATATCCCGAGCTTAACAAGGAAGCGTTCAGATTTGCAATGTTCCAGAGACTGGAGTATATGCTTCATATTCCGATCGCCATGATGGAGCGGAGCAATGATTTTTACCGGGAGGTAAAAAAGAGCCTGAGACGGAACATGTTCAAGGCGCTGGGAAATCCTTATCTTACAAAAAAGAATAAGCAGTATATCTTTATACTGGGATGCGCACCTAAGCTGGCGCGCAAAATACACAGGATCAAGATGAAAGGAAAGAACAAAAATGAGTGATAAAGGAAAGTATTATATTACAACAGCCATAGCGTATACTTCGGGAAAGCCGCATGTGGGCAATTCCTATGAGATCGTTATGGCCGATGCAATAGCGAGATACAAAAAGCTGGAAGGATATGATGTTTACCTTCAGACAGGTACCGATGAGCACGGAGTCAAGATAGAAGAAAAGGCCGCAGCTGCCGGTGTGTCACCCAAGGAATTTGTGGATAACATAGCAGGCATGATCAAGGATATCTGCAGTTCTTTAAATGTGAACTACAACAGGTTTATAAGGACTACGGATGAAGATCACATGGAACAGGTCCAGAAGATCTTCAAAAAGTTCTATGACCAGGGAGATATCTACAAGAGTTCATATGAGGGAATGTACTGTGTTCCCTGTGAATCATTCTGGACGAGTGCCCAGCTCGTGGACGGCAAGTGCCCTGACTGCGGAAGGGAAGTCAAGCCGGCCAGTGAAGAGGCTTATTTCTTTAAGATGAGTAAATACGCCGACAGGCTTATTGAGCATATCAATACTCACCCCGAATTTATCCAGCCGGTCTCAAGGAAGAATGAGATGATGAACAATTTCCTGCTTCCGGGACTGCAGGATCTTTGCGTGAGCAGAACTTCATACAAATGGGGCATACCCGTGACCTTCGATGACAGACACGTTATCTACGTCTGGATGGATGCGCTGTCAAACTATATAACCGGTATAGGATACGATGCGGACGGCAATCACAGTGATCTGTACAAAAAGCTCTGGCCGGCGGATCTCCACCTTATTGGCAAGGACATAGTCAGATTCCATACCATATACTGGCCGATCTTCCTCATGGCTATGGGTGAGGAGCTCCCTGAGCATGTTTTCGGACATCCCTGGCTGCTTCAGGGCGGAGAAAAGATGAGTAAATCCCGGGGCAATGTTATATATGCAGATGACCTTGTGAGCATTTTCGGAACCGATGCGGTAAGGTATTTCCTGTTGCATGAGATGCCTTATGAAAATGACGGAACGATAACATGGGAACTCGTCATAGAAAGGTTCAATTCCGAACTGGCAAATGTCCTCGGTAACCTTGTAAGCCGCACAATTTCAATGAGCAATAAATATTTCGATGGCGTGGTTTCGTCAACCGGCGTTACCGAAGATGTTGATGCTGATCTTAAAGATGTTATCGTAAAGACCAGAGACAGGGTCGCATCAAAGATGAATGACATGCATATCGCTGATGCACTGAGTGAAGTGTTTGTCCTCTTCAGACGCTGCAACAAGTATATAGATGAGACCGAACCGTGGGTGCTTGCCAAGGATGAAGCCAACAGATCACGGCTTTCCGAAGTAATGTATAATCTTACGGAATCTATATGCATAGGAGCAAATCTTCTTGCTCCCTTTATGCCCGAAACAGCACAGAAGATTCTGTCAGAGATGAATGAATCGCCCAGAAGTTATGAAGATCTGGGCCGATACGGTCTTTTTGAATCGGGTAAAAAGGTTATAGAAAAGCCTGAAATCCTCTTTGCAAGGCTTGACAGTGATACTGTCATGAAAAAGGTTGAACAGATACGGGCAGTTCAGAGAGCCGAGTATGAAAAGGAAAACCCCGGGACTGCAGCACAGAACGATACCGAATCCGCAACGCAGGAAATCAAGGTCACTTACAAGGACGAGATAGAGTATGGTGATTTTGATAAGCTCCAGTTCTGCGTGGGAGAGATAATCAAGTGTGAAGAGGTGCCAAAGTCCAAAAAGCTTCTCTGCTCACAGGTTAAGATAGGCGATAAGGTAAAACAGATAGTATCCGGAATAAAGCAGTACTATTCCGCTGAAGAGATGGTCGGCAAAAAGGTAATGGTTCTTGTTAACTTAAAGACAGCTACTCTGGCCGGCATAGAATCTGAAGGAATGCTCCTTTGCGCCGAGGATGTAGACGGCAATCTGGCTCTGATGAGCCCCGAAAAGGATATGCCTTCAGGCGCTGAAATCTGTTAGCAAGGAAGTAAAACAAGCGCGAACGAAGAAGACGGAGGATTGTTGATGAAGAAAACCGAATTTACCATAGACTCCCGTGACGGTGTTACCAGGCTCCATGCGGTACGCTATGAGCCTGAGGGAGAGGTTAAAGGGATACTTCATATAGTTCATGGCATGGCTGAATACTTCGAAAGATATGAGAGGGCAGCCCTGTGGTTTGTCGAAAAAGGATATGTCGTTACCGGACTTGATATGCTCGGACACGGCAAGAGCGTTCCAGAGGGAGGAACATTCGGTTACTTTTGCGAACAGGATCCGGCGACCGTTGTTGTCAGGGATGTTCATCGACTGAAAAAGACTACTCAGGAACTGTTTCCCGGTGTGCCGTATTTTATTTGGGGACACAGCATGGGGTCCTTCATACTGAGAAATTACATGTTCCGATACGGTACGGGCATAGATGGGGCAATAGTGTGCGGGACGGGAGCCCAGCCTGAATCCGTGGTCAGGTTCGGCTTGTTTTTGGCAGCCGTCCAGGGGCTGTTCCTTGGGAGCCACCACAAAGCTCAGATGTTATCCAATATGGCATTCGGAGACCCGAAGAAGATACCGGAAGGCCATAGGAGTGACTGGCTGTGTACGGATCCGGCCGAAATCAAAAAATATGATGAAGATCCGTTGTGCGGATTTGTATTTACCGTGAACGGCTACAAAACACTTTTCACGCTGATAGACCGGCTCAATAATAAAAAGCTCAATTCCGGTGTACCCAAGGACCTTCCTGTATTTATCATTTCAGGAAGCGAAGATCAGGTCGGAGACAGGGGTGAAGGTGTCAGAACGGTATATAACCGGTATAAAGACATGGGCATGAGTGCCGTTTCACTCAAACTCTACGAAGGATACAGACATGAGATACACAATGAACCTATACGGGAAGAGGTTTTTGCGGACATGTTAAGCTGGATGGAAGGGGTCGTCAAAGGTAAGTGATAAGAAGGGTTTTAAAGTTTATCTTTACCATATTGCTTTTTGCACTTGGTATCTTTGCGATAGCTTTCATTATGCTGGTGGGCAGGAACTACAAAGCCAGAGGTGAGGCGAGGGACGCAGTAATAGTAAAGACCACCGACAGGATCAAAGATTCCCTGTCAGACAGCATAGATAAGATAGACCCGCAGACGGTCACCAAAGCGATGGATTACCTCAAGGAGAAATCCGATAACGGTGAGTTAAAGACTGCTGACGATGTCAGGGATGCGGTAAAGGACGGAGCAAGAAATCTGGGGGTCGAAGTTTCCGACGAGACAGCGGATCAGATAAAGGATGCGGTTGATTCTCTGGAGGATCTGGGATTTTCAACGGAAACACTGATGAACGAGACCCAGAAGGTATATCAGAAATACGGAGAAGAGTTTCTGGATCATATGGAAGAGGCATTTATTGAGGCCTCCAAAGATGCTGCGGGGAACATGGCTCAGGAGATCTGGGACAGCGTTGAAGATACGATCAGGGAAACTTTTTAAACTTCCGTTTTATATTGAGCATACCCATTTATGGTGTTATAATCATTATGTATGGGTACGATGGAACAGGTATGTATGATTTCAGCAGGATAGATATCCGCTTTATCGACAGTGATGAATGGGAAGATGCCATGACACTGGTATACAGGACGTTCACCAGGTATGACGCGTCCATGTTTGATAAAGAGGGTATAGATCACTTCAGGAACTTTATATCAGACAGTTTCCTGAAAAGGATGTTTGAAGCCGGAGAATACCAGGTAGTCGGTGCCTATTATTATAACAGAATAGTGGGAGTGATCTCACTAAGGAACAGTTGTCACATATCTTTGCTGTTCGTTGACGGAGAGTTTCACAGACAGGGCATAGGAAGAAGGCTCGTGCTGACGATGGCCGACTATGCCAGGATCAAACTTCATCAGGATGAGCTGACCGTGAACGCTGCTCCGTATGCTACGGATTTTTATCACAGTATAGGATTTACCGATACCGGTACAGAGACTTCCGATCACGGGATCGTATTTACTCCTATGAGATATGTGCTTCAGGATAAGTGATGAGTAAGATTTTTGATCTAGAAAGCCCCTTAATGTCGGGGCTGGGCAAATTTGCAGATCTGATAATACTGAATCTGATAACTATAGTGTGCTGCATTCCTGTCTTTACGATCGGTGCGGCCATAACGGCGCTTCATTTTGTGTGCCTCAAGATGGTACGCGATGAAGAGACTTATGTCATAAAGAGTTATTTTAAGTCTTTCAGACAGAACTTCAAGCAGGCTACTGCCATATGGCTCATTGAGCTGGTGGTGTTCGGTGTGCTTTTATTTGACATTTATCTGATGGGGCACGCAGGGATAACTTTTCCCGTATGGCTTCCTTCGGCGCTTCTGGCGGTAGACGCTCTGGTATTTATGCTGGGGATTCATGTTTTTCCGCTGCTGGCCCGGTTTGAAAACACAGTAGCTACTACTATCAAGAACAGCGTTATGGTCGGAATACTTACGCTGCCAAAGACCATACTGATGGTCATCATCTGTGCAGTTCCTGTTGTGCTCATCTATTTCTTTGAACAGGTACTGGCACCCTTGATGCTGCTGATAGGAATATCGGGACCCGCGTTTATGTGTGCACTGCTATACAATAAGACATTTAAGAGATTTGAACCTCAGCAGGAGGACAAAGATCCTGATGAGTGGTTTATAGAGCCGGAAACGGCTGAAGAAGAAACCGAATGTATTAAGGACAACGAGTCTTTGGAAGGTTCCGGGGAATGACATGAAAGACGAGTGGAAACGTTTCTTTTTACAATGGGTTCTCCCGGTGGTGATCTTTATAGTTGTAATGGTATTTATGTTCGCCAGCTTCACCGCCAATATCAAACAGGAAACCGTCACGGATTATGAAGAGGACATGGTCGTGGCCTCGGGTGAGTATGCGGGCAATTTCACTTCATCGCTCAGAAAGATGGAGGCCGTTTCAGAGGCATTGATAGATGTTATAGCCGAGAATAATCTGGCTAATTTCGGTGCTTCCGAAATACTGGGACCGCTGGTTAAGGATTCTGAAGCGTATATGGCGCTGCTGGTTGCCGAAAACGATAAGGTTGTTACCGAAGAAGGAAGGTCATTCCAGGGTACAACCCTGTCTTACTTTGACAGTGTGATGTCTCTTAACACCAAGGGAGTCGCATTTGTCAGAGATGATGAGATCAGAGGAAACTCTGCGTGGGTAGTCAAGATGCCCGTCAATGATTCGGCTCACAAATGTGTTCTGTTGTATTATCCGATGAACAAAGAAGTTCTCGGCAGAATGGTAACCGTGGAAAAGGATGCGGACACTTCTTCATTCAGTATAATTACTGATAAAGACGGAGTGATCCTTTCTACTACGAGTAACCAGTCGGGATTTTCCGATGGCAGCAATTTCTGGGATGATATAGCTTCAGGCAATAACGCCTCGACCATAAGGCGTGTCAAGACCAGAGTGGTATCGCTGCTTACCGGTTCGTTCGAAGCGGTTATCGGCAAGTCTGATTACATCATAACCTATTGTCCCATCAAGGAAACAAATTATATCCTGATGGTATGCTACAACAAGCTGAATGTTGACAAGGATGAGAACAGACAGTACCGGAATAATATAAAGAGACTTCAGTGGTGTCTGGCTGTGATGGCTATGTTCATAGTCGTTGTCACATTTATTCAGATAGTTCAGATATATATCTCTTCAAAGAACACCAACGAATTGCTCGACAAGGCCGATACCGACCAGCTGACGGGACTGAAGAACAAACTGGCGACCGAACGCGAGATCAAGGAATACATCGAAGAACACCCGGATACGCTGGGTCTGCTCTTTGTTGTGGATATAGATAACTTCAAGAAGATAAACGATACCATGGGACATGCGTTCGGTGATGAAGTTCTTAGAGAACTCGGCAGAAACATCGGTATCAACTTCCGTGTTTCCGATATAATCGGCCGCTCCGGAGGAGACGAATTCATGATCTTCCTTAAGAATCTCAAGGAAGAACAGAATACTCTTCGTGAAGCGCAGAAACTCATATATTTCTTCAGACATTTCCAGGTCGGAGATTACGTTAAGTATTCGGTTACAGCCAGTATCGGTGCAGCAGTATTCCCGACTAACGGCGCTGATTTTGAGACATTGTACAAGGCGGCGGATGCCGCGGTATATAAATCCAAGAGGCGGGGCAAGAACCAGTTGTCGTTCTATGATGACAGAGACAGGACACCCGAAGAGGTCGCTGAGGCTGACGCCCATCTGATAGACATATCGCGCAAGGAAGAATGAGTAAAACGCTGGCCTTCCGGCTTGAGGCGTGATGCTTGGGCAATTTGTACACAGTATATTTGATTTTATGTACAAATTGCATTGCCATCATAAAAGAATATGGAGCAGTTAGCAATTCTTACAATTTGTAAAATCGATATTTGTGAAATAGTGGCATAGAACATGCCACTGTTTTTTTGCTATACTCTTGATTGTTGAAAACTATCATCTATAAGGAGGATATTTTAAATGGCTAGTTTATCACTTAAGAACATTTGCAAGGTTTATCCCAACGGATTCGAAGCCGTTAAGGATTTTACCCTTGAGATCAAGGACCAGGAGTTCATTATCTTAGTTGGACCTTCAGGATGCGGTAAGTCTACCACTCTTCGTATGATCGCAGGACTTGAAGATATTTCTTCAGGCGAACTCAAGATCGGTGACAGAGTTGTTAACGACGTAGAGCCCAAGGACAGAGATATCGCAATGGTATTCCAGAACTACGCTCTGTACCCTCATATGTCAGTATATGACAATATGGCATTCGGACTTAAGCTCCGTAAGGTTCCCAAGGATGAGATCGATAAGATGGTTAAGGAAGCAGCTAAGATCCTGGATCTGACAGCACTCCTTGATCGTAAGCCCAAGGCTCTTTCCGGTGGTCAGAGACAGAGAGTTGCAATGGGACGTGCTATCGTACGTAACCCCAAGGTATTCCTCATGGACGAGCCTCTGTCAAACCTGGATGCTAAGCTTCGTGTACAGATGAGAATCGAGATCGCTAAGCTTCACCAGAGACTCGGAACCACCATCATCTACGTTACACATGACCAGACAGAAGCTATGACGCTTGGCGATCGTATCGTAGTTATGAAGGACGGTGTTATCCAGCAGGTTGACACACCTCAGAACCTTTACGAGAAGCCCGCTAACCTCTTTGTTGCTGGATTCATGGGATCTCCTCAGATGAACTTCCTCGATGCTGTAGTTGAAGGTGAAGGCGAGAACGTTTCACTCAAGGTTGCAGGCAAGAGCATTCCTCTTCCTCCCGCTAAGGCCAAGAAGGTTTCTGAAGGCGGCTACATCGGCAAGACAGTTACATTCGGTATCCGTCCTGAGGATGTATATGATTCAGAAATGTTCATAGAGACATCTAAGTGTGTATTTGAATCACAGATCAAGGTTTACGAATTGCTCGGTGCAGAAGTTTACCTTTACTTTGATCTTGCTGAGTTCCCTATCACAGCCAGAGTTGACTCACGTACAACAGCAAGACCCGGCGATACAGTTAAGTTCGCATTCGACGTTGAGAAGATTCACATCTTTGATAAGGAAACAGAGATGATCATCACTAACTAGTCATTTATATAAGTGATATTCCAGGGGTACCTCGAAAGAGGTACCCTTTTTTTGTCCGGTTAAGATGGAAGCTTAAACTGATTTATGATAAACTAAAAACAGTGGTTTTATCATATTAACCGTACAGGAGCATCAGTCATATGATATCAACTCAGGTATTAAAGAATTGTATAGAAGAACTCCACGGCATTACCAAGATAGACATCAGCGTATATGACGGAGAGGGTGAGCTTCTCATCAATACGGGAGAGGAACCGATCGTAGGTAATGACGTGGTAAAGAGCTTTATCGAATCGCCGGCAGACAGTCAGGTTGTCTCTGACAATAACCTCATGAAGGTTTTTGATGACGAGGAACTGAGCTACATCATAGTAGCCAGAGGCGGAGTAGAGAACTCGTTCATGGCTGCCAGGATAGCTGCCAGCCAGATCAGGATGCTTTCTTCCGCTTACAAAGAGAAATTTGACAGGAATAACTTTATCCAGAATCTGCTCATGGATAATCTGCTGCTTGTGGATGTATACAGCAGAGCGAAAAAACTTCATATAGATACAACACTTCCCAGAGTGGTATATGTCGTGGAATCTGTAAAGGAAAAGGATTCTGTGATGTCAGAACTGTTAAAGCATCTGTTTACTTCGCAGTCGGGTGATTTTGTGACAGCTGTTGACGAGAGCAGTGTGATAGTGGTCAAGGTTCTTGAGAAGGCCGATGATAATGACGAGATATATCAGATCGCACAGACAATAGTTGATACGGTGAATTCCGAAGCAATGATAAATGTCCGTGTCGGCTATGGTACTGTCGCTTCGGAGATCAAAGACGTTTCGAAATCATACAAAGAAGCCATGATGGCTGTTGATGTCGGCAAGATATTCTATGCAGACAGAAATGTCAATTCATATAACAGTCTCGGCATCGGCAGGCTGATCTACCAGCTGCCTTCAAACCTCTGTCATATGTTTATTGAAGAGATATTCGGTCAGAACGATCCTGCAACCTTTGATGAGGAGATCGTATCAACTGTATATAAATTCTTTGAGAATAACCTGAATGTATCCGAGACGGCCAGACAGCTGTTTATACACCGTAATACGCTCGTATACAGGGTAGAAAAGCTAAAGGCACTGACAGGACTGGATGTCAGGGTGTTTGACGATGCTCTGACATTTATGATAGCGATGATGGTAAATAACTATCTGAAGTATCTGGATAGACAGTCATAAAAAGCCCTCTGCGGTGAAGGAAGATGCCATGCGTTACCCGTGCAGTTAGCTACTACCAGGCACTCCCACATCACATGAGAAATCCCTCTTAGTGCTGCTTCGTTCCCGACCTGACACGGTTCGTGGGCACTCATTGCGCAGGACCCAATGATCAACACCACTTACCCGGGGCGGCCATGACACCTTCCCTCGCTGCCGAGGGCAAAGAAAGTATACTTTAAACGATAAATAAAGTCAAATATGCTAATACTTGGACTCACAAAAACTACATTACTGGATTTTCCGGGACATGTTTCAGCCACCGTTTTTACCGGTGGTTGTAATTTTAGATGCCCTTTTTGCCATAACGGCCAGATGGTTCTTAATCCGGCTTCCATGGAGAGGATTTCCGAGGATGAGGTCATAGCATTTTTGGAAAAAAGGAAGAGGATACTTGACGGTGTGTGCATAACAGGAGGGGAACCTACGATACATGCCGATCTTCCGGATTTTTTGCGAAGGATAAAGGATATAGGATATACGATCAAGCTTGATACTAACGGAACGCATCCGGATATGGTCATGAGTCTTGCAAGTGAAAAACTCATCGACTATATTGCTATGGACATCAAGAATGTCTGGGAAAAATATCCTGAGACGGCAGGATGCCAGGGAGGAACAGTCGGGAACATACAAAGGTGTGTTGAAGTAATAAAGGGCCTCGGGATCCCGTATGAATTTCGCACAACTATTGTCAGGGAACTGCATACAGCTGAGGATATAGCGGGCATGTGTGATATAGCGGGCGATACCGACAGATATTATCTCCAGAGCTATGAAGAGTCCGACAATGTGATCGAAAAGAGATTCTCCGCATATACACTCGAAGAATTCAATTCAATGCTGGATACTTTAACAGGGCCAAAGCCTCACTTAAGAGGAATCGAATGAAGAAATATACCGAAGAAGAAAGATACATGAAGATGGCACTCAGGGAGGCAAAAAAGGCCTATGCCCTGGGAGAGGTTCCGATAGGCTGTGTTATCGTCTATGAAGGCAGGGTGATCGGCAGAGGATATAACCGCAGGAACACCGATAAAACGACACTCGCCCATGCCGAGATCAAGGCCATATCCAAAGCATGCAGGTTTATCGGAGACTGGCGGCTTGAAGGCTGTACATTATATGTCACGCTGGAGCCGTGCCAGATGTGTGCGGGAGCTATAGTGCAATCAAGGATAGACCGCGTGGTCATGGGATGCAGATCTCCCAAATCCGGGAGCGCTGGATCGATAATCAATATTCTGATGAACAACGAATTTAACCATCAGGTTGAGCTGACGGAAGGCATACTTAAGGACGAATGTACAGACATGCTTCAGGACTTTTTCAAGGAACTCCGTGTCAGAGTAAAGGCTGAAAGAAAAGCAAAAAAAGAGGCTGAAAACTGATGCGGATACAGCATAATAATGATAAAATGATTATGTGTGTCAGGGGATAGATATGCTTCTTATGAGACACAGGATAAAAAGACAGGAGGGTTCGCTATGAAGAGGATTGGAATGCTTACATCAGGAGGAGACTGCCAGGCGCTCAATGCAGCCATGAGAGGCGTGGTCAAATCCCTTATCAACAGTAATGAAGAAGTTGAGATCTATGGCTTCCTCGAGGGATATAAGGGACTCATTTATGGCAACTTCAAGATGCTGACAGGCGCTGACTTTGCCGGCATCCTCACCAAGGGAGGAACGATTCTCGGTTCATCAAGAACCCCTTTTAAGACCATAAAGGATCCTGACGAGAACGGCCTTGATAAGGTTGAAGCCATGAAGCAGAACTATTACAAGTTAAGGCTCGACGTCCTGGTGATCCTGGGAGGCAACGGCACACATAAGACTGCTAACCTCTTAAGAGAAGAAGGCTTAAATATCATCACACTGCCCAAGACCATAGACAATGACCTGTGGGGAACGGACATGACTTTCGGATTCCAGTCTGCCGTTGATATAGCCACGGATTGTATCGACTGCATACACACCACTGCCGCTTCTCACGGCAGGATATTCATCGTCGAAGTTATGGGACACAAGGTCGGATATCTGACGCTTAACGCCGGCATGGCCGGAGGCGCGGACATCATTCTGATCCCCGAGATACCCTACGATATAGATAAAGTCGTCGAGGCTATAGAAAAAAGACACAGCAGAGGAAGCAAGTTCACGATCATAGCGGTTGCCGAGGGTGCGATATCCAAGGAAGACGCCGCTCTGTCCAAGAAGGATTATAAAAAGAAACTCGAAACATCACCCTATCCTTCGGTATCATATGAGATCGCTGCCAAGATTCAGGAGCGCACGGGACAGGAAGTCCGCGTTACGGTACCGGGACACACGCAAAGGGGCGGCTCTCCGTGTCCTTATGACCGGGTATTTGCCAGCAGACTCGGTGCCGAAGCCGGTGAACTCATTCTCGCCGGAGAGTACGGATTCATGGTCGGATATAAAAACCGTGAGATCGTAAAAGTTCCGCTGGAGGATGTTGCGGGCAAACTCAAGATGCTGGAGCCCGATGCTTCAATAATCAAAGAAGCCAAACTACTGGGAATCAGTTTCGGAGATTAGTATGTCATATACAGCTTTGTATCGTAAGTTCAGACCCCGTACATTTGATGATGTAAAGGGTCAGGACCATATCGTTACAACTCTGAGGAATCAGATAAAGAACGGAAGAATGTCTCATGCTTACCTGTTCTGCGGCACTCGCGGAACAGGTAAGACTTCAATTGCCAAGATTTTCGCCAAAGCGGTCAATTGCGAATCTCCCGTTAACGGCAATCCCTGCGGAGAGTGCGAAATGTGCAGGTCCATAGCCGAAGGTTCTTCGATGAACGTCATTGAGATCGATGCCGCATCGAATAACGGCGTGGACAATGTCCGCCAGATAATCGATGAGGTGGCTTATTCTCCGGCTGTCGGCAGATTCAAGGTTTATATAGTCGATGAAGTTCATATGCTCTCATCCGGCGCATTTAATGCTCTGCTTAAAACTCTCGAAGAGCCCCCGTCATATGTTATCTTTATACTGGCAACCACCGAAGTTAACAGGATACCCATAACCATTCTGTCCAGATGTCAGAGATACGATTTTCGAAGGATATCCATCGATACCATAACGTCAAGATTAAGCGAGCTGATCGAAAAAGAGGGATTATCAGTTGAAGACCGCGCATTAAGATACATTGCCAAGACGGCTGACGGATCCATGAGAGATGCGCTAAGCCTCCTTGATCAGTGTGCAGCATTTTATTTCGGGCAGGAGATCACATATGATAAAGCCCTTGATGTTCTGGGTGCAGTTGATACCGGCGTGTTCAGCTCAATGCTTAGAGCCGTTTTAAAAAGCAATGTTCCTGAGGTTATGCGGATCATCGAGGAGATGGTTATACAGGGACGTGAACTTGGACAGTTCGTCACGGATATGACGTGGTATCTGAGAAATCTCCTCCTCTTGAAGGTGTCGGATGCCAACGAAGATATCATAGATATCTCATCAGAGAACATGGAACTCCTCAGGGAGGAAGCATCTCTGACGGAGGATACCGTGATAATCAGATATATCAGAATACTATCCGAGTTATCCAACAGATTAAGATTTGCCACTCAGAAAAGGATACTTGTTGAAGTTTCCTTTATAAAGCTGTGTGTTCCTGCAATGGAAAAGAGTGAAGATGCGCTGCTTGACAGGATAAGGGTACTCGAAGAGAAACTGGAAAACGGAGTAAGCATCGCATATACAGGACCGGTTAATGACAGGTCTGATAACGTACAGCCTTCGGAAAAAGAAGCACCGCAAAAAGTCATTACGAAAGCACTTCCGGAAGATGTCAAAGCAGTAGCATCGGACTGGCCCAGGATAATCTCCGAGTGTGATGAAACTCTGGGGAAATATCTTAAGGGCGCATATCCAAGTGTCGGTGAGGATGATACCCTGATAGTGGTCGTTGAGGATTATTTTACCTGTCAGAGATTCAACGATCCCGGTCACAGTAATGAGTTAAGAGATTTGATAGCATCAGTTACAAACAAAGATATGAAGGTTAAGGTCGTATATACCGGAGACGGAGCAACTCCGAAGGATCTGTATCCGGATGTGAGAAACAGCCTTGGTGAAAAGATAGACTTTGACATAGAAGAAATAGATGAAACCGATGAAGATGAATTTGATGAATATGAAATAGAAGAAAGGGACTGATATGGCTAAACGTGGAGGATTTCCCGGCGGAATGGGAATGCCGGGCAACATGAACAATCTGATGAAGCAGGCACAGCGCATGCAGCGTCAGATGGAGGAATCACAAAAGGAACTGGAGACAAAGGAATTTACTGCCAAGGCCGGCGGAGGTGCTGTTGAAGTGACAGTGACCGGAGCCAAGGAGGTAACCAAAGTGATCCTTGATAAAGAAGCAGTGGATCCGGATGATGTTGAGATGCTGCAGGATCTTATAATGGCAGCGACCAACGAAGCACTCAGAATGGCTGATGAAGCAGGCAGTGCCGCTATGGGTAACTTCGCAGGGGGAATGGGTCTTTTCTGATGGAGTTATACAGCGGACACATCAACAAACTGATAGCTGAACTGGCCACTTTGCCGGGCATTGGTGAAAAATCTGCTCAGAGGCTCGCTTTTCACCTCATCAATATGCCTGAGGCGAAGGTAAAACGGCTGGCGGATACCATTATAGATGCCAAGGAGCATGTCTGCTACTGCAAGGAATGCTTCACACTGACTGACGATGACATCTGCCCTGTGTGCTCAAACGAAAGGAGAGACCACGGCACCATCATGGTGGTCGAGACTCCGCGTGATCTGGCAGCCTATGAAAAGACCGGCAAATACAGAGGAGTATATCATGTTCTGCATGGAGCGATCTCCCCGATGCTGGGTATAGGACCCAATGATATCAAACTCAAGGAGTTGATAACCAGACTCGAGGGCGATGTGGAGGAAGTGATAATAGCGACTAATTCCAGTCTCGAAGGAGAGACGACGGCTATGTATATCAGCAAACTCATCAAACCCACCGGCATAAAGGTTACCAGGATAGCTTCCGGAGTACCTGTAGGCGGAGACATAGAATACATTGATGAAGTCACATTGCTAAGAGCTTTAGAAGGCCGCGTGCCGATGTGACAAATATTAAGAAGGAGATAATGATATGGGAGTTGTTAAAGAAAAATTCGGAAAGACTACTGACGGAAAACTCATTTCCAGATATGTCATCGATAACGGAAAAGGATTAAAAGCATGTGTAACGGATTTTGGCGCCATTCTGACCAATCTGTTCGTTACTGATTCAGACGGTGTGACCAAAGATATAGTTCTTGGATATGACAAAGCTAAGGATTACTTTAAAAACGGCAGTTTCTTTGGAGCAACCGTAGGTCCGAACGCAAACAGGATCGCAGGAGCGGCTTTTACGCTGGAAGGAACCAAGTACAGCCTGGCAGTTAATGACGGCAAGAATAACCTGCATTCTGATTTTGATAAGGGTTATCACAAGTGCATGTTCAGCGCCGAATGCGGTGAAGATCATGTTACTTTTTCTCTTAAAGATACTGACGGCAATATGGGATTCCCCGGCAATAAGGATGTATCCGTAACATACACGGTTACAGATGACAACGCATTAAAGATCTCATATGATGTTTCATCTGATAAGGATACTATCATTAACCTCACCAATCATACGTATTTTAACCTCTGCGGACACGATGCAGGCAGCATAGAGGATCATGTACTGATGATAAATGCATCCAATTACACACCTGTTGTAAAGGGTGCCATACCTACAGGCGAGATCGCACCTGTCAAGTGGACGGCATTTGACTTTACGTCTCCGATGAGGATCGGTGAACACATAAATGATAAAGACAAGCAGTTAAAGCTAGTCAAGGGATACGACCATAACTGGGTACTTGATAATTATGACGGAAGTGTCAGAAAAATAGCCGAAGTAACAGCCAAAGGATCAAAACTCAAGATGGAAGTATTTACCGATCTTCCTGGAGTTCAGTTCTATGCAGGAAACTGTATAGCAAAGACCCGCGGTAAGGGCCGTGTAAAGTACAAGAAGCGCTATGGCATGTGCCTGGAGACACAGTATTATCCCAATACCGCTAACGAGCCTTCATTCCCGCAGGCAGTATTCGGACCTTCGAAAAAATACGTGACGGAAACGGTATATAAGTTCAGCTAAGATGGCTATCATAGATTTCTTCAAAGAAAGACAGAGACGGGAACTGGATACTGACATTGACTACCGGGAGCGGATCAGGGCTCATAAGCTGTCGGTCTTTTTTAAGACCCTGTTCGTTTGCGCAGGCATCGTTGTTTTGCTGGTGGTAATGAACGTATTATGGAAGACCAAGACTTTCTCCGACCTGTCTGTGCAGAGTTCATATCCTGTGAACGTGGTGACGGGAGCTTCCGCCAGAAATCTGAACGGTTATCTGCTCATTTCAAGTAAGGACGGAGCCAGCTGCATTGACAATAAGGGCAAAGCCATCTGGAACCAGTCGTTTGAAATGCAGTCTCCCATAGTTTCAACCTGCGGTTCCACCGTTGCGATAGGAGATTATAACGGCAGAGCCATATATGTTGCCAACAAAGACAGGATACTGGGAACAGTCAAGACAAACCTTCCGATCAGATCGGTCGCAGTATCGGATAACGGAGTGGTGGCTGCGGTGCTGGATGACACAGATGTCATCAGGATATATATCTATGACGGGAACTCGGATACATCCGATCCCATAGTACAGGCCAAGGCTACAATGAACAAGTCGGGTTATCCGATAAGCGTCTCCTTAAGCCCTAACGGCAAGATCATGATGGTGTCATATTTTTACGTGGACAGCGGAAGCATGAAATCGTCGGTGGCCTTTTATAATTTCGGCGAGGTAGGAAGCAACGAGGCAGACAATTACGTCAGCGGATATGATTATGTGGATGCTGTGATACCCTATGTTAATTTCATGGATATCGATTCGTCCTTCGGTGTTTCCAATGACAGGATCGTATTTTTTAACGGAAAGGAAAAACCGGTCAATGTTGCATCGGCGCTTCTGGATTCCGAGGTGCTGGGTGTATATAATAACGAAGAATATGTGGGACTGGTTTTTTCAGATACGACGGGGCAGGGACTGTATAGACTCGACATATATAATTCCATGGGTAATCTGACGGGTAACGTGTATTTTAACATGGACTATACGGACATTATATTCTATAAGGATCAGGTAGTGATCTATGATTCCAACGAGATACAGATGTATACCATCAAAGGTAATCCTAAGTTCTCGGGAATGCTGCCTCAGAACGCCAACCTGATCATTCCGGATAATTCCGTATACCGGTATCTGGTCGTTGGAAATCAGGCCATGGATCTCATAGAATTGAACTGATGAACTACTATACTTTATTGATATATGCAATAGCCGCACTTGTCATCTTATGGCGGATCGCAGTCTCGTTTAAGAGAGGACTCGTCAGGGAACTGTCCAACACGGTGGCTATACTGATAGCCCTTGGTGTTGGATATGCGTTTAAGAATATTATCTTTGGATTTATAGACAAGAAATTTGCCATCGCAACTGTTTATATCGGGTACCTGGCACTGCTTCTTTTGATCTATAAGGTAGTCAGCTTGATTTTCCTGTCTCTTAAGATATTCTCAAAGCTGCCGGTGATCAAGCTTATAGACAAACTGCTGGGTGCTGTTCTGGGAGCAGCGGAAGGAATTGCGATAGTATTGTTCCTTGTCTGGTTTATCGGATGAGTAAACATATAACAGTTAAACATGCGATCAGCTGATCGCGGTGAAAGGAAGTTATAATATGAAGGATTTAAAAGACTGCATCAGAAGCATACCGGATTTTCCTAAGAAAGGGATCATCTTCAGGGATATCACAACCCTGATCCAGGACCCTGAAGGATTTAAGACGTCAGTGGATCTGATGGAAAAAGCACTTGAAGGTGTTGACTTTGATTATATAGTGGCAATGGAAGCCAGGGGATTTGTTTTCGGAGCGCCGCTTTCCTACAACCTGAACAAAGGCCTTGTCCTTGCACGTAAAAAGGGTAAGCTTCCATATAAGACGATCGAAACAACATATGATCTTGAATACGGCAGTGCAACATTGGAAATTCATGTGGATGCTCTGAAAAAGGGAGACAAGGTTGTTCTCATAGATGACCTTCTGGCTACGGGAGGAACGCTGAAGGCATTAGCCGATCTGGTTGAAAGCACGGGCGCAGAGGTTGCCAAGATGCTGTGCATCATAGAATTGCCTGCACTTAATGGAAGAGAAAGACTCAAAGGTTACGATATAGATACGTTTGTTTCATTTGACGGTGAGTAATCACTTAGAAGAAATAAGAACAATAATACTGATTTCATATCAAAGTAAAAAGACGTCCCGCCGGAGACGTCTTTTATTCTGCATAAAAATACATGATTTTTCCTTAAATATTCAACAAAAATTAGTATTTGCAATTTTTGAAAAATGTGTTGACAATGAAATTCCTTTTCTATATAATAAATTTCGCGCCTGTAAAAAGAAACCCTGTATTTTAGGGCTTTAACAGGACAGAGAACCTTGAAAAATAAACAGCAATGCAACCCTGAAATTCCAAAAAGATCTGTGGTCATCTGAAGCTACAGATCAAGATGAAATTCAGAGAAACGAATTCACCTGTTTACAGAAGTGAATTCGTGAACGTACATAACAGAC
>JAILAN010000163.1 GCA_024681595.1 Lachnospiraceae bacterium
TATCATAATGTTCCGATAAATCCCGGATTTCCGTGGGACCATTATAATCTGCCCTCTATAGGAGCAGCGCTGGTATCGAACAATTTCATTCCGATGGAATCGGCATATGAGTATATGGAGGACAAGGAAAAGTACCGTTCTGCGATAGATACTCTCAAATCGGTAGACATGAATAAGATCGATATCATAGTAGTGATGTATGACAGCACCGATTATAATGTGGGCACACCCTGTGACAACCCGGATGTTCCGACGGACCTTGCGGCATTTACGGGGGGACTGAGGTATTTCCTTCAGACGGTTGAAGAAACATGGCCGTGGATCAGGACATTTGTAATGACACCTACCTATGCGCAGTTCATGGACGAGAACGGCAAGCTCTACAGCGGCACGATCAAGGATATCGGAAACGGAGCTCTGCCTTATTATGTTCAGAAAGAGATCGATGCCACGATAGACTGCGGATGCTCTGTGGTCGATAACTACTACGGCACCATCAACGAAGGCAACTATGAAGAGTATATGGCAGATTACAAGCATTATAATGACAAGGGTCGCGAACTTCTTGCAGACAGGATCGCATATATTATAAATAACAAGATATCAACGGTTCAGAGCCCGAAATAGTTTTTTCATTACCCGATCGGAGGGATCATGGTAAAGAGTAAGACTAAATATGAAGCAACACAAGATGAGATAAAAGTGCTGTTTCTTCATCACGGATTAGGGAACGTTACGGGTGTATCGCCGCTTGGAAACGGTGAATTCAATGCTGCCTATGAAGTCACCTGCAATGACAAAGATCACTACGCACTTAAGATCGCTCCTCCTGAAGGAATGAAAGTCCTGAGCTACGAAAAAAACATGATGGAGTCGGAGGTGTTCTGGTACAGTACGATGCACGAAAACACGGATATCCTCTGTCCTAAGGTTTATGCGGTCGATTTTACGAAAAAGATAATCGGATGCAATTGCTTTATCATGCAGATGATGCAGGGAAAACCTCTCTCAGAGCTTAATCTGTCAGAAGATGAATATGACAGTGTTCTTAAACAGAAACTGTCAGTACTGTCCAAGATACATAGGATAAAAGGAACAGGCTTCGGATACAGACACAGGGAGCAATACGCTACATGGGATGAAGCACTGATGTCTATGGCAAACAGCATTATTTCAGATTGCAGAGCTTTGGGATACCAGACTCCCTATGGTGAAAGATTTGTCCGGTGTATTGATAAGCACAGAGAAATATTAAAACGCGTTCCGTGCAGAATGGTAAATTTTGATCTGTGGGACAGCAATGTTCTGTTTAATGAAGGAAGAATATGCCTGATAGATCCTGAGCGAGGCTTCTGGGGTGATCCCATAGGCGATTTCATAACGCTGGCTCCCGGTCAAAAATCACCGTTATCCGAGAAACAGGACGCTCTTGAAATATATAATTCTTTTGCAGAAGAGAAGATCGTATTATCTGAAGAAACCGGGATAAGGTTTGCTTTGATGGTATGTTATCTTGCTCTTATTGAAGAGGTTGAAAAATATGTCCGTTACGAGCCGGATAACCCCAATTACGTAAGGAACACGATAGATGCCACGGATATGTACGAGATGGCATTTGAGATCCTCTGATGAGCGACGGTTGGAACGATGCATTATGTAGATGCAAAAGGGATACTGACAGCTAATGGCGGACGCCATGGTATGAATATATACCGTGGGTGCAGTCATGGATGCATATACTGTGACAGCAGGAGCAGCTGTTATCAGTTCACACATCCGTTTGAAGATATCGAAGTGAAGCGGAATGCACCGGAACTGCTGGAAAAATCCCTGAAGTCAAAAAGAAAAAAGTGCATGATAGGAACCGGAGCGATGTCGGATCCGTATATGCACATAGAAAAGGACCTGTGCCTGACCAGGAAGTGCCTGGAGATCATACATCAATATGGATTTGGTCTGGCAATACAGACTAAATCAGACATGATCCTCAGGGATATCGATCTGCTTGATAAGATAAACCGATCGGCAAAGTGTGTTGTCCAGATGACGCTGACGACATATGATGACGATCTGTGCGCTATCCTGGAGCCTAATGTCTGCAATACCAAAAGGCGTATTGAAGTGCTGGAGATGATGCGCGAAAGAGACATTCCGACTATAGTCTGGCTGACTCCGATACTCCCGTTTATAAACGATACCGAAGAGAACATAAAGGCGATACTTGATGAATGTATACGCGTCGGCGTAAAAGGGATCATCTGCTTTGACATGGGTCTTACGCTCAGAGACGGTGACAGAGAATACTATTATGCAGCTCTCGACAAGCATTTTCAGGGGATGAAGAAGAGGTATATCGAACGTTACGGGAATAGCTATGAGCTGCCGAGCCCGAATGCGAAGAAGCTGATGTCGATCTTCAGGAAAACATGCAGGGATAACGGGATGATGTACTCTCCGAATGAGTGCTTTAAGTATATGAACGAACTGCCGGAAAACTATGTGCAGCTGAGTCTGTTTGATTGATGAATCCGAAGGCACAAAAAATGTGCCATTTTTTATTTT
>JAILAN010000174.1 GCA_024681595.1 Lachnospiraceae bacterium
GATCTGTCAGGTGAGGAATGGTCGGAACGCGGCTGGAGGAGCAGAAAGGGTATCAGATATGATCTGGTATTCCTTTGTAAAAAACTGGTAAAAAAATTATAAAGAACTCAGTTTCTGATGTTTAACGTTATGTGAAAATCGTACCGTTTCCATGAATAAACCTTCATGGAAGCGGTCTTTTTTTGTTTTAAGGTAAATGCTTTTTTGCTAACTTAAATGCTTTTTTGCTAACTGAAGAAGTGAACAGATAACTCGTTGAAAAAATTTTCAACAAAACTATTGACAGGATGACAAAATGGCATTATATTGAATACACATTCAATGAAAAAGAATTCAATGCACAGTCGAAAAAGATCTGCCATCTCGTCAAAACGAGAGCAATCTTTAGGTGAATGGAAATCAATATCCACAGCCGGTAAAGAAAAACAACACAAACAGCCGGTGAAAAAATCAATACAAACAGCCGGTGAATGGAAATCAATATCCGCAGCCGGTAAAGAAAATCAACACCAACAGCCGGCGAATAAAAACTAACACACCAACAGCCGGTAAAGAAAATCAACACCAACAGTCAGTGAATAAATCAACACACCAACAGCCGGCGAATAAAAATCAACATAACAACAGGAGGAATCAAAATGAGGAACACCGGGGAAAAAGTTATTATCATAGGCGGCGGGATAGCCGGATTAGCTGCAGGAATATATGCATTAAAGTCCGGATTTGACGCAGAGATATTTGAAAAGAACGCCGTTCCGGGCGGTGAATGCATGGGCTGGAACAGGAACGGATACCATATAGACAACTGCATACACTGGCTCACCGGAACAGATCCGGGGAATGCACTGTGGGATGTATGGAAGACAGTCGGAGCTATAGATGAGAACACCGAGTATGCGGATACTGACAGATTCTATACCAGCAATGTGGATGGGCGTGAAGTTACGTTATGGAATGACCTGGACAGAACCGAAAGGGAACTTATCGGCGAATCTCCGGAGGATGAAGATGAGATCCGCAAATTCATAGAGCATGTCAGATATGCTGAGAGCTGTGTTATACCGGCAATCAAGCCAATGGACATGATGGGTATCAGGGACTACATGGATATGGGCAAGAGCATGGCCAATATGCCCAAGGTCTTAAAGGAATACGGCAATATCAACTGCACGGAACTCGGATTGAGGTTTAAATCGCCAGTTATACGCAAACTGATGACCGACTATCTTCCTTCGGATTATACGGCTTATTCACTGCTGGTTTCGTATGCCACGATGACCAGCGGTAACGGCAAGATCCCACTTAAAGGTTCGCTTGCCATGTCTCTTCGTATAGCTGACAGATTTAAACAGATGGGAGGAGTACTTCACACATCATCCTCCGTTAAGGAAATCATTATCGATAAGCATAAAGCCACAGGTATACGACTTGAAGACGGAACCACAGTTGCTGCGGATCATGTGATAAGTGCCGTTGACACGGATTTTCTTTTCGGCAGACTGATAGACAAAAAATACATGCCTCGCGCACTCGCCCGGGCATATGAGGACCGTAAAGCATATCCTGTTATAACCGGATTTCAGATAGCTTTTGCCATTGATGCGGATTTTTCCGTGAAGGATACGCTCTTCTTTGACTGTGAACCCGTGCGAGTCGGTCAAAAGAATTATGACAGGATCAGCGTGAAGAATTATTCTTATGATACGAGTTTTGCACCCGAGGGCAAAACTGTACTCCAGGCTAATCTTTGCCAGTCCGACGAGGATTATCTGTACTGGGCTGGTCTGACTTCGCAGGAGTACAAAGCAGCCAAAAAGAAACTGACAGATGAGATAACACAGAGGATCATAAGTCGTTTTCCTGAACTTGATGGAAAAATTACTTTGCTTGACTCCTGGACTCCGCTGACTTATAACAGGTATTGTAATGCTTATCACGGATCATACATGGGATTCGTTACGACCGTGGGTAACAAACAGATGAGATTTAAAGGAGTTGTCAAAGGAGTATCCAACCTGTATATAGCAGGGCAGTGGGTCATGAACCCGGGCGGACTTCCGGTTGCCGTGGTTTCCGGCAAGTTTGCGATCCAGAGGATCCTTAAGAAACAGCACAGAAGCATCGAGGTATAGGATGACCAGAAAAGAACAGAAAGAAGAACGCAGAAAAGCAATACTCATGACTGCTCTGAGGCTCTTTGTGGAGCGTGGATACCACGATACGAAGATCACCGATATAGCAGAAGCGGTACCCATGAGCACGGGACTTCTTTTCCATTACTTCGAATCCAAAGAGGACCTGCTAATCGAACTAGTCCGGATGGGATGCGAAGGCCCCGGAGCGGTTGCCTATGATGCAGATGTGCCTCCTGATGTTTATCTGACTTCTTTCCTTGGACAGATATTTGCTTTTGCCAAGGAACAGCCATGGGTATTTTACATGTTCGTTCTCATGGGACAGGTAAGAAGAGTGGGTATGCCTGAGGAAGCCAGAAGGCTTGCTCAGTCTGCAGACGCCCTCGGCCCTACAATGAAAATGATCAAAAGCGGTCAAAAGAGCGGCATATTTCACAAAGGGGATGCTGATACTATGGCCAGATGCTTCTGGTGTGCCGTCCAGGGCATCATGGAACAGATGGCTTCGGATGATCAGATGAAGACTCCCGATCCCGCCTGGATCGTCGCTATGCTGAAATGATATAGTGCGGTGCGTGCCATATCGTTGCAATGCCGGAATGATGGAGCGTGGTGTTTGCCCGCATCGTCGCAATGCTGAAATGATGGAGCTCAGTGTGTGCCCGGGTCGTCGCTATGCTGAAATGATGTAGTGCGGTGTGCCCATATCGTTGCAACGCCGAAATGATGGAGCGTGGTGTTTGCCCGGTCGCCGCTAAGCTGAAATGATGTAGCTCGGTGTGTGTCCGCATAGCTGCAATGCCGAAATGATGGAGCTCGGTGTTTGCTCGCATAGCTGCAATGCCGAAATGATGGAGCTCGTTGTTTGCCCGGGCCGTCGCGATGCTGAAACGATGGAGTGCGGTGTATGCTCGCATAGTTGCAATGCACAGATGTGCCTCTTTGATCTGTGAGGATAACATGCAGAAAATAAACGGATGGTGAAAAACCATGATATTGGCAAATTATCATACACATACAGTCCGGTGCAAACATGCTGAGGGCACCGAAAGGGAGTACATTGAGGCGGCTATTTCAGAGGGCTTTAAAGTACTCGGATTCTCAGATCACACACCTCAGCCGTATCCTGACGGATTTGTATCTAATATCAGAATGGATATATCGGAGCTGTCTGATTATACGGACACTCTGATAAAGCTTCGAGATGAATATCGTAATGAGATAAAGATACTCATTGGTTATGAGGTTGAATATACCCGAAAGTATTTTGAACCTTTGATGCAGGAATTAAACAGATATCCCCTGGATTTCATTATCCAGGGGCAGCATTTTGTCGAGGATGAGGTTGAAGGCTTTTATGTCGGCTCTAAGACTGACAGTGAAGAGAGGCTGAAGGCCTATGTTGATTTTACGATCGAGGGAATGAAGACAGGCCTTTTTGCCTATCTGGCTCATCCGGATTTAATAAATTATACGGGGCCTGATGATATTTACTGTGAACACATGAGCAGAATAGTGGAAGCATCGATCGATCTGAATCTTCCGCTCGAGGTCAATGCTTACGGATTTGTGGACGGTCGATGGTATCCCTCTGACAGATTTTTCAAAATGGCTGTGGAATACTCACCCAGATTTGTGATCGGCTGCGATGCCCACACACCCAGGATCATCCGCCAGCCTGAGCATATCAAGGGCTTCGCGGAATTTCTTAACCGAAACGGAATCGAATACGGGGATAACATTCTGGATATCTAAACAACTCTTCAGATCGGAAATCGGATACTCCCGGCAAACTCAAATCAGAAGAAAAAATGACCTGGAAGGCGGTTGCACGCTCGCCAGGTCACAAATCATACCCGGCCGAGGAAAAAGACCACAGAAAAGACGGCGGAAAAATGACCTAGAAGGCGGTTGGATGCTCACCGGGTCACAAATCACAATCGTTTGAAGGAATAATCAGCCGAAATCGTGGTGAAAAAATGACCTGGGAGGCGGTTGGATGCTAGCTGGGTCACAAATCACACTCGGCCGAAGGAAAAGATCACAGAAAAGACAGCGAAAAAGTGACCTGGAAGGCGGTTGGATGCTCGCTGGGTCACAAATCACACTTGTTTGAAGGAATAATCAGTCGAAATCGTGGAGAAAAAATGACCTGGAAGGCGGTTGCACGCTCGCCAGGTCACAAATCACAATTGTTTGAAGGAATAATCAGCCGTCATCGTGGCGAAAAAGTGACCTGGGAGGCGGTTGGATGCTCGCCAGGTCACAAATCACAATTGTTTGAAGGAATAATCAGCCGTCATCGTGGCGAAAAAATGACCTGGGAGGCGGTTGAATGCTAGCTGGGTCACAAATCACACTTGTTTGAAGGAATAATCAGTCGAAATCGTGGCGCAAAAATGACCTGGAAGGCAGTTGGATGCTAGCTGGGTCACAAATCACAATTGTTTAAAGGAATAATCAGCCGTCATCGTGGCGAAAAAATGACCTGGGAGGCGGTTGCACGCCCACCGGGTCACAAATCACACCTAACTCGGGGAAAAGACCACAGAAAAGACGGCGAAAAATCCGCCCGACATCAGAAGCTAGCATTGTAAAAAGAAATCACTTGAAAAACTTAACACACGTTTTTATAATAATCATTGGTTAGCGATGGCTAATCATCGGTTAGCATAGACTAACGCAAATTGCCGTAGGCTCTATCATCTACAGACAACTGTAGGAATTAAACCCTACAGACGACTGTAGGAAAAAACTACAGATAACTGTAGGAAAAAACAGACAACTGTAGGAATCAAACCCTACAGATAACTGTAGAAAAAAACAGATAACTGTAGAAAAAAACAGATAACTGCAGGAATTAAACCCTACAGACAATTGTAGGAATTAAACCCTACAGACGACTACAGGCGTTATAGTTATAACGTGTAGAAGGCTGCAAACAACATTACAGGAGGCACAGATGTATAAGACAACGATGAAAATAGACGGAATGATGTGTGGAATGTGTGAGGCTCACATTAATGATGCGATCAGGAAGGTCGTGCCAAACGCACAGAAACTGAAAAGCTCGCACTCGAAGGGTGAGAGCAGTTTTGTATCAGAGACGAAGCCTGATGAGGATATGCTTCGCAAAGAAATTGAAAAGACCGGATATTCGGTACTGTCTGTTCATTCGGAAACAGAAGATAAGAATTCCGGAAACGGACAGAGAATCAAGCCGGATTATAAAAACTGGATGCCAAAGGGAATGGTTCTGGGAATGGCGTGCGGAGCTGCTGTGTTCCTGTTGCTTAGTATAGTTACCTTACTGACGCCGATATCTGAACCTGTAAAGAAAATAATGATCCCGATCCTTTTTGTCATAACTGTGATCTTTATCTTTGTCACTATCTGGATGTTCCTTATGTACAGAGCTTTTTCATATGACGGGAACAGGAAAATGTCAAAGCAGATCATAGAAGGTGTTGCTTCCTGCATAAACATTCCGGATGGAGGCAGGGGGCTGGATGTAGGATGCGGAAGTGGAGCTCTTACGATAGCCTGTGCCAAGAAAAATCCCAATTCATCCTGGACAGGAATAGATCGCTGGGGCAAAGAATACGCATCTTTTAACAAAAAACTGTGTGAAAGCAACGCCAAAGCAGAGGGTGTAAGCAGCGTGTCGTTTATGCAGGGGAATGCGCTTAAACTTCCGTTTGAAAACGAAACTTTTGATGCTGTGACCAGTAATTATGTATATCACAACATTCCAAGTAATAACAGGCAGGCGATCCTGCTTGAAACGCTTCGTACTCTGAAAAAGGGCGGAACATTTGCGATACATGACATCATGTCCAAGGCCAAATACGGTGAAATGCAGTCCTTTGTTGAGAAACTAAAGAGCATGGGATACAGTGAAGTGAAACTGGTTGATACCACAAACGGAATGTTTATGAGCAAATGGGAGTCAGCCTGGATGGGCCTGTCCGGATCGGCGATTTTGATGGGAAGGAAATAATATGGGATTATTCAAAAACTATGTCAGTCAGACCAGAAAACCGGAAGGCTTTCTCGGTAAGATGATGGTAAACGGAATGAACGGAGGACACGCCAGACTTGCTGACTGGGGTATGTCGCACCTCAGGACGATCGCACCGGAAGAAATTATTGAACTTGGATGCGGAGGCGGAAGAAATGCAGGCGAGCTGCTGAAAAGATATCCGTCAGCTAAATTAACAGCTATTGATTATTCGGATGTATCTGTAGGGATAGCCGCTGAGTATAATTCGGGTGAGATCAAAAAAGGAAGGTGCAAAGTGATTCAGGGCGATGTATCTGCATTGACGCTTCCTGAAGAAAAATACGACCTGGCCACTGCCTTTGAGACTATATATTTCTGGCCCGGATTGGAGAAGTGCTTTGCGCAGGTTGCAAAGGTTCTGAAACCCGGCGGAGTATTTTTAATCACAAATGAGTCAGACGGTGTGGACAGGACCGGCCTTAAGTACGAAAAGATCATAGAAGGAATGAAATGTCATACCGTCGAAGAAATAGAATCAGCATTAAAAAGTGCGGGATTCACAAAGATAAAATCAGATCATCATAAGAACAAGCCCTGGATCACGATAATAGCCAAGAAGTAATCGGGTGGGAGGAGATATTAATGTTATTAACGATTTTTCTGGCAATAGTGTTTTGTGCAGCCATATCGATCATGCTGCTGTCAGCTGTTGCGTTTATTCAGGATAAAAAGTTTTTTTCATCGGCACCCAAAGAGGCTCAGGATGCTGTTCAACCGAGACAGGAAGAACTCTTCTATGGTGCCAGAACCATTGGCTGGACCCTCATGATATTCAGCTTGCTTATGATCCTGGGTGTCGGTGTGGTCTCCATCTGGGACGGTATACGCAGCGACTTCACATTCTTTCAGTTCTTTTTGAGATTTATCCTCATTTTCACCATATATAAACTGTACGATATGATCTGCTTTGATTACTTTCTGCTCATGAAATTTAAGTTTTTTCAGCATTATTACCCTGAACTGGAGACGGTATATGCTAACAGAAAATACGGATATAACATCAAAAGCCAGCTGCTTAAGTTGCTCTTTATTTTTCCGGCAGCTTCCGCACTGGCAGCGTGGATATGTACACAGTTTGTGAAATGACCCGGGACATGTCCGGGATGACAGGAGGAAAAAACATGAAACTTAAAGGAATCGGATTATTTGCACTTGGAACGTTGTTCGGGCTGGAGGGCATTAGGCTTTTGTCCTCTAAAGATGCCAAGAAGGTCTATACACATTGTACGGCCGGGGTCTTAAGAGCAAAGGATTGCGTGATGGATCAGATCACCACTCTGCAGGAAAACTGCAGTGATATCTATGAGGAGGCCAAAGCGATAAACGAAGAGAGAGCCGAGAAGGAAGCGGTTGCCGAAGAATGAACTTTACGATCGTGCATGAACTCAAAAACAGGATTCGGTTGCATCTTCCCATGAAACGGCTTAGCTTCAGGGAAGCAGATATCTTTGAATATTACCTCAGGAGCTTTAAGGAGATAGGTGAGGTCCGGGTATATGAACGGACAGCCGATGCGGTGATCTTTTTTGACTGTGATAGGTCACGAATCATAACGATCGTCAAAGACTTCTCGTTTGAGGGTGTTCAAGTACCGGAGAGTGTATTTGAATGCTCCGGCAGAGAACTCAGTGCGGGTTACTACGATAAAGTGGTGACTACGGTGATCCTTCATTATGCAAGACGACTGATCCTCCCGTTTGTAATACGGAGGTGGCTGGATATCGCCAAGGCGGTCGGATTTATATATCGTGGTCTAAAAACTCTCAGAAACAGGCGTCTGCAGGTTGAACTGCTGGATGCAACAGCCATCACGTCGGCAGTCTTGATCGGAGATTACAATACCGCTTCCAACGTAATGTTTCTCCTGAAGATCGGCGACACTCTGGAGGAATGGACTCATAAGCGCTCTGTCGATGATCTTGCAAGAAGAATGTCTCTGAATATCGACAGAGTATGGCTGGTTACGGACAACGGAGAAGTGCAGACGGATGCATCATCGATTGAATGCGGTGATAAGGTTGTCGTAAGAATGGGGAATATGATCCCGTTTGACGGAGAGGTCGTTTCCGGTGAGGCGATGGTCAATCAATCATCCATGACAGGAGAATCGACTGCGATACACAAGGGATGCGGCATGAGAGTGTTTGCCGGAACTGTTGTGGAAGAAGGTGATCTGACTGTCAGAGTGACCCATACAGAAGGTTGCGGCCGCTTTGACAAGATAGTGAAGATGATTGAGGAATCCGAGAAACTCAAGTCATCTCTGGAGAGTAAAGCGGAAAGGATCGCTGACAGACTCGTTCCGTATACTCTGCTTGCTGCCGGGATGACATGGGCGATAAGCCACAATGTTACCAAAGCCGTATCAGTGCTCATGGTCGATTATTCGTGTGCGCTCAAGATGGCAATGCCGATATCCGTATTATCTGCTATAAAAGAGGCAGCGGAATACGATATCACCGTCAAGGGCGGCAAGTTTCTGGAAGCTGTGGCAGATGCGGATACGATAGTTTTTGACAAGACCGGTACGATAACCAAAGCAAAACCGACCGTGGCCAAAGTGATATCGTTTTGCGATGAATCCGAAGATGAACTGTTAAGACAGGCTGCATGTCTGGAAGAACATTTTCCGCATTCGGTGGCCAGAGCCGTGGTTGATGCTGCATCGGCAAAGGGCTTGCTGCATGATGAACTTCATACAAGCGTGGAGTATATAGTTGCACACGGTATTGCTTCTGAGATCGAAGATGAGAGAGCCGTTATCGGCAGTTATCATTTTGTCTTCGAGGATGAAGGTGTTGTTATAGCGGATGACAGGAGAGAATTGTTTGACTCATTGCCGGACGGATACTCTCATCTGTATTTTGCCAAGAACGGTAAGCTGTCGGCATGCATTCTGATAGAAGATCCCATGCGAAAGGAAGCTCCTGATGTGGTCAAGCGACTTCGTGATCTGGGATTTGAGCATATAGTCATGATGACCGGCGACAGCGAAAAAACGGCATCGGTTATCGCAGCGCAGGCCGGCATCAAAGAATATTACTCGGAGGTACTTCCGGAAGATAAATCAGGATATGTTGATAAGATGAAAAAAGAAGGACACCGCGTGATCATGGTGGGTGACGGGATCAATGATTCTCCGGCACTGTCCGCGTCGGATGCGGGAATCGCTATAAGTGACGGTGCGGAGATAGCCAGACAGATAGCCGATATTACTATAGGTTCGGATAACCTCGAGAGCATTGCCGTGTTAAGGCAGATCAGTACCCTTTTGATGAAAAGGATCAGATTTAATTACAGAACCATAGTAGGCTTCAATACGGCTCTCATAGGACTTGGAATAGCCGGGGTTATGCCACCTGCAACTTCCGCAATGCTTCATAACGGATCTACCGTGGCGATAGGGCTCAAGAGCATGACGCACCTTTTAGATGAAAAAGAAAATTTATCTCATGATCGAGGCATATAAGGCATTCGAGCTCCGGATGAATGGGTATTTCTTGATCCACACTGCCGGCAGGAAGAAAAAAACGACATGACATTACATGAATTCGGAAAAGAGAATAAAAGGGTTGTTGTACTGATACACCCTTCCGTAGTAATGTGGGATTACTTTGAGTACGTGATCCCGCTGATGGAAGAAAAGTATCATCTGATCATCCCGGCTATCCCCGGATACGATCCCGATGTAAAAAACGATTTTACGAGCGTGGAAGAGATCGCAGAAGATCTGGAAGACCTGCTTATTGAAAAAGGTGTGACAGACTTAACATGCATATACGGCTGCTCAATGGGAGGCAGTATAGTGACCAGGATACTTGCCGACAACAGGCTTCATATCAGAAGCGCCGTAATAGACGGAGGTATCACACCTTATCCGTTTCCGTGGATCATTACGAGGCTTATTGCAGTCAAAGATTTTCTGCTGATCAGCGCAGGAAAGATAGGCGGTGTTAAATTGCTTGAGAAGGCATTTTCAACCGATGAGCTGTCCAAGGAGGATGTT
>JAILAN010000175.1 GCA_024681595.1 Lachnospiraceae bacterium
TCAGCTTCGGACAGTCTCTCGGATGCTCTGGCGATATTCGCAACACATCCTCCTGCGATATTCTCCTCGGCGTATTCTATGATGTGATGACGGATACGGTTTCTGGTGTAATCATCCGTCAGATTACTCCGGTCAATCACATACCTGATATGATTCTTATCAAGGAATTCCAGTATCTCCTTCCTCTCACAGCAAAGAAGAGGTCTGATTATATTGCCGTTAACAGGCTCGATTCCTCCTAGTCCTCTGATACCTGCTCCGCGGAACAGATTAAATACAACGGTTTCTGCCTGATCATTCCTGTTATGGGCTACGGCGATCCTGCCGCTTTCATTGCCAAGGACCTTTTTAAACGCATCATAGCGGATGATGCGCCCTGCCTCCTCGGTTGACAGTCCGGATTCTTCGGCATATTTATGCACGTCTGCTCTGGCTGCATGAAAGCTTATTCCCAGCCTGTCGCATATGTCTTTGACGAACTGTTCCTCCTCATCGGCTTCGGGTCTTAGCATGTGGTTTACATGTACCGCATGGATATCCAGCTTCAATGAAGCAGCGATCTCATGCAACAAAAAAAGGAGGCACACTGAATCCGGTCCTCCTGATACTCCGATGATGACCCTGTCACCCTCCCGGAGCATATCGTGCTTTCTGATATAATCAAAAACCTTAGTTTTCATCCTTAAATAAGATCTCACCCTCATAAACCAGACCGAGCTTATTTCGGGCTATCTCCTCTATATATGCTTTGGTCTGTGTATAGGTTTCGTATTCGGCTATCTCCTTGGCCCTTTCCTCTTCGGCTTCGATCTGGGCTGTCAGCTGCTGCTCCTTTTCCATATAAAAATCGCGTCTTTGTCTTAACTCATTACACTTGATCCCGGTAACAACGAGCAGTAATAATACAACAAATCCGATCAGGAGTTTAGCTGTTCTGTTGTGCCTGTTTCTTCTGCCTCTAGGTAACATAACATTATTTTATAATGACATTATGCAAACCGTCAAGCGCTAAAATATTGATTTTTCGGGCTTTCTCAACATCTTGTGTAAGTTAACATAAGAAACACAATATCTTGTGTTCGTGAAAAAAAACAATCTCAAGATGTGCTAAAAACCCATATACCGGCACCTAGATATATTCAAAAAGTTCTGCTGCCTCTTCCTTTTTGACCGTTTCCTGAACATCGGTCACCCTGACCTTCACGGTCTTGTTACCGAAGCTGATCTCTATCACATCTCCGACCTTCACGTTATATGAAGCCTTGGCAACGTTTCCGTTTATTACGATCCTTCCGGCATCGCATGCCTCATTTGCCACCGTCCGCCTCTTTATAAGCCGCGATACTTTCAAATACTTATCGAGTCTCATTTATTTCTTCCTTTTTCTTTTTTGTAACTGTTTCTTTAAATTATGTCCGGCTAAACGGTAATACTTCCTAAGCAAACCTTGTGGAACGTCGGTACTTAAGCGCTGTCCTTTAGCGCTTTATATACCGCTACGTGGAACCAGAGCGAAAGCGCGTTTGCGTGGAAGTATTACCGCTTGGCCGGGCCGGGTTTAATTCTTAAGCACTAACCAATTCTTAAGCACTAACCACAAATAAAAGAAAAAGCCCGCCTCCAAGGAAGCGGGCTTTTTAATATTCTTACTATGTAAGAGATTAGTTAAGGATGTCCTTTAAAGCCTTACCAGCCTTGAACTTAGGAGCCTTAGAAGCCTTGATCTTCATCTCAGCACCTGTCTGAGGGTTACGTCCTGTTCTAGCAGCTCTCTTTGTAACTTCGAAAGTACCGAAACCAACTAACTGAACCTTGTCACCCTTCTTGAGTGCCTTAGCAACAGTGTCTGTGAAGGCCTTAAGAGCCTTCTCGCTATCCTTCTTTGAAAGACCAGCCTGCTTAGCCATAGCTTCAACTAATTCTGTCTTGTTCATTTTAATTCCTCCTATAATTTAGACAATTATACAGCGATTTCTTTTCTCAAAACGCCTATAAATACTTATATAATCTTTGCCCTGAAAAGTCAAGCAAAAAAAGCCTTTTTTTCCCGAAAAATCAACGTTTTTCGGCATTTTGAATTATGTTAACATGTTATTTATCGTTATGTCACCCATTATGGTTCTTCCGTGGGCTCGGGGGTCGGTGTAGGTGTCGGTGTGGGTGTCGGTGTCGGCGTCGGAGTAGCCAGAGAATTACCGCTGACACTTGAGCCGTCACCGATCGTCATTTCAGGGAAAGCATACTTCTGATCTTTGCCGTCATTTGGAACATTGATCGTGTAGCTGACCGTTACATATCCGGGCTTTCTCAGTGTCAGAACGTGAGATCCTGTTTTCTTGGGATATATCACAGGTACCCTTCCTTTATAAACGTTATCTTCGTAGACATCGGCCGCATTCGGACTGTCGATTATGATATTTCCATACAGCTGCCTGTCATTATATCCGTTTTGGTTATTCACATCTGTCGTCAGGGAATTGCCTGAGACACTGTCCGCTGCGGGAGTAGCTGTCGGAACAGCATACGAAGATGTCTCCGCTTCGGTTATCTTTATTAGATCTATGCTGATGGTCATGTCTTCGCCCTTGACCTCAAAATATTCCGTTATCGTTGAATAACCCGTTGCACTGATCTTAAGCTCGTGAACACCTACAGGAAGCTTTATCTTAAATGAAGTATCTATTACTTTACCGTCTATCTCCGTTACGGCGGTTTCGGGTTTGATGTCAAATGCGATAATGCCCTTTTCGGGTTCGGGTGAATGAACTCCGCTAAGGTCCAGCGTTGTTATCTGGTTCCTCTGTATGGTCACATCCCTGTATTCCTCGATCCCGGGATTCGTGAGTCTCACCGTATAGTCCCCTTCGGGAACCGTAAACAGCATGTCCTCGGATATCTGGGATATGAGAGTCTGACCTATCTCTATCCATCCTCCTATGAGAGCATCCTCTCCCTTAAGTTCGAGGTACCCGTGTCCGTCATCAACGCGAACGCTGTATATGGTATGTCCTATCCCCTGAATGGTTATGCCGTCATGACTCAGCAGTCGATCCAGAGTGATCTCCGTACCCTCCGAAAATACCCGTGCAGTTGGATCGATATTATATATATCATCTCCGATACTCATCTGCGTACCGTTATTGTCGACGCTGTATCTGCTGATATCTGAATGTGAAAAAGACTCCGGCATCAGGGTTATGCTTCCGGCCTTGCTAAGAGTGCTGTTATAGGCTACATGCACCATATCTCCCTGCTGCAGCTGAACCATGCTCATAGGCTGGCCATACCTGTCATTTATTACCGTAGCTCCGTCGTAATAAAGGCTCTTTATCTCCGTCGACCCCAGTTCATAAAAATCTATGAGCATGTTATCGGTGTCTATTATCCTGATTATCCCATCCGCTGCCGATACATAGATATTCTCGGGCTCTTCCTCGGTATTGGCATAGTTACTCTCAAATTCCGAGTCCTTGGCAAACCCGACCGAACTGCATCCCGTCAGAACGAGACTCAGCATCAATATCCAAATTAAGATAATATTTTTATCGGAAATGCGCATTAACATTCTCCCGTTATCACAACATGTCTTTCTTAACCAATTCTATCAGAGAATCCCTGTTATTTAAAGAAGGCTCATCTATCACAGCATCAAGCAGCCTGAGTAATACTTCCTTCATTCCGGGCCCTTCCGGAATACCGAGCGTCATCAGATCCCTGCCCGTAACAGCCAGATCTTTAATGCTGACACAGTCATTATTCTGTAATATTTCTTCATACAGAGCCGTCAGCGTATCGAGTTTATGGAGCTTTTCCTCTCTTTTAAAATCACTCTGCGCTTTTATATCGGCATATTTCATCTTAAGGACCATGGGAAAAAGGTCACGGCCCACTTTGTTCATAGCCCTTCTGACACCTCTGAGAGTCGGATCAACATACAGATCATGATATCCTGCCAGATCTGAGGAAATCTTTATCGTATTGTTATCAAACTTAAGTCGCTTTAATATTCTGACGGCCAGTTCCTTCGAAACTTCGGGATGCCCGTGGAAATGATCGATCCCTTCTTCGTCTGTTTTTTTGCATTCAGGCTTGCCCATATCATGAAACAGGGCACCGAGCCTCATGTATTTATCATTGTCTGTATTCAGCATCGTGTGTATCGTGTGTTCACCCACACTGTAGCAATGGTGAGGATTATTCTGCTCACATTCCATCATCCTGTCAAATTCGGGCATGATGACTTTGGTGATGCCGCATTCATATGCGAGCCTTATCCTGTCCGGATGATCTGAGGTAAGGAGCTTAATTAGTTCAACCTGTATCCTCTCCTTGCTGATAAGCTCCAGATTAGGAGCGAGTGCCTTCATCGCACTGAGGGTTTCAGCGTCTATTTCGTAATCAAGCTGTGCACTGAACCTTACGGCCCTCATTATCCTTAATGCATCTTCGCTAAGTCTCTTTACGGGATCCCCGACACATCTTATTATTCCGTTTTTAAGATCCGCAACTCCGTTAAATGGATCCTGGAGTCCGTCTTTGGAATTGTAGGCCATGGCATTTATGGTAAAATCACGCCTTTGAAGATCCTCTTTCAGGGAGCGGGTGAACGTGACACTTGAGGGGTGTCTTGAATCCTCATATTTGCCGTCTATCCTGTAGGTAGTGATCTCATATCCGGTATCTCCCGACATAACTGTCACTGTACCGTGTTCAATCCCTGTATCTATGGTTCTTCGAAAAATGGCTTTTATCTCTTCCGGGCTGGCAGATGTGGTTATATCATAGTCATCCGGTATCCTCCCCAGCAGCATATCACGAATACAGCCGCCTACTGCATATGCTTCGTAGCCGGCCTCTGCGATCTTATCTATGATGTTTTCCACCTCTTTGGGCAGTCCTGTCATTATATCCGTCATTTATTCTGTACGAACGATCCCAGATATTCTCTTAATTTGTCTATGTCCATACGGTTCATGATCGTCTGGATCTCATCAAAGTATTTCTTGGTATCGGGGCCTTTTTCAACTCCTTTGATATTATCAAGCAGATCAAAGATATCTCCGAACTTGAATTCATCTGCTAATGAGAGCATTCTGTTAGATATCTGAGAGAGCTCTTCCGAAGTCCAGTCTTCTCCGCTTCCACCGGCTTTAGCCTTTTGTTCGGTATCGTCGATCTTAAGAACTACGGCTTTGATCTTATCTATAAAGGACAGATAGTCCTTTACCAGACTCTCCATTCCTTCATCTATTATGCTGTAACGGCCCTCTTTACCGGCTGTTTCCTGTTCTCTGGCCCGCTCAAATAATTCCGTATTGCCAAGTGAAGCCGCTGTACTCTTCAGGGCATGAACCTCTATCGTATACCTGTCATAGTCACCGGACATCTGAGACTCACGAAGCTTTTTAGCCTTGGCATCCGCATGCTTGCAGGCTATCCTGCATACTGACATGTAATCGGACAGAGAGCCTCCGCAGTCCCTGATGCGTTTTTTAAGTGTTTCCGGTTCAATACCCAGTTTTTCGGCAACCTTAGCAGCTTCATCCTCTGCATCATCTTTGACAGGTGCTGCAGTTTTATCCTCTGGAGTTGATTCGATGATGATATTTTCATTATTCAACTCATCTATATCAATGATGTTCTGCTCCGGAACGAACTTAAGAAGCATCGTCTCCAGTCTGTGCATCTCGAGGGGCTTGCTAAGGTATTCGTCAAAGCCTTCCGCGATCAGCTTTTCTCTGGCACCTGCCATCGCATCGGCTGTCAGAACGATTATATGACATTTTTCCTCATAATACTCGTTTATCTTGCGGATCTCTTTCATAGCCCTTATCCCGTCCACTTCGGGCATCATCTGATCCATAAATACCAGGTCGTACTGGTTGACCATACATTGTGATATGGCTTCCTTTCCGCCGGATGCCTTGTCCACCGTCAGTCCGTATGTCTTCATCAGTCCTTCGGCAACAGTCAGGTTAATGGGATTATCATCCACGACCAGCGTCTTTATCCCTTTGATCGCAAATCCTTCACCCTTTTTCTTCTTACGGGCGTTTACTATATCCATATCGATCGGAGAATCATCAACTATCTTCTGATCGACTATCACTCTGAAGGTAGAACCTACTCCGTATTCACTGTCCATCTCGATCCTGCCACCCATAAGATCCATATATCCTTTGGCGATGGACAGTCCAAGCCCTCTTCCCTCAACGGAATAGTTGTTGTTGATATCCAGTCTGGAGAATGATTCAAATATCCTCTCCCTGTCTTCAGGGCGTATTCCTATACCCGTATCCCTGACCTCAAAACAGAGCCTTACGGCTTCATCCGTCTTATCAAGTACTTTAATATAAAAATCTATATGTCCTTCTTTGGTGTATTTGACGGCATTGTTAAGAATGTTAAGGAGCGTTCCGCGAAGTCTTATTTTATCCCCGTACAGATTACTGGGAATATTGTCGTCCAGGTGAACTTCAAACTTCAGTCCCTTGCGGGATGCCAGGAGCGAATACGTAGCCTCGATGTCCCTGATGATATAGGAAATATAATAATTTGAATTGACCAGCTTCATTTTGCCGGATTCGAGTTTGGAAAGATCCAGGACATCATTTATGATGGCCAGCAGAGAGTAGGATGAGTCCTTTATCATCTCTATCTGGGTTCTTAGCTTTTCATTGGCGCTCTCCTTCATCATGATCTCGGCAAATCCGATGATGGCATGAATGGGGGTCCGTATCTCATGTGACATGTTGGACAGAAAAGCCTCTTTATAACCCATAGTCCTTTGGAGCTCTTCACGTAGCTCTGACAGTTCTCTGGTCTGCTCTTTAAGCTCCATGGTGTCTACTAAAGTGGCTATGGTTCCGCCTGCTGCCTTGCCCGTTGGTATCATATCGTAGAGAGCTTTGTACTCTCTTTGATTGAACATAAACACTTTGGGATTGTGAGAAACTATATCTATAGGGCCGAAAACACCCTCTTCGAGAATAGCCCTGCCCAGGTTATTGCAGTATATGATATCCCCTGTCTCATTGGCAACGATAAGTCCTTCAACGACATTATTGAGCAAAATGTCCTTGATCACTTCGTTTTTTTTCGCATTTTCAGTTGGTCGCAATTTTGATACTCCCAGCATTAGCGATCCCTGTCCGTTTATTTCGAATTAATGGCCGATATTATTGCCTTCATCAGGTCAAGTTTGCTCACCGGCTTAATGAGATATTTATCTGCCGTAGTGCCGTCATCCTTCCCGGGTTTTGTCCTGTCACCGATGCTTTTTAGCATGATCACGGGAATATTGGACAGTCCATTGATACTTTTTATATAATCAAAAGCTGATCTGCCGTTTTCTTCGGGAAATTTCTCACTTAACAAAATGGCATCGGGAACATGTCGGTCAAGGTATTCCCTGACCAGCTTGGCAGAATTGATCATCACCACATTGAATCTTTCCTTGAGAGAATTATGGATGATCTTAAGATATGTAACATCATCGTCTATGGCCAGAACTGTCTTTTTATTATAGGTATATGTCTGCGATGCAAGGACCGTCTTTATCTTTTCAAGCAGTGTTTCGCGGGCGATCGGCTTTATCAGATATCCGTCCGTTCCGAGATTGATGGTCTGAAGGACATTGTTTCTGGTATTTTTACCTGTAATAAAAATAATGGGAATATTCTCCCCTTCCTCAACCTGCCTGATGGCACGAAGCGTCGCAAAGCCGTCCATTTCCGGCATTACGACGTCCATCAGTATGAGATCGGTTTGATATTCCCTGATGTATTCGGGCGCGAACTGACCCTGGCTAACTGTCCCGACTATGTACGTCGGTTCCAGGAAGCTCCTTATTATCTCCAGCTGCTCTGTATCGTCATCGACTACCAGTATTCTGTTTTTAGCGTTTTGGGATAATTCCTGCAATATTAATACGCTCTTCCCCAGTAAACCATTTTTTGTGCCTTCTGTCCGCAGCAGACACAGGTATCGGATATGTTTTCCTGTTCAAAAGGCATGCAGCGGCTTGTAACGGACAGCTGTTCCTTTATTTTGTCCTCACATTCGCGGTTTCCGCACCACATTGCTTTAACAAAGCCTGCCTTTTCATCGAATATCTTATTGAATTCTTCCCAGCTTTTAGCCTCATAGGTATGAGTATCCCTGTGAGTTCTTGCTGCTTCCAGCATGCTCTTTTGGATGACAGGTATGAGTTCTGTTACTTTAGCTGGCAGATCATTTATGGGGCATTCGATCTTTTCGCCGTTATCACGACGGACGATCACTGCCTTGCCCTCTTCGATATCTCTGGGACCTATTTCGATCCTCATCGGAACTCCGCGCATCTCGCACTCGGAGAACTTCCAGCCGGGACTCTTGTCGCTGTCATCAACCTTAACGCGAAGCCCTGCCTTTTTAATCTCGTCCCTGATCTTATATGCATTATCAAGAACGCCTTCCTTTTTCTGCTGAATGGGAACTATCATAACCTGAACAGGTGCAACCAAAGGAGGAAGCTTAAGACCCGAATCGTCTCCGTGAACCATGATGATCGCTCCTATGAGTCTCGTAGTCGTTCCCCAGGAGGTCTGATAACAGTATTTAAGAGTATTATCCTTATCCGTATACTGGATATCAAAGGCTTTGGCGAACCCGTTGCCGAAGTTGTGGCTCGTTCCTGACTGCAGAGCCTTGCCGTCGTGCATCAGGGCTTCGATCGTATATGTTGCCTCGGCACCTGCGAACTTTTCTTTATCGGTCTTGCGTCCCTTTATAACGGGAATAGCCAGGACCTCCTCGCAGAAATTTGCATAAACATCCAGCATCTGTATGGTTCTTTCTTCGGCTTCTTCGGCAGTAGCGTGAATCGTATGTCCCTCCTGCCACAGAAACTCTCTTGAGCGAAGGAAAGGTCTCGTTTCCTTTTCCCATCTGACTACCGAACACCACTGATTATATATCTTCGGAAGATCCCTGTAGGAATGTACTTCGTTTTTGTAAAAATCACAGAAAAGCGTCTCCGATGTGGGTCTGACGCACATCTTTTCCTGCAGCGGAGCAAGTCCTCCCTGTGTTACCCATGCAACCTCGGGAGCAAATCCTTCTACATGATCCTTTTCCTTTTCAAGCAGACTCTCGGGAATGAACATCGGAAGATATACGTTCTCAACTCCCGTAGCCTTGAACCGCTCGTCCATCTGCTTTTGTATCAGTTCCCAAATAGCATAACCTGCAGGCTTAAATACCATGCAACCTTTAACAGACGTGTAATCACACAGATCCGCTTTCTTGCAGATATCCGTATACCATTGGGCAAAATCCTCATTCATTGAAGTGATAGCTTCAACCAGCTTCTTATCAGCCATTTTAATTCTCCTGTTATAAATCTTTTTAAATGATCCGCTGTTTCGGGCGATTCATCTAATCATATAATTGTATAAGTAAACCCCTGAAATGTCAAAGGAAAGCAAGCATCATCCCGATTAAGATCGCAGCAAAAGGAACGTTAAGTATATGCGAAAAAGAGATCATTCCGTGAGCCAGAGCACAAAGGATCGCAAAGGATACCGACAGGGCAAATGCTCTGTACCTGCCTGTGTCTTTGTATTTTCCGGCGGTGCGGATGAGCACTGTGACGGGTATTGCCAGATATCCGGCCACTCCAAGCAGCCCTTCATTTATAAATAGAGTCAGCAAAAAGCAGTGTGAATTAACGAGCCTGCTGCCGTTAAACAATTCATACAGATCTCCTCTCAACTCTTCTATGGAATAAACAAAGCTCTCAAAACCGTCCGGACCCACTCCTATCAGGATCTGTCCGAATGTCATATGTCCTATTGCCCTGAAGGCCACCCCGAAGGCTTCTCCTCTGCCGGATCCGAATCTTCTGTCCCAGTAAAACACGCTGTTAGTGATCGCAGGCAGAGCATCGGTGTTGGTCTTTATAAGGCTGATCACTGTATAAAGGATCACTCCTGCAGCTAAAAGTAACCACAGAAATATCGTTATTATCTTTTCAGCAGATTTTTTTCCGCCGGTATTATCACGACTGTTTCCCGTAACTGACAGTATCAGCAGCAAAACCGCCGGCAAAAAGGCCATTGCTGCCGTGATCCCGTTACCTGTCAGAAACGAACATATCCCGCTGTCATTATAATTATATGCTCCGGGACAGAGCATCCTTATTATCCTCACGAACTGTGCGCTAAGGCACCACATGATCATCATTATCAGCAGACTTTGCAAACTGACCATCTTTTTGCTCACAGCCAAAAGAAGAAGGATGAACATAGCCCCGAATACGAGGAACACACTCTCGGCTCCCTGCGCAAACCCGCATATAAAGGCGATCGCTATATACACGTACAGAAAATCTCTCTTTATGATCTGCGCTCTGTCACTGCCTGAATAAGGTCCGTCAAAAAGGAGCATTCCCATCCCCAGAGGAGTCATTATGCTGTAATAACCCATGAACCAGTTGATATTTCCAAGTGTGGATATAAATGACGGATCTCTGACCTTAATAGGTATGAGATAGAATGAGAAACGATCACAGATTCCGAGAACATAAACAACCGCAGCGACCGCTAATGCGGCATATACTATATAAAGATTCGGCTTCCACAGTATGCTGATAAGGTAGATCATCACACAGAGGATCAGAATGGTCACGAGTCCCATATACCATTCAGGTGCTCCTAGCAGAGTCGCATCCTTATATCGGGAAAAAAGAAATGACAATATCGATATCACGGCAAATAATAATACTGCGATATGGACATCTTTAAAACTCTTATCTGTTATCGATGTGATCAGTCGGGGAAATCCCGTGAAAAAAAGCAGCACGATCGCAAAAAGGCTGCATATCAGAAAGAACGAGTACTTGGCGTCGGACAACCCGACATATCCGGTTTTCATGAAAAACGGGTATATGCCGAGCATTCCCGACAGGTATATATTAACGATAATATCCGGTGCGTTATCCCAAAAACGCTTTAAAGATCTCATCCTCGGGTTTCCTTTCAAAGGTCATTTCCCTGCCGGTTGCGGGATGATCGAACCGTAGCCTGTAAGCGCAAAGAGCAATGTTCCTTAGAGATACGTCTTTGCTGAAATCCTTTGAAGTAATACTACCATATTTGGTATCCCCGAGTATAGGTATCCCCGCATTAGACAGCTGTACCCTGATCTGATGATGTCTGCCGGTCTGAAGATCGATATCAAGGAGTGTTGCCTCCGTATCATCCTCGAGAGCCCAGAGGGTTTTAACGACCCGGTATGACAGAATGGCCTTTTTTGAGTCCGGATGGGATCTGTCAACGACCGCTGACATATTGGTCCTGGGATCTTTATAAAGGTAGTCCGTCAGTGTATCTTCATCCTTTTTTGGCTTTCCCATGACGACGGCATAATAGTTTTTCTTAAATTTCCGGTCATTTATCTGTTTTGAAAGAGCCGATGCCGCGCTTTTGGTCTTGGCAAAAACAATAAGGCCGCTCACCGGCTGATCCAGTCTGTGGACCAGGCCTACATACGGCTCACCGGCCTGTTTATCCTTTTTGTACAGATAATTTCGGATCTCCGAGACCATATCCTGCTGCCCGACCCTTTTGGTCTCGGTAGCTATGCCCGCGGGTTTAAATGCCACCAGGATATGCTCGTCTTCGTAAATAATATTCTTCATTCGGTATTATTATATGTTATATCTTAAAGCGATATCCGACACCCCATATCGTCTCAATATACTGGGGATTGGCACTGTCATACTCTATCTTTTCGCGGATCTTCTTGATATGAACCGTGACGGTAGCGATATCTCCTATCGAATCCATGTCCCATATCTCACGGAACAGCTCGTCCTTGGAATAAACCCTGTTCGGATGTTCGGCCAGAAAAGTCAGCAGATCGAATTCCTTGCCCGTAAAGGCTTTTTCCTCTCCATCCACCCATACACGGCGTGCAGTCTTGTCTATCTTGATCCCACGGATCTCTATCGTGTCATTCTCAAAGGCAGATGCCGATGTGAGCCTCTCATATCTGGCCATATGCGCCTTTACTCTGGCTACGAGCTCACTGGGGCTGAAGGGCTTGGTCATGTAATCATCGGCACCGAGACCCAGTCCTCTTATCTTGTCGATATCTTCCTTTTTTGCGGAAACCATGATTATGGGGATATTCTTTTTCTCACGGATCTCCTTGCATACTTCAAATCCGTCGATCCCGGGAAGCATCAGGTCCAGCACTATGAGATTATAATTATTCTCCAGCGCTTCCTTAAGCCCGTCTTCACCGTTGTTTCGTATGGTCACCTCGAAATCGCTCAGTTCGAGATAGTCCTTTTCAAGTTCGGCTATGGCCTCTTCATCTTCGATTATCAAAATCTTACTGCTCATATACTTCCTCCCTGGCATTCTCGGACACTTCATATTTCCTGAATACCATGTGCATGCATGTTCCTTCGTTTTCCCTGGAAGTCGCCCAGATATATCCTCCGTGATCTTCCACTATCTTTTTTACTATCGACAGCCCTATGCCACTTCCTCCCCTTGAGGAGTTTCTGGATGAGTCCGTTCTGTAAAATCTCTCGAAAATATTGGGCAGGTCTCTTTGACTGATCCCTCGTCCGTTATCCTCGATCTCTATGCGGATCGCATCATTCTCATCGAGGATCCTGATATCTATCTGCGGTTCCCTGGTCCTGTCGATATATTTGACGCTGTTGCTGATAATATTGTTGATCACTCTTTTTAACTGTTCGGGATCCGCGATTATCTGTGTATCCGGTGATGTTAGGTTGGAGTAATCGAGCTTAATGTTCTTTGATTCAAGATCGAGACCCACCTCTTCTATACAGTCACCGAAATAATCCGCGATATTAAGCCGAAGGAAATGATACGGAACGCGGTTGTTATCTATTCCGGAATAAACCGTCAGTTCATTTATGAGCTTATCCATGTCGTTGGCCTTGTTATAGATGGTCTTAATGTACTTATCCATCTTTTCCGGAGTATCGGCAACTCCGTCCATGATGCCTTCGACGTATCCTTTGATCGATGTGATGGGAGTCTTGAGGTCATGCGTTATATTGCTGACCAGCTCCCTGTTCTGGGATTCCGCCAGCAGCTTTTCATCCGCCGACTCCTTAAGGCGGAGTCTCATTTCTTCGTAGTTTTTATATAGTGTCCCTATCTCGCCTGTATTATTGCTTTCGAGCATGTATTCGAGATTACCCTCGGCTATGTTCTGCATGGCCACATTGAGCTGATGTATGGGATCGAATATGCTCCTGGCTATCCATATGGTCAGAAGTATTCCTGTGACCACCAGTATTCCCACGATGGATATTGCCATGTACATAAACAGCGGCTTGGCCATCCCTTCGGTAAAAAGGTACTCCATCTGCCCGACACCCTGCGGGATATGGTCAAATCCCGGGTGTCTTACAAATAGCACCTTGCCGATTATCACAAATGCAATGACCGCGAGTAACACGGGAAGAATTATTATTGTCAGAAATGTTATCTGCAACCGGGTCTTAAACTTCATGCTTTAAATATATCACACAATAAATACTGTCGTTAGAAAACAATTCCTTAATTATCTAAAAAAACTATTAAAAGCCGGACTGTTTCGCAAAAAAAGAGCTGCCGCACCGCGACAGCCCTTTTTAAACCATCATACTTATAAAAAACGCATTTTTTCATCATCCGACCTGGTTGAAACAACGTATCCGCTCTTGGGAACACTGGCTTTTAAGCAGGCAGAACATATGAGTCCGCTCTGGATCGGTTTGCCGCAGACCGTACACTTCAGCGTTTTTTCGGAATGCGGTGCGACCTCCAGCCGTTGTTCGGCCAGAAACTCATTTACGACCTCTCGCGAAACGCCTGTTTCAAGGATTATCTTTTCCTTGGTCTGAGGTCCGTTTTCTTCAAGGTACTTCCTGACCTTGCCGAAATCATCGTATTCAATGTTTCCGCAGTTGACACATTCATATTCACCGGAACGGATCTGTTTGACGTTCCCTTTGCATTTACTGCAGCAGATGACACGATTTCTTGAAAGCAACCTGATATTTCCGCTCAAGCATAACACCTCCTTTGAAACCGGGTGCTGAATATCACTCCAGATTGTATGAATGAAGATATTTCTCCTGTTCAGGAGTAAGTACGTCTATCTCTTTACCGAGGAATCTTAACTTACGTATAGCCACATCGTTATCAACTTCCTTAGGTACGTCGATGAGCTTTTCCTTAAGCTCGCTGCCGTGCTCAACGAGATACTTGGCAGAAAGTGCCTGAATGGCAAAGCTCATATCCATGATCTCTGCAGGATGTCCGTCGCCTGCTGCCAGATTGACCAGTCTGCCTTCAGCCAGAACGAATATCCACTGTCCTGTAGGAAGCTTGTATCCCATGATGTTCTTTCTCTGTTCTCTGGTCTCAACGGCATTTGCCTTTAACCATGCCATGTCTATCTCACAGTCAAAGTGTCCGGCATTACAAAGGATCGCTCCTTCCTTCATGACTGCAAAGTCTTCCTTGTCAATAACTCCGTCGCAACCCGTAACCGTTACGAAAAAGTCTCCGACTTTGGCAGCTTCATTCATGGGCATTACATCAAATCCGTCCATTACAGCTTCAATAGCCTTGATGGGATCGATCTCTGTAACGATGACTCTGGCTCCGAGTCCCTTGGCTCTCATGGCAGTTCCTTTACCGCACCATCCGTATCCGGCAACTACAACTATCTTGCCTGCAACAATGAGGTTGGTCGTACGGTTGATACCATCCCATACTGACTGACCGGTTCCGTATCTGTTATCAAAAAGGTGCTTACAGTCTGCATTGTTGACTCTGACCATGGGGAATGCGAGCTTGCCGGCATTATTCATGGCTTCAAGTCTGATGATGCCTGTAGTCGTCTCTTCACAGCCCCCGATTATGTTGGGTATGAGTTCTGGCATCTTATTGTGGACCATGTTAACGAGGTCACCGCCATCGTCTATTATGATGTTGGGACCGCATTTTAAGGTCTTTTCGATGTGTGAATCATATTCTTCGGGTGTTGCGTCATACCACGCATGAACCTCCAGTCCTGCTTTAACCAGGGCTGCTGCCACATCATCCTGTGTTGACAGGGGATTGGATCCCGTAACGTACATATCCGCACCGCCGGCTTTTAATACCAGACACAGATATCCGGTCTTGGCTTCCAGATGAACCGACAACGCTATCTTTTTGCCCGCAAAGGGTTTTGTTTTACTGAATTCCTCTTCAAGAGTACGAAGCAGGTCACAGTTTCTCTTAACCCACTCCAGTTTTCTCTCACCCGATTCGGCGAGATTGATATCTCTGATCTCACTGGCCATTTTAGATTCTCCTATCTTTGTTCTTATCTATATTTTAACTATTTATACTCCTTCTTATCAAGTCCCATACGGCTTATTATTTCGTTTACTTTGGAATAAACCGTATCCTCATCAAGAGTCAGAACTTTTCGATCCTCCATTGTTATCCTGCCGTCTATGATGACCGTCTCGACTTCGGATCCGTTAGCAGAATAAGATAATCCTGCTATCAGGTTATTGTTTGGCATTAATGATGGAGTCTTAAGATTAAGTATCGCTATATCCGCTTTCTTGCCGACCTCCAGTGATCCTGTCTCATTGCCGAGTCCTATAGCTTTGGCTCCGTTTATCGTAGCCATCTTAAAGACTTCTTTGGCTCCGACACAAACGGGTGTTTTGTGACTTCCCTTGTGTATGAGGGCCATAAGGCTCATCTCATGGAACATGTTAAGCGAGTTGTTTGATGCTGCTCCGTCCGTTCCGATGCATACGTTTATGCCTTTTTCCAGCATTTCCGGAACAGGGGCAAATCCGTTCCCGAGCTTCATGTTGCTCGCAGGATTTGAAACAACGCTGACTCCCTTTTTGGCCAGGATTTCCATATCATTATCATCGATCTGTACACAGTGTGCAGCGATACACGGAACATCAAACAGGCCGTTTTTATCAGCCATCTCTATAGGTGAGCAGCCGTAGTCCTTTCGGATCGTATCGATCTCACTCATGGATTCGCTCAGGTGAACATGAATGCCCATTCCGGTCTTTTTGGCTTCATCAGAGATTCTCCTGAAGTAATCATCCTTGCATGTATACGGAGCATGAGGACCGAATCTGATGCTGATCCTGTCGCAGTCACTGCAGTATTCCTTTTCTTTGTATGTCTGCTCTATCCTGCCTCCGTCATCCTCGGCGCTTCCTACCAGTCCTCTGCAGATAACGGCTCTCATGCCGGATTCCTTGACGGCACGGGAGGTCTGACGGATGTTCATCATCATATCGTTAAAGCAGGTCGTACCTGATTTCATCATCTCGATTATGGCAAGGCATGCTCCCCAGTAGGTATCTTCATCCGTCATCTGCTGTTCTATGGGGTCGATCGCTCCGAACAGCCAGTCCATAAACGACAGATCATCAGCCACATTCCTCATGAACGCCATATAAGAATGAGTGTGGGCATTGATTAGTCCCGGTATGGCGAGCCTGTCTTTGCCGTCGATCACCTTGTCGGCCTTAAAGCCGGCAGGCTCTTTGTCAAAGGCGGCTATCCTGTCATTTTCAATATAGATCGAAGTTTCCTTTACGGCGATATCGTTTCCGTCAGGTACGATCGCCTTGATGTTTTTAAGCAGTATTCCCACGTTTTTTCCTTTCATTCAAGTCAGACTATCACATTTCTCGGATTTCCCGCCAGAAATGCCTCTACATTTTTAATATTCTCCTCTACATCCCTGTATCTGGCCTCAGTTGATGCCCATGCCAGGTGCGGTGTGATGATGAGCTTATCCGAATCCTTGTATTCACTCAGCGGATTGGAATCTTTCATGGGTTCAGTGCTCGTAACATCAAGTCCCGCTCCTGCGATCAGTCCTTCATCAAGAGCCTTCTTAAGGTCACCGTCCACTACCACGGGGCCTCTGGCAACATTGATAAGAAAGGCTGTTTTTTTCATCTTTTTAAATGCATCGTAATTGATGATGCCCTTGGTCAGAGGACTTAATGGACAGTGAAGGGACAGAAAATCCGATTCTTTAAGCAGTTCATCAAAGGATACCTGCTCATATTCGGTGACCTTGCTGTTGCCGGTCACTGAATGAAAGATGACCCTGCATCCGAATGCCGTAGCGATCTTAGCAACCTTTTGTCCTATGTTGCCCATGCCGATTATTCCCCAGGTCTTGCCTGAAAGCTCCGTAAAGGGCTTGTCAAAATTCGAAAACCTGCTTTGAGCTGCATAAGCTCCGCCCTTTACATAGTCATCATAATGACGAAGCTTTTCAAGCACATAAAGCAACAGGGCAAAGGTGTGCTGAGCCACTGCCTCGGTGGAATAATTGACCACGTTACAGACCCTGATCCCGCGCTTTTTGCAATATTCTATGTCAATATTGTCATATCCCGTCGCAAACTCCGAGATCATCTTTACATTCGCCGCGTCCTTTAATGAGGCTTCATTTAACGGAGCCTTATTGGCGATAACGATGTCTGCGTCCTTGATCCTCTGTGCAACCTCGTCGGTTCCGACGGTGTTAGGATAAGTAACGAGTTCACCGAACTTTTCAAAGCCGTCTACCGAAACATCGGTTCCGACTGAGTTTCTCTCCAGTACTACTATCTTCATATTTTCCCCTGTATTATCTTATCCCGATCCCTATTTTTCCTAGTAGAACGGTATGAATATACTGCCCAGCAGTTCCCCAGTTCACCGCATCATCTTAGCCAGTGGTTCTATGACATCCCCCAGATCCTTTATGGCTTTGTTAAGACCTTCTATATCCATAGCATCAACCTTTTTCATGGCATCATTGATGCTTTCCTCGCTCTCAACTACGAGCTTGCTCACATCATCGATCATTCCAGTGATATCCGCCTGTGCCAGCTGCTTGGTTACAACATTGAGATCCTTCATAACATCATCAGCCTGAACTGCTATACCATTTGCCTGGTCAAGCAGGGTTACTACCTTGGGTAATACGGATAATACCAGAATTCCCACACCTATCATTATTGCCACGCAGAATATCGCAGCCAGGGCAACTATCCTTCCCTGTTTCTTGGCATATTTTGTCTGCAGTTCTTCATGCTCCTTTATGGATTTAAGTACTGAGAGCATTTCGCTGTCGGCTGAATTGGCTGCTTCGGAGATGATTTCGTTTTTTTCCTGTTCTGACATATGAATGGTCCTTTCTTTATTTGCTGTTTGCTTTGTTATCATCCAGGCTTCCGCCTTTTTTGATATGAGTTCCTATTATCTCCTCAACATCCGAGATGGCTATAAATGCTGATGTATCCACTGAGTCTATAATGGCTCTCAGATCGTTGATCTCGAATTTGTTAAGGACGCAGTACATGATGACCTTTTTGCCGCTTATAAGGCCTTCGCCGGTTAGGATCGTTACGGTCCTTCCGAGCTTTTCGTATATCAGGCGGGCTATCTCATCACTTTCGTTGGTTATTATCATCGCTGCCTTGGCTTTGTCAAAACCGGTCTCAACGATGTCTATAACCTTGGATGCGATAAAGTAAGCCAGCAGGCTGAACATTGCTCTGTCCCACCCGAACAGCAGTCCGGCAATGGTATATATCACCACGTTGAATATCAGAACTGTCTGTCCCACCTGCCATTTATATTTCCTGTTGAGGATTATTGCTACGGTCTCTGTTCCGTCGAGACACCCTCCGCTACGGATAACGAGTCCCACACCTATTCCCAGAATGACTCCTCCGAAAACAACCGCCAGGAGGTCAACCTGCGTAACCTCGATCCACTTTTCAAATATTCCGACAAATACAGAAAAACTGAACATTCCTATACCGGAATGTATGATAAATCTCTTGCCGATCTTAAAAAACCCGAATATCAAAAAAGGCAGGTTTATAAGAAATGTCAGAATACCCAGAGGGATCCCGTTAAGAGCATTGATCATGATGCTGACACCCACTACACCTCCGTCAAGGATAGTATTGGGCACCAGAAATTCCTCTACCGCGAACGCGGCTATCAAAGCTCCCAGGATTATCATGAGGATATCCCAAAGGGCCTTAAGTTTTATTCTGAAATTCGCATCTTCACTGTTCATAGAAAAATAAACTGTCGGATCAGATCCCGAACATATCGCTGTATTCCTTTAAAGCTCCGTCAGTATCGTGTGCGAGGACCTTCTTGGCAAGGACCTTGCCGAGCTGAACACCTTCCTGATCAAAGCTGTTCACATTCCATAAGAATCCCTGGAACATGATCTTGTTCTCAAAATGTGAAAGCAGTGCACCCAATGATGCGGGCGTCAGCTTCTCACCGATTATGATGCTTGAAGGACGGTTACCCTCAAACTTCTTGTTTAAGTTATCATCATCCTTGCCGCAGGCAAAGGCCACTATCTGAGCCGCTACGTTGGCAGCGAGCTTCTTGATGGAGGTACTTCCCTGAATATCGACGTCCACACCCATCTGTGATTCTTTAAATCCTATGAACTGCAGAGGAATGATATCCGTTCCCTGGTGAAGCAGCTGATAGAATGAATGCTGTCCGTTGGTTCCGGGCTCACCGAAGATGACGGGACCGGTCTTATATGAAACGGGCTCACCGAATCTGTTGACCGATTTGCCGTTGGATTCCATGTCTGCCTGCTGAAGGTGTGCAGGGAATCGGCTAAGTGCCTGAGAATAAGGAAGAACCGCTGTGCAGTCGTAACCCAGTATGTTTCTCTCATATACACCGATAAGGGCATCGAGCATAGCGGGATTATTCAATACATCATCCGATGCAGCGAGTTTATCCTCGGCAGCAGCGCCTTTGAGGAATTCATCAAACACCTCGGGGCCGAATGCCAGAGAAAGGATCGCTCCGCCGACACCCGAACATGAAGAGAATCTTCCGCCGATGTAGTCATCCATGAAGAAAGCCTGAAGATAATCGGAGCTGGATGCCAGAGGAGAACTTGAGGAAGTAACCGCTATCATGTGCTTTGAAGCATCAAGTCCTGCCTTTTTAAGGGCATCCTTAACAAAGGATTCGTTGGTCAGTGTCTCAAGTGTCGTACCTGACTTTGATACCAGGATAAACAGTGAATGAGCAACATCAACATTTGAAAGAACTCCGGCTGCATCATCGGGATCCACATTACTGATGAAATTAGCCTTCATCTTTAACCTGTTATTTACCTTGGCCCAGTTTTCGAGCGCCAGGTACATTGCTCTGGGACCCAGATCGCTTCCGCCGATACCTATCTGAACAACGGTCGTAAACTTCTCGCCGGCACCGTTTGTTATCTCCCCGTTATGAACCTTATTGGCAAAGTCAGCTATCTTTTTCTGCTCGCCCAGATAAAAATCTCTCTTGTTTACTCCGTCAACAACGACATCTGCACCAAGCTGACCTCTTGTCAGCTGATGAAGAACGAGCCTCTTTTCTCCGGTGTTTATAACCTCTCCTTCATAAAGAGCCTTGAACTTTTCACTAAGCTGTGCTTCCCTGGCCAGTTCCTTAAGTCCGTTTAAGATATCATCGTCCACCTTTTTGGCGGCATAGTTGAATTTAAGGCCTTCTGCCATGGGAACCGAATACTTTTTAACTCTTTGAGCTCCTTCCGCTCCGCCGAGGGCTTCCTTAAGATCCGTCTCCTTAAAGTTTTTTAATGCCTTGAATGAATCAAGGGTGTCAAGATTTTTCCATGAGATCATCTGACTAATCCTCCTTTGTTTTTTTATCTGTCTTTTTCTTTTCCTGAATCTTCATGTTTTTTTCGATGAGCGACACTATGATCCTGACCGCATTGTTCTGGCTGGATCTGCTCATGGCATCGATATATGTCTGTCGTGTGAAATACAGTTCAGTGACTTTTTCAATGAGATTTTCCGACAGATTATCATCGTCCTCGACAACGATGGAGTAGCCCTGGGCTTCAAATGACCGGGCATTCAGTATCTGGTCGCCGCGTGAGCCTCTCGATAACGGAACCAGGATATTGGGCTTTTTTAAAGAAACGAGTTCGCAGATGGAATTAGCACCTGCTCTGGAAATAACGAGATCCGCCATGGCAAAGATATCCTTAAGATCGTCAGTAACATATTCAAACTGCTTGTATCCTCTTGATTCCATATCAAGAAGTGTTTCATCAAGCTTGCCTTTTCCACACAGATGGACTATCTGAAAATCCGGAAGCAGCTTTGGAAGCGCCGCTCTGACTGCAGCATTTACCGATGCGGCACCAAGTGACCCTCCTATGACCATGATGACAGGTCTTTGCTCATTAAAATGGCAGAGCTCCAGTCCTTTTTCCTTACTGCCTGTCAGCAGTTCCCCTCGTATCGGAGAGCCGGTAAGTACTGCCTTTTTACGCGGAAGTCTCTTGACGGTTTCGGGAAAATTACAGCATATCTCCTTGCAGAAAGGCAGGCTCAGTTTATTGGCCAGTCCCGGAGTCATATCGGATTCATGTGAAACAACGGGGACTTTGCATAATTTGGCTGCTACAACAACAGGCAGTCCGACATATCCCCCCTTAGAAAAGATTATGTTGGGGCGGATCTCCTTTATTATCTTTTTGGCTTTGCTGATACCGGCCATCACTCTGAAAGGATCGGTAAAGTTCCTGATCGAATGATATCTTCGCAGTTTTCCTGTGGATATCGTATAGTACGGGATTCCGGCATCGGGTATCAGTTTGCTCTCGAGGCCGTCTTTTGAACCTATATATGATATTTCAAATCCCGCATTTTTAAGATAGGGAACCAGTGCCAGATTAGGCGTTACATGTCCGGCTGTTCCTCCACCGGTTAAGATTATTTTCTTTTCTGCCATGTTGATTACTGCCAGTCCTTTTTATAAAATATATCTCGTATATGAAACAATTCGTATGCCAGTATTAATTAGTATAACACAAACGAGGAGCAATATGAGTAAATTATGGTACAAAAAACCTGCATCCTGCTGGGATGAGGCACTGCCTTTGGGCAACGGAAGACTGGGAGCCATGGTTTTCGGAGATCCCGTCCGGGAACGCATACAATTAAACGAAGAAAGCATGTGGTACGGAGCATTTGCCGACCGGATTAATCCCGATGCTGCAGCAAATCTTCAAAAGATCCGTGATCTTATTTTTGCTGGCAGGATAAGCGATGCCGAGAGACTGATGAAGTATTCCCTCTCCGGATGCCCTGAGAGCCAGCACCCCTATCAGACGCTGGGAGACATCTTTCTTGAATTCTACGGTATTGGTGAAGTCAAGGGTTATAACAGATCCCTCGATCTTAACAATGCCGTTTATGATCAGATATTCGGGGATGAGGATACCTCATACACCAGACAGATCTATATTTCAAAGCCCGATGATGTCATGATCATTCATCTTAAAGCGGCGGGCAAAAAGAAGCTTAACTTTGATGCTATCCTTCGAAGAGACAGGTTCTTTGACGGAGTCGGTAAGCTTAGTGATAACGGGATCAGGCTGTACGGCAATCTCGGCAAGGGTGGATATGATTTTGCCCTGTGTCTGACCGCAAAGGTTAAATCCGGCAGGATACATGTTATCGGAGAACATCTGGTGATAGAGGATGCCGATGAAGCTGTTTTATATTTCTGTGCGGACACCACTTATCATATTGACGCCAAAAATACCGATGATCTGACCGAAAATATCCATAACAGGATCGTCAAAGTCGAAGCTGACAAACTCTCCGATATCAAAGAGCGACATGTCAGGGATTATCAGCGACTGTTTAACAGAGTTGATCTGGAGATAGAGGATAAGGAAGATCATAACCTGCTTCCTACGGATGAAAGACTTAAGAACCTTAAGAAAAAGAATACTGTCGATAATGAACTCTATGAGCTGTTCTTTGACTTTGGAAGATATCTTCTGATCTCATGCTCGAGAAAGGGGACTTTACCTGCTACTTTACAGGGACTGTGGAACGAGCATATGACTCCTCCCTGGGACAGCAAATACACGATAAACATCAATACACAGATGAACTACTGGCCTGCTGAGATCACGAACCTGTCAGAATGTCATGAGCCATTGTTTGATCTTATCAAAAAGCTTTATGTCCACGGAAAGGAAGTCGCATCCGGGATGTACAATGCCCGTGGATGGGTCGCACATCACAATACCGATATATGGGGTGATGCCGCTCCGCAGGATATCTGGATCCCCTCTACATACTGGGTTATGGGAGGTGCGTGGCTCTGTCTTCATCTGTGGGAGCATTACCGGTATACCAATGATATGGAATTTTTAAAGGAATACTATCCTATCATGAGGGAAAGTGCGGAGTTTTTCCTTGATTTTCTCGTGGAAAAAGACGGTTATCTCGTAACCTGCCCGTCTGTCTCACCCGAAAACACATTTATACTCCCCAGCGGACAGACCGGAAACAATATCTATGGTGTCACCATGGATAATCAGATTTTAAGGGATCTTTTTTCTTCATGTATCAAAGCATCAAAGATACTAGATACCGACAAGGAACTGTCGGAAAAATTCAGCGAAGTGCTGCAGAAGCTCATTCCTACCCGCGTAGCCACAGACGGCAGCATCATGGAATGGCCCGAAGAATACGGTGAGGCTGAACCGGGACATCGTCATATCTCGCATTTATACGGATTGTACCCTTCATCGCAGATAGATCCCGACAGAACACCGAAGCTTGCTGAGGCTGCATATAAAACTTTGGAAAAGAGACTGTCAAACGGCGGAGGACATACCGGCTGGTCGAGAGCCTGGATCATCAATTTCTATGCCAGACTGCGCGATCCGGACAAGGCATTTGAAAATCTTCGTGCCCTTTTGGAGAGATCGACCTATGATAATATGTTTGACCGTCACCCGCCCTTCCAGATAGACGGCAACTTTGGGGCCGTGGCTGCCATAGCAAATATGCTGCTTCAGTCCGATGATGAACGGCTGATCCTGCTGCCTGCTCTTCCAAAAACCTGGAAGAACGGCCATGTACGCGGCCTAAAGGTCAAAGGTGGCGGAACCGTCAACATTGAATGGAAGAACGGAAAGCTCTCAAAATGCGATATATACTATGACAAAGACCGTACCGTTAAGATAGTATATAAAGATAAGATCCGGGAAATGTCTTTTGAAGGCGGTAAAGCCGCAAATCTTCAGAATTCTCTTCTGGGATTGAAAAACGCCTGATCCGTGTCTTTCTTTTGAGAAAAATAAAAAGCAGCTGATCCGTTTTGAATCGGCTGCTTTTTTGTGCCCGGGCACTTTTAATGAAGCGTCTCCTGAGGGAATCGAACCCCCAACTGATCCTTAGGAGGGACCCGTTATATCCATTTAACTAAGAAGACATAGGGTAGTTGATATGACCCTGAAGCCATATCGTTCCTTTATATCTGCGGCCGACCTCAGGCTGGCCGTAAACATCCTTTTTGTTGACGCATATCGTCATCTCGATATCATTGCACACGAGAGACAGTTTGTACATCTCTTCGGAAGAGACACTGTTTCGAAGTTCGGTCACTTCGGTTATCTCTCCAAGTATAGCATAATTATCACACTCTATGCCATAGGGCATAAAATATGTATCGACCAGCGTAAAGACATCATCCGTCTGGATCCTCTGGGCTATGGTCGTATAGGTGTCCATATCCTTTAAGGTCAGGTTTTCCATCGCCTCATCATCACCGGATCTTGCTGCATTGATGAGCATTGAACGGGACTTTAATATCTGCTGGTTCGTTACCACATCCTTGACTGTCTTTTTAAGAGGCATAAGAATGGTACCGGTATCGGATAATGCAGACAGGGAAAGCGTTGTTCCGGTCATCGGGAGCATGTTCGTTCTGACCGCATTTATATATGGTATCATATTTTGGAGATAAAAGATAATGGAAACTCCGGTTCTGACATCATCTATTACTCCGGCATAGCTGTCCGTGGCAGCATGGCGGTCGACTGAAATATCTTCTTCCGAGCTGATACACAGTGATTCCACGTACGGATAGTAATAACTATAGGTGAACTGGTCGTCTTCGTCAAACTGTCCGACTACCGTGATCCCGACACCGGGCGCAAACTCCTTTGAAAAAGATGAAATGATGATATCGTCAGACAAAGAAGTATATGCGCGCTTTGAAGCATTCACTATGATATCGGTGATCAGCTTCTGTTCTTCCTTGAAATTATTAAATTTGCTGAAGCCTATGGCACGCATGTATTTATGCATACTGTCAACGCCTTTATCTTGAATATATTTCTCTTATCAACTGTTTATTTCTCGGGTATGAGTATTTCCTTTCCACCCATATAAGGACGGAGGACTTCAGGGATCTTAACACTTCCGTCAGCCTGAAGATTATTCTCAAGGAAAGCTATGAGCATTCTCGGAGGAGCGACACAGGTATTATTCAAAGTATGCGGGAGATATTTTGATCCGTCTTCAGCCTGAATTCTGATCTTTAATCTTCTGGCCTGCGCATCTCCGAGATTTGAGCAGCTTCCTACCTCAAAATATTTTTTCTGACGCGGGCTCCATGCCTCAACATCATATGATTTAACCTTAAGATCCGCAAGGTCTCCCGAACAGCACTCTAATGTTCTTACCGGAATATCCATTGATCTGAAGAAATCTACCGTGTTCTGCCATAATTTATCAAACCACATAGGAGAATCTTCTGGTTTGCACACTACGATCATTTCCTGCTTTTCAAACTGATGTATTCTGTATACGCCTCGTTCCTCTATACCGTGAGCTCCTTTTTCCTTACGGAAGCAGGGTGAATAACTGGTAAGTGTTTTGGGCAGTTCGCTTTCGGGAACGATCTGATCTATGAATTTACCTATCATGGAATGCTCGGATGTTCCGATAAGGAAGAGATCCTCACCCTCTATCTTGTACATCATGGCATCCATTTCCGCAAAACTCATAACTCCGGCTACTACATTTGAGCGGATCATATAGGGGGGGATGCAATACGTAAAGCCTCTGTCTATCATGAAATCACGGCCATAGCTCAATATTGCGCTGTGAAGTCTGGCAATATCTCCCATGAGATAATAAAAGCCGTTACCGGCAACCCTTCCTGCAGAATCTATATCTATTCCGTTAAAGCGTTCCATTATATCCGTATGATAAGGTATCTCATAATCCGGAACAACGGGATCTCCGTATTTGGTAACCTCAACATTTTCACTGTCATCTTTTCCTATAGGAACTGAAGGATCTATGATATTCGGGATCACATACATGATCTTGGTGGCTTTGGCTTCAAGATCCTTTTCCAGTTCCTCTAATTCAGCCAGACGCTTTGAATTAGCGGATACTTCTTCCTTTTTAGCCTGTGCCTCTTCTTTTTTACCCTGAGACATCAAAGCCCCTATTTCCTTGGAGATAACATTTCTCTTATTACGCAGGTCATCAGCTTCCTGTCTGACTTTGCTGTATTCATTGGTTATTTCCAGTACTTCATCAACCAGTGGTAATTTATCATCCTGAAATTTCTTTTTGATGTTTTCCTTTACCACATCGGGATTCTCTTTTAAAAACTTGATGTCGATCATGATTTATATAAGCTCCTTTTCAATAAAAATATCGTTTACTTTGATAAGATCCACTTCCCTGCCTCTGGGGATCAGGTTTCCGTTGGAATCCTTTGACAACAAAATGACAGGTCTGTCAGGAAATTCCCTGTTTTGACGGACTACTTTTCCCTGAGATCCATCCGAGAGGATGACTGTACTTCCCACAGGATAAACCGCCGTAAAATCCAGGAAAGCGTCAACGGCATCTGCATAGAATTTAAAACCCTTAAAGGTCTTTAAATATTCAACGGCTTCATGGACCTTGACTCTTTTACATCCTATTCCGCAGATCATTTCGTCAAATGTATCACACAGCGATACGATACCCACAGCATAGGGTATATCCTTTGCCCTTAACGGATATCCGCTTCCGTCCAGCCTCTCATGATGATACAGGATTATGTTTTTGGCTAACGGTGAGAGCCATCCTTCATCCTTCACGGCTGAGTAACCGTATACCGGATGCTTGAAATACTCCATTATCTCGAGCTTGGAAAAACTCTCCGGATCCTTGTCCACGTAATCGATCGTCAGGTATCTTAATCCCAGATCATGAAGCAGGCTTCCTACTCCTATATCATGAACCTCGTTTTGATCCCTTCCCATCTTAAGAGCCGTCAATGTGGCTAGTGAGCACAGACTGATCGAATGCTCATAGATATCGGCACTTCTCTCTTTTATGTCATATATCTTTTCAACTACTTCATCCTCTTCGAGGATGTTGCTGATAATTCCCTCCGCTGTATCCTGAAGCTCTGCCAGTTCACCGGAATTATTGTAGGTATGACGTTCAAGGACTTCCTTAACTTTTTCTTTGAAGGATTCCTCAACCTCTGATTTAAGCAGGACCACTTCCTGCATATGGACATGATCCTTATCCTTGATATAAACCTCTGTTATCTCAAGTTCGTTTAGTTTCTCAATATAATCTCTTTTAAGGATGGTTTCCTCTGACAGCAAAACCTTGTAATCATTGGTGATAATGGGTTTTGCCAGGATCTCTCCGCCCTTTAGCTCGCTTACTCTACAAAGCTTCATCGTTCTCCCCTAGAACCGCTTTATTAAGAGCCGCTTTTTCTTCGTTTGTCAGATCCATATTGCTTTGGCCTGACACGATCCTCTTGATATATGAATATGAACTGTCTGTTCCGTGTACCGAGTTGATTAAAAATCCGTCATTATCCTCATCCAGAAGAGCCAGACAAAAGCTCAGTTTTCCGCCCATCTGCGAAAAAGCATCATATTTGATCAGGCCCATTTTCTGGTAAGTCGTGCGTATCTGTTTGTACAGGCTCCTGATATCCTTGATGTTTTTGCCGATATCATCCTTCATCCGTCTGTTGTCTTCAAACAGCTTCATTATCTCGGACTCCAGGCTCTTGGCCTCCTTGCCCTTCATAAAGAAATTGTATTTGGCGGTTAGACGGCTGATCTTTAGCATGCTTAAAATGAGCAGGATCAGCAATATTATGATAACAACTGTTATCGCTATAAGGATTATCCCTATGTCCAGATTTCCAAGCCCGATTTTTTCAAATAATGCGCTCTTCATATATATATTATACCTTTTTATTTTTCCGATTCAGATAATTTCCGGCAAATTTTTATTTTGCCTTGTTAAGGATATCGATTATCTTTTCCAGATCATCGTTAGAATAAAACTCTATTTCGAGTTTGCCCGATCCGTCATTCTTAGATGAAGGGATCACGCTGACTTTGGTATCGAGCTTCTGTTTTAACTTCTCTTCGATGTCTTTATAGATCGCTTCGAGAGCCTTATCTATTTTCTTTTCCTTTTTACCTGGTTTTGTTTTTCCGAGGTTCTTGACCAGCTTTTCCACTTCACGCACGCTCATCTTTTCATCAAAGATCTGCTGGGCGATCCTGTACTGTTCATCGGGATCCTCTATGGAAATGAGTGCTCTGGCATGTCCGGCAGTGATCATATCATCATTTATCATCTGCTGAACTTCGCTCGATAATTTGAGCAGTCTAATGGAATTGGTGATAGCTGTTCGGCTCTTTGAAACCTTTTCGGCGACTTCGTCCTGCTTAAGTCCGAATTCATCGATCAGCTTCTTATACGCCTGAGCTTCCTCAATATCGCTAAGATCCTCTCTTTGAATGTTCTCAAGGAGAGAAATGACCATTATCTCTTCATCGGTATAGTTCTTTACGATCACAGGAACTTCCTTGAGTCCGGCTTTCATGGCAGCACGCCATCTTCGTTCACCGGCTATGATCTCATAGTGATCGTTACGGTCCTGAACTATTATGGGTGAAATGATCCCGTGAAGCTTGATCGAATCAGCGAGTTCTTCAAGTGCATCTTCATTGAAGTTCTTACGGGGCTGGCCCTTGTTCGGCTGGACCTTACCTATTCCAACCTTTATGCTGGCTCCTTCGATTTTTATCTCGTTCTCGGTTTTGGTCCCGGTCTTCTGATTTCCTATAGATGGGATCAGTGTATCCAGTCCCTTGCCTAATCCACGTTTAGCCATATTCCTGATTCTCCTTTATCCGATAATCTCTTCTGCCAGATTCATATATGCCTCTGCTCCTGCCGACTTCGGATCATATATACTGATGGGCTGCCCATAGCTGGGTGCTTCTGCCAGTCTGATGTTTCTGGGTATCACTGTCTTAAAGACTCTGTGTGTTATATTGGCTTTGACATTCTCTACAACCTGCTCTGACAGATTAGTCCTTGCGTCATACATGGTGAAGACAACGCCCTCCATGGAAAGGTCCGGTGACAGTCTCTCTTTGACCAGATTGATGGTATGAATGAGCTGGCTCAGTCCCTCCAGAGCATAATATTCACACTGGATAGGAACCAGTACCGAATCGGCCGTGGTCATGGCATTAATCGTGAGCATACTCAATGAAGGAGGGCAGTCGATTATTATATAATCATAATCCGCTCTGACCCAGTCTACTTCGTTTTTAAGAATGAATTCTTTTTTCTCTATACCGATCAATTCTATTTCGGCTGCTGCCAGATTAACATTTGACGGAATGATCGATACTCCGGGCAAAACATCCTTTAGTATTGCATCACGGATATTACACTCGTTCAGCATCAGCTCGTACACGGTATTTTCTACGTCAGATTTATCTACTCCGAATCCGCTGGTCGTATTTCCCTGGGGATCTGTGTCCACTACCAGGACCTTTTTTCCTTTGGCAGCCAGCGATGCGGACAAATTAATAGCGGTAGTGGTTTTACCTACTCCGCCTTTTTGATTTGCTATTGCTATTACTTTTCCCATTCTTTCTCCTTAACTTTCCAAAACTATGCTTTTTGATTATAACACCATAAAACCCTTAATACCATTAAATAAAGGTTGTTATTTTGGATATTATTCATGTAAAATTAGAGTATACTATATGATGTTTCACGTGAAACATTGAGACACAATATCTAGGGAGTGGATTATTTTATGACCCGAGATAAAGATATCCGTGAGCCGTTGTTCGATTTTCTGGAAGATACTTTCGGCAAAGTCCGGATACTGGAAGAAAAGAATATGGGAAAGTCCAGAGCAGATATTGTAATGGTCACTCCGGATCTTTTATATGGTATTGAGATAAAAAGTGATGCTGATACTTACACGCGGCTCTCCGGACAGGTCAGGGATTATGACAGATACTTTGACATGAATATCGTGGTTGTCGGAACAAGTCATGCTCATCATATTGAAGAACATGTTCCGGAATACTGGGGGATCATTACCGTTGAAGAGAACGATCCATCAGGTTCCTCACCGGATGAGCCTCTGGATTTCTATGTTCTGAGAAGGCCCCGTCCAAATCCAAAGTGCAGGCTCGAACAGAAAATGTCCATACTGTGGCGCACCGAGTTAATGAAGATCCAGACACATTATGATATGCCCAAGTATAAAGATAAGAACAGGGCTTTTGTCGTATCAAAGATAATTGAAAAAGTTTCCTTAAAGGATGCGCTCGGTGAGCTTAATTCCCTCATCTGTGATATTCTTTTTGACAGAGATTATAATACCATCGCCCGGGAGATCGGTGAATTCAGAAAAAGCGAGCTTCAGAAAAGGATCGATATCGAAACAGATCCTGCGTTAAAACTAGGTCTTATGCTTGAACGGGCATCTTACAAAAACAATTTTAAAAAGAAAAGCCGGCGGCGTAAAAGGACCGGACGTTAATCTTAACTGTCTATGATAACAGAATTGCAATACGGAAGAACAAATACATATCTCGTCAAAATGTCCGAAGGCTATATTCTTTTTGATACCGGATGGGCAGGTGAACTGGATCTGTTTTATAGATCCATAGGGAAAGTCCATGTACGTCTTGAAGAGATCAAATATCTTCTGATCTCACATTTTCATCCTGATCATATGGGTCTGGCCGGTCAGTTGTCAGATCTCGGAATATCAGTATTGATCGCAGATATTCAAAAAGAATTTGTTCACTGTGCAGACCAGGTTTTTATCAAAGAAAACAACAAAGATTTTGTCTGTATAAATGATACGGCACTTAAGATAATAAGTATTTCCGAAAGCCGATCCTTTCTTCATGATATGGGAATTGAAGGAGAACTTTTGCATACTCCCGGGCACAGTGATGATTCTGTTTCATTACTTCTTGACGAAGGGATCGTCCTGGTTGGAGATCTCAATCCTCTGTATGAACTGGAACTTCATAAAGGGTCAGCAATTGCCGACAGCTGGTCTCTGATTTTTGACCGGGCAAAAGCTGTCTCCAAAGCTGATCAGTTAAGAGTTTATTACGGTCATGCAAGACCGGCGGAAAAATCTCTTAACGCTTTCCGGACAACAGCAGTTAAAGATATTTCACCCAAACGGTCTACGACAAATGATACCGTTTCGTGTATCATTAAATTGCTGGGTAAAGGTTATCCCGTAGAAAAGATCATAAGGAAAACCGGAGCCGACTGGGAATTTGTTACTGATGTTGTCAGAATGTGTGTGACTCATCCCGGAGTATCTGTAGAAGGAATCCTTGATCGTATCGAAATAAAGGGACGATAATAGTCCCCGATTAAACATATTAAATAACCAAAAGGAGTTTTACGTGAAAAGATTTTTACCGTTTATGTTGGTGATGGTTATACTGTTATCCGGCTGCACATCCGAAAAACCTAATGATATTGATGACGAAGAAGAGATCGAAGAATCAGATGATAAGGAAACTTCTTCAAAAAAGATAAAGCCGGGAACCGTAGAAATGTCTTTTTCTTCATTTGACGGAAGCGGTACTTCATTTGATGTGATCATAGATGATCCCGATATCGTTAAATACGACAGTGAAAGAAAATACAGAAAGAAGAACCATAAGAAATTAAAAGGCGCCCGTTACGATGAGATCTTCACTTTCGAAGGATTAAAAGAAGGTGAAACCTTGGTAACGATCATAAAAGAATCCGGCGTCGATGATGAGTTTGAAAAACACTACACAGCTACTGTAGATAAAAAACTCAAGGTAAAGCTCGTAGAAACCGAAAAACCTGACATCGAAGCGGAACCTGATTACATTGGTATGATGGAACCGATGGCTATCGTATTTATCAAATTCAAAGATGAGAGCATTACAATATATATGTCTGACAATCAGACAGCAGATGATTTTACTGATGCACTTGCTCATGAATCTTATCCTCCCGAGCTGGAATTTCGGGAGGAAGATAGTAATAAAATAGTGGCGGAGCTACCCTGGGCGATGATCTCCTCTTTCGAGATGTTCATATCGTGACCCTCGTCAGC
>JAILAN010000011.1 GCA_024681595.1 Lachnospiraceae bacterium
TTTTTGCTCTGCAGACATACGCAGAATCCGTGGAGGACAAGGCAGCGGCACTTGAAGAAGCACTTAAAGAGGAGCGTACGGATGACTATGTTCTGATCGTCCATTCGTTAAAGAGCATGTCCAAATCCATCGGAGCACAGCGTCTGTATGAGCAGGCCAAGGCGCTGGAAGAGGCCGGAAGAGAAGGCAGGACCGACACGATAAATGAGGGCACGGAAGCTTTTGTCAGTGAATACAGAGCATTAGGCGCGAAGCTGAGCAAGGAACTATTATGAAGGAGATCACCTGCGAAGAATTAAATAAACTTCCCAAGGATTCCTACGCATTGATAGATATCAGAGATGAGAGACTCAGAGACTATGGCATGATTCCCGGCTCGACGGCACTCGGATTGGAGAGTCCGGATGAAGAGATAATCGGCAGGATAGCAAAGATACCTGACCCTAAGAAACTGATCTTTTACTGCGAGATAGGCAGAAAGACCAAAGAACTTGATGCGGATGAACTGTTTCCCGGACGTGATTGCTACAGTCTGGAGGGCGGTTATATCGGATATGTCAGGTATTCGATGGCGAACGGAAGCGATTCCGGAGAAAAACAGAAAAAAGCAGAAGAAAGCATCCAGAAGAAATATCACAAGCAGCTCTTTACTCCTTTTGCAAAAGCATGCAAGACATACAAGCTGATAGAAGAAGGCGACCGTATAGCCGTATGCATCTCAGGTGGCAAGGACTCGATGCTGATGGCCAAACTGTTTCAGGAGATACAGAAGCACAGACAGTGTAACTTCGAGCTTAAATATCTGGTCATGGATCCCGGCTATAATCCGGATAACAGAGCTCTCATAGAGAGCAACGCAAAGAGCCTTGGGATACCGGTCACCATATTTGAGAGCGATATATTTGATGCAGTGGATAACATAGAGAAAAATCCCTGCTATATATGCGCCAGAATGCGCAGAGGATATCTGTACAGCAAAGCAAAAGAACTGGGGTGCAACAAGATCGCTCTGGGGCATCATTATGATGACGTGATAGAGACGATCCTGATGGGCATGTTGCAGGGGGCACAGATACAGACCATGATGCCCAAGTTGCACAGTACCAATTTCGAGGGTATGGAACTCATCCGCCCGATGTATCTGGTCAGGGAAAGCGATATCTGCGCATGGCGTGACTATAATGATCTGCACTTTCTCCAGTGCGCATGTCATTTCACCGATACTTGTTCAACCTGTCATGAAGATGGTACTACATCTTCTAAACGGCTGGAGACCAAGAAACTTATAGCCTCACTTAAAAAAGACAATCCCTATATCGAATCCAATATATTCAAGAGTGTTGAAAACGTAAATCTGGACACCGTTATTGCATATAAAAAGGACGGGGTGCGTCATCATTTCCTGGATGAATACTAAGCGATCGTTTTGATCATATCCTCCGGCAGACAGGCTCTGTCATCTATATAGTAATCACAGGTTATCTTTCTTGAATTATTCCCGTATAAAGACACGATCTCCGGGAGATTATCATTTATTGCATCAAATTCCAGGCCGTATTCCTTACACCATGAAATAGCATTTTCCAGCGGATCACCTGCACGGCAGGTCCACAAAATGAGCTTATTCCCCTGCTTCTTCCATTCCTTCAGATAGGATATCAGGACAGAGTTCGGATCGCCAAGCTCCGGCCAGTTACTGAAGCATAGTGTGCCATCGAAATCAACAGCGATAATCTTAAAATCGATCATACCCAAACCTCCTGTCTTTTTGTACTATAATCATAGAACAGATGTTCGCATTTTGCAACCGCAAGATATTGAGACAAGCTATGACCAGAACGCATGTTCTTGTTGACAATATGTTGCGCGCAATATAATATAACAAAAGCTAAAGTCATAAGTCCAAAGGGGGAAAGAATTATGAACGAGACACTGAAGGTACTTAAAACACGTAGAAGCTGCAGAAATTTCAAACCTGATATGGTAAAGGAAGATGAGCTGAAAGCTATCATCGAAGCAGGAACATATGCAGCAACCGGTATGGGCAAGCAGAGTCCCATAATCATAGCGGTAACCGATAAGGAGCTCAGAAACAGGATATCCGAAGAAAACCGTAAGATCGGTGGATGGCAGGAAGGATTTGATCCTTTTTACGGAGCACCTGCTATCCTGATAGTGCTTGCAAATAAAGAAGTTCCTACTTATATATATGATGGTTCTCTTGTTATGGGGAATCTCATGAATGCGGCAGAGAGTCTGGGAGTTGCCAGTATCTGGATCCACAGAGCAAAAGAGGAGTTTGACTCGGATTTTGGCAGGGAGATCCTTAAGAAACTGGGGATTGAAGGAGCGTATGAAGGCATAGGTCACTGTGCTCTCGGATATGCTGCAGAACCTGCAAACGATCCTGCTCCCCGCAAAGAGAATTATTTGTATTGCATCTGATAACAACCTTCGGTCATCACATAATTGATCGTTAGTACTTGGAATGTGAAAAATGGCAAGAATACTCAATCTCGCGATCGTAATACTGGAACTGATTGCTTTTGTACGGGTTCGTAAAACCAGAAGTCTTAAAGAAAGCCTGATATTCTATACTCAGATTTCCAATATACTGACCCTGTTTTCATCTGTTTTGCTGGTGATCCTTGGACAGCGGTATTTCGTGGAAGTATTCAGATTTCTTTCGGTAAGTATGCTTGTCATGACTTTTTTTGTAACAGCCTGTATTCTGGTTCCTTTATCCGGAAGAGGCAGGGAATTGCTCTTTTCCGGAAGCGGATTGTTCCATCATCTGATCATACCCGTACTGTCTGCTATTTCATTCCTGTTTGCCGAAGACAGGGTATCCCTCGTCTGGATATGGCTTCCTGTGACCGTAACTCTTATCTACGGCCTTATAATGCTTTATCTGAATGCGTCAGGGGTCATTGACGGGCCGTATCCTTTCTTCCGGATCAAAAAGCTCGGAGTACGGTTGACGGTTTTGTATATGGCGGGATTGATGATAGCAGTCGGCTTTTTTTCTATAGCAATGGGATTTCGCAGGAGTTCACAAACAGACACAAAATATATTTTTGTTCACGGACTGGCCGGCTGGGGCAGTTACGATACAATTAATGAATTTATGCCATACTGGGGACTCACGGGAGGAAGTATCGTCAGATATCTGAATAACCGGGGATTTGAAAGCTATGCAGCTTCGGTTGATCCCACCGGGAGCGCCTGGGACCGGGCTTGTGAACTGTATGCTCAACTAGCAGGGACCAGAGTTGATTACGGAGCAGTACATTCTCAGAAGGCGGGACATGAGCGATTCGGAACAGACTATACCGGACGAGCACTTATAAATGATTTTGACTCATCAAGGTTTGCTCTTATCGGGCACTCATTTGGAGGAGCGACTATACGGCTCTTTTCGGAAATACTTAAAAACGGTTCGGAAGAGGAACGTGCCGGCACGGATGAATCGGATATTTCACCGTTTTTTATGGGGGGAAACGGGGATAATCTTGTGGCTGTTGTAACTCTGGCTGCACCTACGAACGGAACCACCGCATATGATATGTATGAGGACGATACTTTTGATCTGAGTGCGATCAGTATTCCGGACGAATATGAGAAAAACAGCGATGCCGTGTCAAAGGGGACCAAACCTGACCTGGACGGAAGAGCTGACTATGACTATGCTTCATATGATATGCATATAGATAATGCACTTGCATTAAATGAAAAAATATCAACATTTGACGATGTGTACTACTTTGCGTATCCATGTTCGTCCTCTATAGAAGATGCGGATGGAAATCAGACTCCCGATCCGGCCATCACTGAAAACATGTTCATGAAGGGTGCCATATATATGAGTAGATACACTGGCACAACAAAGGGTGGTTTTGTGATAGACCAGTCCTGGCAGTCGAACGACGGTCTGGTCAACGAGATTTCTGCCGGAGCACCCTTCGGAGCTCCGCAGGAAAAATATGAAGCAAATTCACCGGCTTTGCCCGGACGGTGGTATGTAATGCCTACATTCACAGGAGATCATATGTCATTACAGGGTGGACTAACGAAAAGAATAAATATAAAGCCGTTTTATCTCACCCTTGCAAACCTCATAGCTGAGATCTCGGTAGAATAATTTTCTCAAACACTTGAAATGATCATCGTATAAAGGTCATAATCTGATATATGTATACAGAATCGTTTTCAAGAACACAGTTATTGTATGGAAAAGAAGCAATGGAGAAACTTGCTTCTTCACGTGTTGCCGTATTCGGGATTGGCGGAGTAGGCGGATATGTGGTCGAGGCTCTTGCAAGAAGCGGAATAGGGGCTCTGGACCTGATAGACAACGATAAAGTCTGTCTAACTAATATTAATCGCCAGATAATCGCTACGACAAAAAACATCGGGCATTATAAGGTGGATGCGGCGGAAGAACGTGTACATGACATAAACCCCGACTGTAAGGTCAGAACATATAAAACCTTCTTTCTGCCCGAAACACAGGATCAGTTCGATTTTCATGATTATGACTATGTGGTAGATGCGATCGACACCGTTACCGGGAAACTTGCGATCATCGAGAAAGCAAAGCAGGCGAATGTTCCGGTCATATCCTCCATGGGGGCGGGTAATAAAGTACATGCCACCGGTTTCGAGGTCGCCGATATCTATCAGACATCCGAGTGTCCCCTTTCAAAAGTGATGAGACACGAATGCAGGAAGCGGGGAATAGAATCACTTAAGGTTGTTTATTCAAAGGAAAAACCTGTGAAACCGCTTGAGAACATATCGGAAAAAGAACATATACAACGAAGATCTGTTCCGGGCTCAACTGCATTCGTACCTTCTGTAGCCGGTCTGATCATAGCCGGTGAAGTCATTAACGATATTACCGGGAGCTGATAACTATATCATTGGCGGTACTGCTTTGTTCATGATACTATATGATATATGACGACACCGATAATCGGGGTTTGCTGATCATCAACTGAAGGGATGAAGACACATGGACGCTAATGGTTTAAGCCCGGAACAACAGGCTTTACTTGCAAGTATTATGGGAAAATCACCACAGGCCGGCGGTGGGGCTGCATTCAGCGCAGCCAGTGTTATTCCTGTCCCTGTTCCTGCAGTGTCTCCTGCTCCTGCAGCTGCCCCTGCTCCTGTCCCTGCTGATCCCGGACGGATGCTTTCTCAGGCAGAGATCGATGCTCTTATCGCATCGATGACCTGATAAAAGAGACATACAATGATAGTTCAATTATGCGGTAGTATCAACATGGTGCTACTGCTTTTTTGTCGGATAACAGGGTTATGCACCCGAAAAACAGCCGTTTGCAACTCCCGGTTGACAGATTGAAAGGTCTGCTTTATGGAATGCAACCGTTCAATATATTATAGTCAGCTTGTTCGAACAGCACAGCAGACACTTTGTTTAGAGAAACTGACACATCCCGGTCAACGTACATAGCAGATGTAAAGTTTCGGAAAGGAAGAATATGATACTCGCAGATAAGATCATCAATGAAAGAAAGAAAAACGGCTGGTCGCAGGAAGAGCTGGCAGATATGCTCGGTGTTTCCAGGCAGTCCGTATCCAAATGGGAGAGTGCGCAGAGCATACCGGATCTTCAGAAGATACTGAAAATGGCCGAAGTTTTCAACGTGAGCACCGATTACTTATTAAAAGAGGAGATGGAGCCAGCCTCAAATGAGCCCATCTCTTATAATGAACATCCAGATACCTTCTCCTCTTTAAGAAGAGTATCTATGGAAGAAGCTTCCGAGTATATTGCTCTCAGAAAGGCTGTTCTTCCAAAGGTTGGGTTAGGCGTATTCTTATGTATTACGTGTCCCGTTATCCTCATCATGCTTGCCGGTCTGCAAAGTGCACACGTCATAAATACCAGCGAGAATATCGTTGCTGCAATCGGCCTGCTATTCCTTTTTGCCCAGATTGGCACCGCCGTATGGCTCTTTATATCTCAAGGCGGCAAGCTTGGAAAATATGCATTCCTTGAGCAGGAATCATTTGATACGGAATATGGTGTAGACGGCATGGCAAGAGAAAGATTATCTGCTTCAGAGCCCTACAGCACCAGAGCCCTTACCATAGGTGTGCTGCTCTGTGTACTGGGATGCGTTCCTCTGGTCATCACATGCGTTCTCCAGGCTCCGAGCGTAGTGATCGTCGCCATGGTAGATTTACTGCTCCTGGCAATAGGCTGTGCCGTATATATGTTCATCGCGGTATGCGGTGTGAACAGTTCGTATAAGATATTGCTCCAGACTGACGATTATACTGCCGAGCAAAAGAAGAAAAACAAGAAACTGGAACCGCTTAGCCGGATCTACTGGCTTTTCATCACCGTGGTATATCTGGCTGTAAGCTTCATTACCGGACGCTGGGATATAACCTGGATCATCTGGGCCGTATCAGGCGTATTATTTGCACTGATCCGCATAATCGGTGAATCACTTATCAATACCCGGGACTAATCGCTAAAACAGCTGTATTATAACAGGTTATTTCGCAATAAAAAGCGTTTATCTGATTATCAGCATATAGTACGCTTAATACATAAAGAGGAGATAAGTCCTCCCAAATGTTATGATTAGTCCCTCCGGCGGGTACAGCCGGGAAAGGAATTGCGTATGTTAACACTTATATGCTGTATGGCTCTTATATGGGCAATCTGGAGAGTGACGTTTGTCGGTATCAGACTTGCCTGGGGAATAACAAAAATCCTGTTTTCCGTCATCTTTCTGCCTGTGATCGTAATCGGGCTCCTGCTCGCAGGACTTGCTTATATAGCATTGCCGGCAGTGATCATCATAGGCCTGATAGCCTTATTTACAGGTAAGGCAGCTGTCT
>JAILAN010000020.1 GCA_024681595.1 Lachnospiraceae bacterium
GTAATATGGCTTTACAAAGACATATTCAACGGTCTTATTAGAAACATTATCAGGCAGCTCACTGCCACAGTATTCACAGTATCTTCCTTTAACTTCGGCTCCACAATATGGACATTTCATATTTGGCCATCCCCGGTAAAAACCGACTATTTCCTTTCATCTGTCTTAATACTAAACTATGGTAAGTACGATAATCTGTACTCTACCTGAAAGATTCATGAATCAGAACGGATCATGTTCCAAAAAACAAAAAACTTCATATTTTTGATAAAATCTCTGCAATGTCACTTTTTACTCTGAAATATCCATCTTTTTTTCTGATCTCATGATCTATATACAGGCGTCGGTTGACCTCTATCATGACAGACATGACTCTTTTGTCCTTCCTGTAATATTTCAATGGGACCAGGCTGCCGGCAAACGGTCTGTTGATCTCGACGGTATATCCGCGTTCAGTGAAGAACTGTTTAAGAATATGCTCTGTTTCTTTAGGCGTGTGATTTTCATCGGTTCCTATACAGATATCAGGTCTGTTCTTATCCTGATTCAGCTCGTATGGTAAGGGTTCATCATAAAAGGAGTGGCCGTCTATGATAAGGCATTTGTCAAACCTGTCTAGTGCAGACTGCACGGCATTTTCCAGCTCCATATGATATCGATCATAGTATCTTTCAAGCAGTTTCTCTTTATGCGCGGGACTTATCGATTTAAGTTCTGCTCCGTCAGAACATCTCGTGTAGATTGCTCCCATTCCTATTGATGCCATGATCTCCTTTGAATCGTCTCTGAATCGCTCCGGATCACAGACAAGTCTCGATATCGGAAACCGGATCATCCGCTCCCCTGTATCAAACAGGTCATCACAGAAATGATCTGTCATGACATCGAGCTCATGCTGCAGATTTTTTGTTGTGAAGTACTTAAGTTCTTCCGACGGAATAATTGTTGATGAGTGGGGTACATTGATGATGATAGGATTGTTCTTTTGCATTTTTGCCTCCTTTTTGCTTCTACAAAGAGGCTGCAAAAGACATCTTTCCCATGAACAGAGCGCATAGAAAAGACCCATCGTCTCGACGGGTCCGTTAGTAAGTTTTTTTATTCCCATCGATCAAGCTTTGGCACCTTACCTCCTATATGAGGCAGGTTGTCGTACGGTCATAGGGCTTGTCCCTCGCGCACTCTTCATAGGTATTCTTATATTGTGAATTTACCATTTATGACTCAAAAATTCAATGATTTTACTTCCCTTAAGATATATAATTTTGATTTGACGATACAAGGATAAAGCAATGAGTTCAAAATCACATATCATAAAGATCTGATCCAAACTCCCTATTTTTTGATAAAATCTATCTATACAGTTTCTATGAAAGGAACTTTGCCATGAATAATAAAAGAATCGGAAAAATAGGAACTACTCTTATCCTGGGTCTTCTTTCTGCTATTTGCGGATTTGTTGCAGCCCAAATAGTTAAAGACACTGATGAAAAAGAATGTCAGCCGATCTCGGTCGATGATCATGAAAGTGATGAATAACTATGTGTACCCGCTTCTATATTGAAAGATCATCTGATGATTATAAAGAACATACTGCTTTAATTGACAGATTCTATGGTATCTACTCAAAAGGTATCATTACTTCTGGTGAAGTACGTCCTACTGATGTTGTTCCTGTTATTGCTCCTGATAAAGATGGTCTTAGGTCAACCTTTCCTATGAAGTGGGGTTACACTTTACCCAATACCAACAAACCTCTTGTTAATGCCAGGGTTGAAACAGCACCTACCAAACCAACTTTTAAAGAATCGTGGGCCAAGCATCGATGCATTATCCCGGCTACCTGGTATTACGAATGGGATCATTTTAAATCTGCTGACGGAAAGACAAAAACCGGAGACAAATATCTGATACAGCCGGCAAATTCAAATATTACGTGTCTTTGTGGTCTTTATCGAATTGAAAAAGACATACCTGTCTTTACGGTCCTGACTACAACTCCCACCAAAGAGCTTTCTATTATTCACGATAGAATGCCTCTTATTCTTCCGGAAGAATATATCGATAAATGGATAGATCCAAATTCTAAAGCAGATGACATTCTTCAATATGCTCTTACTGATATGATCATAGAAAAAGCCAGAGATTAAATCCCTGGCTTTTAATATGTAATGCACCGAGTCAAACATGGATTGCCTCTTTAATCAATTCTTTTCAAACTCTGCTTCATGAGATTTAAAAAAGTCGTAATATACCTGTACATTTCTTAATTCTGTCCACTTCTTTATATCAACCGAACTCTCCTTTGAAAAACAATTTATTATTCGACCTCAGTATCATCCGACAAATTCTTATCTCCCCATACGTATTCCTCACAATACTTCTCACTCATGAACGCGCATAGTTCTGATAAATAATCCAGGTTAGACTGATAACGAACTTCCGGGGAAGGATTAATCCTCCATTCCTTCCCGGAATGGTCGCCTTTACGCTCCAGTTCCTCAAATTGCCTTATAGAATCCATCAAA
>JAILAN010000040.1 GCA_024681595.1 Lachnospiraceae bacterium
TACGATATATAACAACATAGCTATAGGAAGACCGGAATCCACCAGGAAAGAGGTAGAAGAAGCTGCGAAAAAAGCAAAATGTTATGATTTCATTATGCAGCTTCCCGACGGATTTGATACTGTGATAGGAGAAGGCGGGGCATCGTTATCCGGCGGCGAGAAACAGAGGATATCAATCGCAAGATGTATTCTAAAGGATACTCCGATAGTCATTCTTGATGAGGCCACTGCAAGTGTTGATGCGGACAATGAACGCGCCATTCAGGAAGCGATATCAGAGTTGTGCAAGAATAAAACACTGCTTGTTATCGCCCACAGGCTCAAGACCATCAGGGACGCGGATCAGATACTTGTTATATCGGACGGTGAGATAACAGAGCGAGGAGATCACGCATCGCTTATGGACAAAGACGGGACCTATGCTCATATGGTTTCACTACAGGCTTCTTAAACTGTATGGATGTTCCGGGAAATTACAATGATTGACAATATGTTTACAGGAAATATTGACACATATAAGGAGAGATGATAATATAAATACAGTTAGCAATTGCTAACTGTGAATAAATCATGTTTGAATCCTCTCTCATCCTGGTACAGGAACCTATGGCCTTTACCGGGAGGGAGAGGAATTCAGTATTAAGGGCGTGAGCCCTTTTTTGTAGCCATAAGGTTAGCACTTGCTAACCAGAGATCAGTTATATAGGAGGAACTTTTATATGAGTAAAGTGGCAGTAGTATATTGGAGCGGAACGGGAAATACAGCTGCAATGGCCGGTGCGGTTGAAGCCGGAGCCAAGGGCAGAGGCGCCCAGGTAAGCGTATTCGGTCCTGATGGATTTACAGCCGATAAGGTGGCGGAATTTGACGGTATAGCATTTGGCTGTCCGGCAATGGGGGCGGAAGTGCTTGAAGAGACTACCTTTGAGCCTATGTTTACAGCTGTTGAAGGAGCCCTTTCGGGTAAAAAGATCGCCCTTTTCGGATCCTACGGCTGGGGAGACGGTCAATGGATGCGGGACTGGGAACTAAGATGTAATTCGGCCGGAGCCAGTCTGGCATGCGACAGTGTTATTGCAAATAATGCACCCGGAGAGGATTCGCTTGAAGAATGCAGAAGCCTCGGAGCAGCACTGGCTTAATGACTATGTATATGAACAAAACATATAATACGAGACTAATATTTGATGATTATCAGGAGGTTTGACAATGAAAGATTATTTGGAGATTGTTGATGTGTTAGGAAGGGAGATCCTCGATTCAAGAGGCAATCCGACGGTAGAAGCCGAGGTTACTCTGTCTGACGGAACAATAGCACTTGGCACGGCACCTTCAGGAGCATCTACCGGAGAATTTGAGGCACTTGAACTCAGAGACGGTGATAAGGGCAGATATCTGGGCAAAGGTGTGACCAAGGCTGTAGAAAACATCAACGGCAGGATAAGGGATGCCATTCTCGGACTTGATGCATCGGATACTTATGCAGTTGATGCTGCAATGATAAAAGCGGACGGAACGAAAGATAAATCAAATCTCGGTGCGAATGCGATACTTGCTGTATCTATAGCCGCAGCAAGGGCAGCCGCCAAGTCGCTTGACATTCCGCTATACAGATTTTTGGGAGGAGTTCAGGGTAACAGACTTCCGGTACCCATGATGAACATATTGAACGGTGGAGCGCATGCTGACAGTGCCGTTGATACACAGGAGTTCATGATCATGCCTGTGGGAGCACCTTCTTTTAAAGAAGGTCTTCGCTGGTGCGCTGAAGTGTTCCATTCTCTTAAGAAACTTATAAAAGAGATGGGAGATGTTACCGCAGTGGGCGACGAGGGAGGATTTGCCCCCAATCAGCTTAAGAGTGATGAGGATGCGATCGAGAAGATACTCGAGGCTATCAAGGCTGCCGGTTACGAGCCGGGCAAGGACTTTATGATAGCAATGGATGCTGCATCTTCCGAATGGAAGAGTGAAAAAGGTAAAGGATTCTACAAGCAGCCCAAGTCAGGCAAAGAATTTACCTCAGATGAGCTGATCGCACACTGGGAGAGCCTTGTAGATAAATATCCCATTATTTCCATTGAGGACGGCCTCGATGAGGAAGACTGGGAAGGCTGGCAGAGAATGACCGCAAAGATCGGTGGGAAGGTTCAGCTGGTCGGCGATGACCTTTTTGTAACAAATACCGAGAGACTTAAGAAAGGTATTGAACTTGGCGCGGGCAATTCCATACTTATAAAATTGAACCAGATAGGATCAGTATCAGAGACGCTGGAAGCCATCAAGATGGCTCACAAAGCCGGATACACCGCAATTTCTTCTCATAGATCCGGTGAAACGGAAGATACAACGATCGCAGATCTGGCTGTTGCTCTTAATACCTGCCAGATAAAAACAGGAGCTCCTTCCAGATCCGAAAGAGTAGCAAAATACAATCAGTTACTTCGTATAGAAGAAGAGCTGGGAGCATCCGCAGTATATCCCGGTATAGCTGCATTTAATGTAAAAAGATGAGATCGATCTGATTAAACATGAACGATTACGTATGATCATAAAGACCACGGGGATGAACCTCGTGGTCTTTTTTAATTGTCAGACTTGACATATTATAAGAAGATTGATAGTATATGACTGTTAGCTAATGCTGTTAGCATATGTTGTTAACAAAAGAAAGGAAACCTCAAAGTGCCAAGAGACAAGTCGGTCAGTCATATAAAGATCATGGCTGCAGCCAAAGCGGAATTCCTTAAGATGGGCTTTGAAAAAGCGTCCATGAGGAGTATCGCCGATCGCTGCGGTATGACAGCGGCGGGAATATACCGGCATTGTAAAGATAAAGAGGACCTTTTCTATCAACTGGTCTCTCCCGCAGAAGAACGACTGATGGACTGGGCGTCCGCTCATATGCGCAGATACGAAGAACCAATAAGGAAAACCCGAAAGGTTGTCTGGCAGGATTCCTTCATTGATATGATGCGTGAGGTGGTCTATCCGGATATGGAGGATTTTCATCTGCTTATCGCCAGATCAAAGGGCAGCAAATATGAGAATTATCTTCATGACATGACTCAAATGGCACAGGATAAGTTTATGGAATATCTTGATGAAATGAGAAGCTCCGGTATAAGTGTCCCGGATATTCCAAAAGAGCAGTTGCATCTGCTGCTGACGGCTTATTTAACTGCATTGTTTGAGCCTGTGGTTCACAATTATCCGCAGGAGGAAGCAAACGAAGCCTTGGCGACGCTGGAGAAGTTTTTTCTTCCGGGATGGAAAAAAATGATGGGTGTCTGATCAGGATAAAAACCAAATAATCATAAAACATACTCACCGTCTGGTTCTTTAAAAGGATCAGGCGGTGAGGCTGTTTTAGGGGTTAGCTAACAAAAAGCCCGAAACGTTAACGTAAGGCAGTCTCAGAGATCAAAGTAAACCTCTGACCGTTATTAATTACAGACAGGAGAAACGAAAACAATGAACGAAGAAGTTACAAACGAACAAAAAAAATGGTTCGGAACGCTGCTTTCTTATGCAAAAGGCAGTGGAGGAAAACTGGGGACATCAGTTATTTTTTCAATGATCAGCCTGGTTTCCGGCCTTGTTCCGTATTATTGCGTGTACAGGATACTTGACCGGTATATCGCAGGAAATCTTGACAGGGTTTTTACTCAAAAAAGCATTCTGGCAGCACTGTGCGCCTATCTGGTCAAAGTGGTCTGCTTTGGGATATCAACCGGAATATCACATTATGTAGCTTTTAATGTTCTTGAAGGATTAAGACTTAAAGTAGCAGATACCTTTTTAAAAGCTCCTCTCGGAGAGGTATATGCTCATTCGATCGGAGAGATCAAGGGTGTGATCATTGACAAGATCGAAGACATTGAGCCGCCTCTGGCACATGTGGTTCCGGAGGGAGCCGGACATATTCTGCTTCCTGTTGTATGCTTTGTTGCGCTCACACTCGTTGATGTCCGCGTCGCATTAGCCTCTCTTCTGGCGCTGCCACTGGGACTGGTTTTTATGATGCTGACTTTCAAACTGAGTGGAAAGAACATGGAAAAATACCAGAAGGCGAATGCGGGCATGAGCAGTATGATCGTTGAATATGTGGAAGGTATAGAGGTTATCAAAGCCTTCGGCAAAACCGGAGTAAGCTATGAGAAGTTCGCCGGCTCCATACGTGATTACAGGGATTTTGTTATTGAGTGGCTTAAGTCCACATGGGTAACAATGAAGCTGGCCTTTGCATTCATGCCGGCGACGTTACTTGGTGTGGTTCCGGTAAGTATCCTGCTCGTTGGAAAGGGCAGCATGACGATATCGCAGATGGCTTTAAGTGTTATGCTTGCGATGTCCATGGTCATAAGCATGGCTAAGATCGAGGTATTTTCCAACGGACTGAGGCAGATGCAGTATACGGTCCTCGAGGTTAAGAAGTTTCTGGATATTAATGCACTACCTGAACCCGGGACGGACAAATTGCCTGATAAATTTACGATCGAACTTAAGGATGTTCATTTTACATATGATGATCAGATGGGAGAAGTCCTTCACGGGATCGACCTTACGCTTAACGAAGGCAGCTTCACTGCGCTCGTAGGACCGAGCGGCGGCGGAAAATCAACCGTGGCCAAGCTGATCGCCAGATTCTGGGATGTAAGCAGCGGAAGCATAAAGATCGGAGGGATCGACATAAAAGATATGAAGGTGACGGCTCTCGCCGATATCGTGAGCTTCGTAACACAGGATAATTTTCTGTTTTCCAGATCCATAAAGGAAAACATACGGCTCGGAAAACCCGGCGCGACCGATGAAGAAGTTATGGCTGCAGCCAGGGCCGCCTGCTGTGATGAGTTTATAAAGAAGCTTCCCGACGGCTATGATACATCTGCGGGAGAGGCCGGCAAGAGACTTTCAGGAGGCGAAAGACAGAGAATCGCCATAGCTCGTATGATGCTTAAAAACGCACCCATAGTAATACTTGATGAAGCAACGGCATTTACAGATCCGGAAAATGAAACAAAGCTTCAGGAATCGATCGCAAATCTGACCAGAGGAAAAACGCTGCTGGTTATAGCGCACAGACTGTCCACCATCAAAAATGCGGACAGGATCGTGGTACTTAATGACGGACGCATAGAAGATATGGGTACTCAGGACGAACTTATGCAAAGATCGTCGCTTTATAACAGAATGTGGCAGGCTCATATAGGCGCCAGAAACTGGGCGGCCGGTAACTTAAAGGAGGCATAAGAGATGTTTAGAACAATAAAAAGGATCATAGACTGGTGCGGTGAATTTAAGGCCGATCTGTTTATCGGATTTATATTTTCATTTTTCTCTTCATGGGCGGTTGCAGCTCCGGTGGCCTATGCAGGATTTGTTATAGGTATGATCATAAAGGGAGTAAAAAACGGTGAGGACATCGATCCTTCGCTCGCTTTAAGGAGCCTTGGCATCATATTGCTGATGGTGTTTGCCAGATTTTTGTTTGATTACCTGAAGGCGCGTTTTCACGAGAAGATAGGCTATGAACTCGTGGCCAGAGACAGGCTTAAGATAGGTGAAGCGCTGAAGCGTGTATCACTTGGGTATTTCCAGACTAATGATACGGGCGCAATCCTCAACGCCATAACGACCGGACTGGCAACATTGGAGAACATGGGGATCCGTATGGTTGACGGATTTGTCGGAGGATATCTGAATTTTCTGTGCATATTGTTATTTCTCATTTTTACCGTACCGGAATGTGCACTGATCGCATTGTGCGGTGTATTCGTCTCGTTTATCTTCCTGATAATGATATCGAAACACAGCACTGAAAATACCAAAGTATTAAATGCGGAGAATGAGCGTCTGACCAGAGCAACATTGGAGTATACCAGAGGTTTGCCGGTGGTCAAGTCATTCGGAATGGAAGGGGCTTCGGTAAAGGATTTTACGGAAGCGTGCGCCAGAGCAAAGAAAATAGCATTGAAGATAGAATGTGGATTCATCCCATATAACTGTCTGCATATCTTCGCATTGAAAGCTGCGAGTGCGTGGATGATCCTGGCGGTCATATACGCGGGATTGGCCGGAAGGCTGGATCTGTCTATGGTGTTGATAGTATCCTTTCTGTCTATGTCTATCTTTAATTCCGTAGAACCTATAGCTGACAGTGCGCATGTTTTATCCGTGATAAATAATGCGTTCAATAAGATGGAGATGTTTTCCGACAGTAATCTGCTGGATGCCGAGGGACAGGACATCAGACCCGAATCCTATGATATCGAGTTTTCAAATGTGGATTTTTCATACTACAATGCAAAGGAGACAGAAAGCAGAAAGGTCCTTAAGAACGTCACATTCTCTATTCCTGAGGGTTCCACTACGGCGATAGTAGGTCCTTCGGGAAGCGGCAAGACAACGATATGCAATCTGATAGCGAGATTTTACGATGTAACGAAGGGCAGTATCACTCTGGGCGGAATTGATTTGAAGAAATACAGTCTGGACAGTCTGCTCAGGAATATATCGATGGTATTTCAGAATGTATATCTGTTCAATGATACCATCCGTGCCAACATCTGTTTCGGAAGGGACAATGTAACCGAAGAGGAGATGATCGAAGCGGCAAAGAAAGCGCGCTGCCACGATTTTATCATGGAACTGCCGGACGGGTATGATACCGTGATCGGAGAAGGAGGCGGAACTCTGTCAGGAGGTCAGAAGCAGAGGATATCCATAGCCAGAGCGATATTAAAGGATTCACCTGTTATTATCCTGGATGAATCTACGGCCAGCATAGATCCGGAAAACGAGCATCTGATACAGGGGGCTCTGACGGAACTGTCCAGGGGCAAGACGGTGATCATAATCGCACACAGACTGGCAACGATCGAATCAGCTGATCAGATACTGGTCGTAGATGATGGCCGGATCGCAGAAAGAGGAAAGCACGAAGAACTCCTTGCCATGAACGGCAGATATGCCGGTTTCGTGAAGATCAGGCAGCAGGCGGAAAACTGGCATATCGCATGAACAGCTTTATCATGATGGTTATTCAACGTTTTTGAGTGCTTCGTCAAGCGGTATCCTTTTGATGCGGATATAATCAACAACAGATACGGACAGATAACCAATCAGCAGATACAGAACGGACAATACCATTGAAGCTTTTGTCATGTAGTATGAAAAATATCCGTCCATCTGGAGCATGAATATCTTAAATACTTCCATCATCAGAAAATAACCGGCAACGAAACCGCAAGCAGCGCAGATCGTGACTACGATCGCTGTCGGGATTATATAGAGTGATCCGATCTCCCTGTTCGTAAATCCAAGTATCTTGGCCATGGAGATCGATCGCTCATTACGCTCTATTATGATCTTGGCCAGAAGGTATATTAAAGCGGCAGCCAGTACGACAAGAACGTATTTAAATGCCCTTACGATCCCGCCGATGGAATGATTGAGCTGAGAGGCTACTTTGGTGATATCTTCGGCGGTGATCACCGTGGCGATGTCCTGCTCATCGATATCGGTTATCTCGTTTCTTGAAAAATAACCCATGAACTCTTCATCTTTTTTATCAAATGTTTCATTGAAACCGGCATTATCCATAAATACGGCTATGCTTCCATCGTAGTCGATCACATCGTCAACTAAGAATTCATATGACTTGTTCTCATATTCTTCGTGCAGTGTTATCTTATCACCGGCTTTCAGACCGAATTTTTTCATGAATGCTGATGACAGGCATACATGGTTCTTAGGCAGATCACGAGGAAGATCTACATATGAACTGTCAGGAATGATCCCATAGACGGTCACGCTTTCATCGCCTCCACTGCCCATTCCCTGACGCATGGAGCCGGTCTTTTTTGGATACAACAGAGTTTTACAGCTGAACCGTTCTGCGCTGTCTTCGGAAGTTTCGATCACCTCGTTGTCAGAATCCTTATAACCCATCAGCATGTACTGATAATCGGCAAATATCATCTCGTGAGCTTTGCTGCCGTAGTTATCAAGAGAATCCGGCAATCCGAACGCAAAACACATCATAAGCTCTATAAAGATAACTCCGAAGATCAGGATCACGTAGCTTGGCATATTCTGAAACAGGATCCTTAGCCTGAATCTCTTCATAAATGACCATGCCGGGAGCCTTCGCGCCTTGGACCGTTTGGTCTTAGTCAGATCATGCCTGAGGAACTTAAGAGGGCTTAACTGAAGTTTTTTAACAATAACGAACAGATTGATAAAAAACATCAGTATTAGCGGGATAACAGTTGTCTTAATAAGGGCCGTCGGACTCCACACGATATGGCAGGCAGGCAGGCTGTAGCTTTCATAATACAGTGATACAGCCAGCCCGCGAAATGCAGTGTAACCGAGAACATTACCGATAACTGCACCGATCAGTGTTACAACAACAGGCATTGACATGTAATGTATGACCAGTTCCTTTTTGCTGTAACCTGAGGCACGAAGCGTCCCTATTACGGTAGATTCCTTATCGATCGTATTGCTTATGGTGATGGCAAATATAAAAGCGATCACGGCTATCAGAATGTAGCAGAGTATACTGGTGGCGCTGGAATCGCCCTCAATGTCGGAGGGTGCGAAATTACTTGCCTGCCTCAGGTATTCAGGGAGGTAGTCCTTGAGCTCATTATCATAAACGAGTGTCTGCGTGATCAGCGACTTGAGAAAACTCTCTGACATATCGGCCTCGGCAATCTTGTCAGCAGGTGCCGTCTCATAAATATACGCATAGTTATAATGAACTCTGGAATGAAGCAGATCAAAGGCTTCGGGAGTTACCATTGCTACATCAAATCCGAATGCATCAAACATCAGATCCGTGTTTGATTCGTGAAGTGTCAGATAGTTTACATATGACAACAGTCCGACAACGTCAAATTTTCTGCCTCCGATAGTTATCGTGTCCCCTATGCCGATGCCGGCATTATGGGCATGCATCCTGTCGATCGCAATCTCTGAATCGTTTTGCGGGGCCCTCCCTTCATTGAAGGATGCTTGGTCGATCGGTGCATCGCTTTTGAACACTCTGACAGTGGCATCCACTGTTCCGTCATTATCACTATCCTCGTTTTCATCTCTGTAAAAATCCTCAAAGATATTAACCTGAACAGGAACAAATCCTTCGTCATTCAGCCCGTACTCTTCGGAAATATCATCCCACTCATCATCCACCGCCTCGGTGACGGCTTCGTGAGCCTTATCATAAGCTTCTTTTTCGGCAGTTTTAAATTCTTCAGATCTGCGAGCTTCATCAACGGCACTGTCATAATTATCTTTTATGGCTTTGTCAATCTGTTCATCGATCATATCTTCATCGACGATACCGAATGCTTCACACTGCATTCGGACTCCCTCCTCGATCGCGGACCTAACCTGCTCGTCCAGCTCCTTTTCTATAGCATCCGCAACCTCTGAATCAGCCTCTTTAATTCCTTTATCCAGAAAATACTGTCTGACATCAGCCATTTCACCCCGGCTGATATCCTTTAGCTGTTCGGTTGAAGCCTTTTTTGACAGTTCAAAGGAACCATCCTCAAGACGGAGTTCTTCGCGTCCTTTATCTATGGAAAAGAGCATGCTGTCATGGCCAACATACATCCCGGAAACCAGTCCGATCATCAGAACCAGAAAGACTAAGATGACAAGATACTTATGCCAGTCGGAGGACAGCTCTTTGGGAATACGTTTGATCAACGGATTTTTCATCGTATGCCTCCTTACCACTCCAGCTCATCGGCAGGCGTTTTTACTTCATTGATGTCATTGTGACGAACGATACCGTCACGCAGTTTGATCACATGATCCGCCATGTGACGGATGGCTTCATTATGCGTGACCATGATGACAGTGCTGCCATATCTGCTGTTGCAGTCCCCTATGAGGGAGAGGATCTCTTTTGATGTTTTGTAATCGAGGGCCCCGGTCGGTTCATCGCACATCAGAATATCAGGGTTCTTAACAACTGCCCTTCCAATTGATACTCTCTGTTGCTGACCTCCCGAGAGCTGATTTGGATATTTGTATTTATGATCCTGGAGCCCCAGAGTAGTGATCACTTCCTCGACATCGAGCGGATCATCCGACAGATATGCTCCAACTTCGATATTTTCCTTGACATTAAGGTTCGGTATAAGGTTATACATCTGAAAGACATAACCCAGATGCCTCCTTCGGTACATCGTAAGCTGCTTCTCATTCATATCTTCAAGCTTGTCTCCGTTGATGCTGACAAATCCCGAATCGGGAGTATCGATGCCTCCTATTATATTGAGCAGAGTGGATTTACCTGAACCTGACGGTCCGAGGAGAACACAGAATTCACCCTGTTTTACCGTAAAGTCCATACCTCTTAAAACATCCTGCCGGGCCTCTCCCTGGCCGAAGCTTTTTTTAAGATCATGGATCACCAGAAAATTTTCATTCATACTTTACTGCCTCCTAAATACTCTGATTAAATGACCGGATTTTGAACAAAAAAACCGGGCACAGTTGAACTATACCCGGTAACAACTCAATTTTTATTGCATCATGTATAGTCCTGCCTCTATACATGAGTCTCGCAATTTAAAACAAGCCAGACAGATAATGTCAGGATGTTGACTTGTTACGCTGTGAAGCGCCTGCTACTCCCTCATGGGATCAATTTCAAACGATATGTTAGCGCAGACTAACCCGAATGTCAAGTAAACCGTATTTCTAAGGAAAGAGTGACAGATATACAGGGAACATCTAATCACGAGATCTGTGTGGCTGATACATAGGGAAGATCTGATCATGAGATCTGTGTGGCTGATACATAGGGAACATCTGATCATGGAACCTTTGTGGCTCATACATAAAGAACATCTGATCACGAGATCTGTGTAGCTCATACATAAGGAACATCTGATCATGAGATCTGAGTGGCTGGAGTTTGAATAGTTCTTGACACAATATGTTTCGCGCAATATAATATGACGCAAGACAATATATATTGCACAATCTAATACGACACAAGACAATGCGTATTGAACAATATAATACGACACAAGACAATGCGTATTGAACAAAATAAATTGATGCAAGATAACGTGCTTGCCATAGGCAACACTTGTCTGATTCAGGCATGGCTATAATCACGAACAGAAAGAAAAATAGTTTTTATGATTATATCCTTATGATCGTATTTTTATGAAATTTTTTTTATGATGATATTTTTATACACAGATATAGGATCATTGGAAAGGAAGAAGTGCGGGAAACGCTTCTGAAAGGAGAATAAAATGGAAAATCTTACAGAAACAATTAAAGGAAGAAAGAGCGTAAGGACATTCGACGGTAATCCGTTAAGTGAAGAGCACAGGAGCGCCATAGAGAGGTTTGTAACACAAATATCAAATCCGTTTGATATTCCGGTGGAGTTTATAATTCTGGATGCCGGGGAGTACGGACTGTCAAGTCCTGTCCTTGCCGGAGAGAAAATGTATGTTGCAGGCAAAGTGCCGAAGAAACCATATGCAGATGTTGCCTTTGGTTATTCCTTCGAGCAGCTGGTGCTGTATGCCCGGACGCTTGGGATCGGTACTGTATGGATCGGGGGAACGATGAAAAGAGAGCTTTTTGAATCCGCAGCCGGGTTAAAGGACGGAGAGATGATGCCTTGTATCAGCCCCCTGGGATATCCCGCTCCCAAAAGGTCTATCAAAGAGACAATGATGCGCAAGGGTACAGGTGCAGATTCGCGGATCGCAGGCGAAAAACTGTTCTTTGACGGGGCCTGGGGACAGCCGCTTTTTTTGGAAGGTGAGATAAAGGATGTCCTGGAGCTCGTCAGATGGGCTCCTTCTGCAGTCAACAAACAGCCCTGGAGGATCATCGCGAAGGACGGTGTTTATCATTTCTATGAAAAGAGGGACAAAGGGTACTACAGCGAAGCTACCGGTGACATGCAGAAGATCGATCTGGGAATTGCTCTGTGTCATTTTGTTATGGGATGCGAGGAAAAAGGCAGGCAATCATCTGTCAGTATCTGTGATCCCGGATATGAGATACCTTC
>JAILAN010000102.1 GCA_024681595.1 Lachnospiraceae bacterium
AAAATCCTCCTTGAACAGCACGGCACTGTACATATCCCGTCCGCGTTCAATGAGATTATGGGCCTCATCGATCAAAAACGCATGATCGTTTCGCACACCTTCTGAAAAAAAACGCCTGAGATATGCATGAGGATCGAACAGGTAATTGTAATCTCCTATCACCATATCGGCGAACAAAGATGCGTCGAGTGCCAATTCAAAAGGACACACCTGATATTTTACAGAGTATTTCAGAATTTCATCTCTGGAAAGATTGTCCGATTCGGTCAACAGCGCGTAAAGTGCCTCATTTACGCGATCATAATGTCCCCTGGCATATTCACACGATACAGGGTTACAGTCCGGCTCATCCAGGAAACATATCTTGTCCTTAGCGGTCAATGTAACGGATTTGAACGATAACCCACGTTCCCTTAAGTGTGATAGCGCCTGTTCGGCAACTGTTCTGGTGATGGTTTTGGCGGTCAGATAGAATATCTTTTCAACGAGCCCCTCTCCCATAGCTTTGACGGATGGAAACACGGTCGCCATAGTCTTGCCGGCACCGGTCGGAGCCTCTATAAACAGCTTTCTTCGATGGTATATGGTCTGATAGACGTATGTGACGAGGTCCTTCTGGCCCCGGCGGTATTCGTAGGGAAATTCAGTCTCTTTAATGGAAGTATCCCTTTGCTTTTTCCACTCAAATTCAAAATCAGCCCATTTACGATATTCTGCGATAAGTCCGTCAAACCACTCCCTGAGTTCCTCAAAGGTATAGTCGAAATGGAAGTACCTTATCTGCTCATTTTCGATATTGCAATAGGTGATCCGCACCCGTATGGAGGCCAGGCTGTTCTGCAGCGCGAAGATGTATGCATAGCACCTGGCCTGAGCCAGATGGACCTCATCATATTTCTTCATTCTCGTAACATCCTTATAGGTGCCCTTTATCTCGTCTATAGTGACCTTAAAGCCTTCTAACGAATATTCTTCCTTGTCTGATACCGATAAAGCAGACGCCGGCAGCATAAACAGCTCGTCCTGGGATACATCCGGGTTATATTCATAGATTATCCCGTCTGCCCTGCCATCTATTATGATATCGTAATCGGGAGTATTGATGACATGACGCAGAGGAACCTCTGCATGATAATCAGGCCCCATCCTTCTTTGTATCATTCGATGGATGCGGCCTCCTTCAAGCATAGCGTCTGGTTTAGATGATGTGTGCCGGTTGTCGATATCTCCGTTCCTTAAGAGAAATTCGACCAGATTCCTTACAGAAATGCTTATTTCCATAAAGTATTACCCAGAATAAAGACAGAAACATTGGCGACACTGTGAACTATAAGTGGCGCCGAGAAATTCTTAAAATGCTCATATGACCACACAATGAGAAGTCCCATCAGGGTTCCGTATATCCCCTGTACGAGATTGCCGTGGAACACCCCGAATAATAGCGATGAAACGAACATAGACAGCGTCAGAGGAAATATCCTCTTCATACGGTTATATAGGATACCCCTGAATATGATCTCTTCGGCAAGAGGAGAGAATATCCCGTATATGATGAGTCCGAAATAGAACGCGACACCGAATTGAGCACTGTTTATCTCGTTAAACGAGTTAGAAAGCTTATTAAGCCCGGTCAGATCAAACACATAATTAAGCCCGATCGAAGCGCACAGCGATATGACCACCAGTATGCATGCATCCCTGACCGATATGGCTTTTATGGGCTCATCGTGTCCTTCGTACAGTATCTCGTTTCTCGCTGACCTTTGAAGTATGAGTATTCCGGCCACCAGTCCCAAAGCATAGATCACGGCTCGTACTGTAGCCTGATTTGCGGTAAAAAAAGAGATTGCCGCATCATTTTTAAGAACGTTATTCAGCAGCGCCCATATCAGTATCTCTACCGCATCTCCGGCGATATAATATATCACCACCGGAAACAGCAGATACAGCGTTTTATACAAAGACGACCAAGGAGCCAGCTCCTCCTTGGTCCATCTGTTGTTGATCCTGTTCCAGAAATTCATTTAAATACCCGCTTTGGTTCACCTGGTGCCGGTCACTTTTTTGCCATGGTTCCTGCACCGATGTCCAGATGCCATATATCTCTGTTGTATTCGGCAATAGTTCTGTCTGATGAGAAGAAACCTGCCTTAGCTATATTAACGAGAGCCATCCTGTTCCACTTCTTACGGTCTTCATAGTCAGACAGAGCCTGATCCTTAACCTTGATATAATCCTCAAGATCAAGAAGCGTCATGAACCAGTCCTTATTGAGCAGTTCATCCTGCAGTCTCTTCAGATTTTCTTTATGTCCGGCCTTAAGTGCTGCCTTGGATGTGATAAAATCAACCGCTTCTTTGATAACAGGTGATTTTTTATAATAGTTCTTTGAAACATAATCCGCCTTTTCATAGTGCTTGATGACTTCATCGGATTTAGCCCCAAAGATATAGATATTATCATCGCCAACGAGTTCATTGATCTCAACGTTGGCTCCGTCAGATGTTCCCAGAGTGACTGCACCGTTTAGCATGAACTTCATGTTTCCTGTTCCCGAAGCTTCCTTTGAAGCCAGCGAGATCTGTTCGGAAATATCACATGCAGGGATCAGCTTCTCCGCATATGAAACATTGTAATTCTCAACCATTACGAGCTTCATGTATTCGTTGACATCGGGATCGTTATTTATGATCTCCTGCATAACGAGAAGCAGATGGATTATATCCTGTGCTATCACATAAGCAGGTGCCGCCTTCGCTCCGAAAATGAACGTGATCGGTCTGGAAGGTTTCTTTCCGCCCTTGATCTCCAGATATTTATGGATGATATAAAGCGCGTTCATCTGCTGGCGCTTATACTCGTGCAAACGCTTTACCTGTATATCAAAAATAGAATCAGGATTTAATATAACACCTTCTTTTTCTTTGATATGCTCGCACAGTTCCTTCTTGCGGTTCATCTTGATCTGCCCTATTCGTTCGAGAACCTTGGCATCGTCCTTAAACTCCAGCAGCCTCTCCAGGCAGTTGGCATCCTTTTTGTACCCGTCCCCAATGAGTTCGGATATATAGCCTGCAAGCTCCCTGTTGCATGAGAGCAGCCATCTCCTGAATGTTATTCCGTTAGTCTTGTTATTGAACTTCTCAGGATAGATCTTGTAGAAATGATTGAGTTCTGTATCCTTGAGAATCTGTGTATGTATCGCAGCAACACCGTTAACGGAGAATCCGTAGTGAATGTCGATATGTGCCATATGGACACGTTCATCCTTATCTATGATCCATACCTTGGAATTCTTCTTGTATTTGTCCTTAACTCTCCTGTCGAGTTCCTCTATATACGGAACAAGCTGCGGAACGACCTTCTTAAGGTATTTAAGCGGCCATTTTTCCAATGCTTCGGCCAGAATGGTATGATTTGTATAGGCACAGGTCCTTGAAACCACCTCAATGGCCTCATCCATTGTAAATGCCTTGTCTTCAACGAGTATCCGGATCAGTTCCGGAATGATCATGGTAGGATGCGTATCGTTGATCTGGATCACTGCGTGATCGTCCAGATGCCTCAGATCATACTTTTTATCCTTCATTTCCTTTAATATGAGCTGTGCGGCATTGCTGACCATGAAATACTGCTGGTATATACGAAGTAGATTTCCTGCCTCATCCGAATCATCGGGATATAGGAAGAGTGTCAGGTTCTTGTCTATCTTGGTCTTGTCAAAGTCGATGCCCTCCTTTACCAGAGATTCATCTACCGATTCTATGTCAAAGAGCCTTAACTTATTGACTCCGGCACGATATCCGGCTACATCGATATCATAGAGTCTGGATGTAACCTTCTTTTTGCCGAAATACACATCAAAAGTAATATCTGTCTTCGTCAGCCAGCTGTTTTCCTCGATCCAGTCGTTCTTTTCGGCGCACTGGAGGTGATCCTTGAACACCTGCTTGAACAGTCCGAAATGATAATTAAGCCCGATTCCCTCTCCGGGCAGGCCCATTGATGCTATAGAATCAAGGAAGCATGCTGCAAGTCGTCCCAATCCTCCGTTACCCAATGAAGGTTCGGGTTCGATCTCTTCAATGGACGAAAGCGATTTGCCGTATTTTGACAGGAGTTTTTCAACACCGTCATACAATCCCAGGTTGATCAGGTTGTTTGAAAGCAGCTTGCCTATCAGGAATTCGGCTGAAATATAATATATCTTCTTTTTGCCGATATTCTGGTCGGAAACCTTCATTACGCGCTTGACGAATACCAGGAGAGCATAATATGTCTCACTGTCGCTAAGCTCCTTCACGGTCTTGCCGAACATCTCGAATGCGATCTCCTCCAGCTGTGCCTCCATGTTCAGCATCAAAATGTCCTTCTTCAAATTTGATTCAGCCATAAATTCCTCCTCTTTAGCTGCTCTTTATAGTTTTTATACTATTATATCCGTATAGTTGATCTGTACCAGTTCGTGAGGCATCATTACCAGCTGTCCCTTTTGCCCATCAAAGAGATTCGCAAGTTCCTCAACTGCTTTGGCGCTTAACGCTTCAAAATCCTGTCTGACGGTATTCATCTGCTGTCCCACGTAACCCATCAGCGTAGTTCCGTCAAATCCGCACACAGGGCGGAATATATCCATTTCCTGAAGCGCTTTCATGGCTCCTATGGCCATCAGATCCGATGCGCACACGACTATATTGGATTTCTTGCCGTATTTAAAAGTCAGGTTTCTGGAATCCTTTTCAGAAAATTCACCGTAATGTATGTCAAGGATCAGATCCATGTCCCCGGCCAGTTTCTTCATGGCCTCTATTCTGTCATCTGTAACGTATCCGTTCTTTTTTCCGGCTATATAAAGAACCTTATTTCCGGTGTTCTCTTCAATTGTCTTTTTGGCCACCTCGTACTGCGCTGTCTTGTGATCTATGGTTATGCACGAGGTAGAATCATTCATCAGCGGAGCATCAATAGCAACGCATTTAAATATCTGCTTTTCGATCAGCTGATGAATAACGAGGTCCTCCTTGGACAGCCCGTATATAATGATGCCGGTGATGCTCTGCGACTGGAGATATCTGATGAGCTCATCCACTGTTTTGTCCTTGAACATAAAGAAAAACAGCGTAATGACATCGAATTTGTATTCCATAGCCTTTTGCAGGGCTCCGGATATATATCTCATATCGATCTCATCGATCGCCTGAGCAGAAACATTGAGATTCACCAGCAGCGCTATCCTGCCAACCTTTTTGGATGACAATGCGGCAGCGACCGAGTTCGGAACGAAATTAAGTTCCTCTACCGCTTTTTGGACCCTTTCCCGGGTCTGGCTGCTCACATTGGGATAATTATTAAGAACTTTCGATACTGTCGAAATGGCAACTCCTGCCTGTTTCGCAACATCTTTGATAGATACCATCTTGATACGCCCCTTCTCTCTTCGGAAAACGATTTCCATAACTAAATATAACCTAGAAAAAGGGATATTGCAAGCATAAATTGGGAAACACCCCAAAAAGTGTTTCCCAATCGTATCACACAGTAGCATTTTCGATCCGGGCAGAGGCTTAAAGCGCCAGAACTTCCTTAAGTATCTTTTCGACCACTTCTTTTTCGTAAGGCTTCGTGATAAACTCTGCAGCTCCGTACTTTACGGCTTTTATCATCTTGTCCCGCTGGCCCGCTGCCGTTATCATGACGGCTTTGGCTTCCGGATCATGTTTTTTAATAAGGCTCAGTGCCTGTATCCCGTCAAGGACCGGCATGGTGATATCCAGCGTCACCAGATCCGGATTCAGTTCCTTGTATTTAACGAACCCATCCTCTCCGTTGACTGCTTCCGCAACTACTTCATGGCCCATCTCTTCCAGTATGGCACGAAGCATTCTTCTTGATGTCCTCGAATCATCTACGATCAAAATCTTAGCCATAATCATTAACCCCGTTTACACATTTAACTATATCTGAACTCCAGCTTTTCCCCGATGCAGATGAGCAGGTTGACCAGTTTGTCTCCCAGCATCATCGGGAATATCAGAGTTTTATACTCACCGACTCCCTCTATCGTGTCGTCGTACTGCGGAGGATACAGCTCCATGGTTATCCTTTTCTGGGATAATTCCGACGCATACAGACCGCATATGCAGTTTAGAAGCTCAGCTATCGCATCGAGAGCATCCATATTGACGGATTCAAATTCCTCCTGTCCGAATTTGCATGCTGCACCAAGAAGAGCATTTCCGTCTCCGCACATTCCCGCAGTCAGGCACGGGTCACCGTCCACGAACTGAAGTGCGCCGTTTTGACAGTCCAGTTTCTCCGCAAAGAACCCCTTTATGGGAAAAATATTATTATCCGCGCATCGCATCAGTGTCTTGAAGGCCAACGTCGCAAATGCCACATATTCATCAGCCTCGGGAGGCAGAAACAGCGGAACTATCCTGTCGATCTCATCGGATTTTAACGCCTCTATGCTCGATGATGACATCTCATTCTCGACCTGATATTTTTTCATCAGCAGATCCAGATCGTTAAGTCGCATGATGCCCATGTTCTCAAGGACCTGGGCAACCGACAGATACGGGTCTGCCTGTTTTCTTAACAGTTCCTGAACCTGGTTGTGTGTAAGGAATCCTTTTTCCACCGCGAGATCGCCGAACTTCATATCCATAGTGGCCTGCAGCATATTGACGGTATCCGCCTGGTATTCCGTCATCAGCCCTTCATGAACAGCGATAAGCCCCAGCTTGGCACGTACCTTTGACAGTTCCTCAAAGAACTCATAGTACTGATCAAGTGAGATCTTTCCTTTATTGATAAGATAATTGGCTATGATATTTGCTATCATGTAATCCCCCTATATATTGAATATAATAATTTTAACGCACGTATACTGAAAGCACAATGATTTAGTGCTTCCCGGAAAGTGAGTTTTCCATGTGGTCCAGCGATCTGTACCCATACATCAGAGCCGTATTCTCGATGATCATCCGCGCGAGATTCCTGCCCTCGCCCGCAAGTCCTGCTACAAACCGTCCGTATAAAACGAGTGTTTTCGGTGAATATGTCGAGATCTCGCCCCGCAGATAGGTTTCATATGAAGTGTTGTCGGGTGTATCCTCCGAGGTATGTATAGACCTTGCATTTGAGGCTGACATAGGATATTCGGCAGCAAACTCCTCCATCATCTTAACCTGTATTCCTACAATGGATTCAATAATAGCCTTCTGTTCATCATCAATGGGAGGAAAGCTGTCCTTTATAAGGGCCCATTGTTCCGGCGCGGTAGATTCTTCCATCCTCCCGTATTTTTCGGTTATCATATTCCATCCGCGCTCTTCCGCAGCGTAAAAATCTTCGATGAGGCTCCTTAGCATCTCATCGCTCCAGGTGATATACTGGCTCTTTCTCATTATTGAAAAAGTCGTCCAGTCATCCTGACAATATGCTCTTCCACCTTCGTTTTTAACCTTGTCAAAGTTCTCCCATTCGAGCCTGACGATCTGATCTGTCAGTTCCTCGTGGGTTAATCCGTTTCCGCTGACCATGGACATTATCTTCACTGTATGATGTTCCAGATAATCATCATCCGCATACGACAGCCCTGCATCCTTGAGTTTTTTAAGGAAATACGAAGCCAGCGCATCTATCGCATCATGCACCTTTTCTTCGTTATATACATCCGCTGCTATCTGCGAAACCTTTTCATATACAAAGCCATCTATATCCCTGACACCGCGGTTCAGCCATTTGTAGTACGGCGCATATTTCCCGGCAAAAACATATGCCAGTCTCATTGCCGTTTGCATGAATTCACCGAGACACACAACTGCAGTCGTGCGATCACCCCTCTCCAGCATCCTCGGATAATTATACTGACCGTACTGCGAGAATCTGGCCAATGCATCGCAGAGCTTCATGTAATACACTCTGCCGGGGTAATATCCTACCAGTCCTTTTCTGATGCCTGTCATAATCCCACGCGGATCGTTAAATATCCTGCCGTTTATGACCTTGGCCAGGCTGCTCTCATCGGCGTACAGCCACTCCTCCTTACTTGTCGGCAATCCTCCCAGGCCCGTTATATCCCGCATCCAGTCCTTTATCCTGAATACGCCTGCTCTCTTCGGACCCTTTTTCATATCGAGTCTGACATATCCTTTATACATGACAGGCAGCGAATCGTACCGGATCTGGAGTTCTTCGCCGATCTTTGAATAAGTCTCATCATCAAGCCACAGACAGCATCCTGCACCGAAATCATGGTCTGTGGAAAACTCATCGTCAAACCCGAAGCATTCGGATCCTTCTCCACAAAGTCCGGCCGCGATATCGTTTTCATACTCGGAAAAATGCTCATGTATCATGGGCCTGACACATTCCTCATAGAATGATTGAGCAAGATCAAGCCCGGAAATATGAGCATCCGCTCCGGCATTCCCGTCCGTGCTTTCTTTTTCCTGAATCGCTTTTCTGGCCATCTGGGCTGCCTGGTGAAGATTCGCCAGGGTGATATCATATGCCTTGCTGTATCCGGTATTCTTTTTAACCTCGGCGAGAGCCTTTTCATAGAACTTTGCCGATGAGGCATAATCTCCGGCCATATATCTGGCTTCGGCCATAGCACTTAACGCAGCCCCGTAGTGATAATCAGGCTCTGGCTTTGAATCAAATATCTTAAACGCCTCCTCGAGATTATACACAGCCTCGTCATATTGACCGTTTTTAAGCAAAGACATCGCCAGATTGGTGTGGCTGATGGCTACTTTGATATCCTCTCCTGGCATGCTTTTTGCCAGAGTCAGCGCTCTTTTTAACGTATCTGTTGCGCTCTCATGATCACCCATCTCCTGAAAAAGAAGAGCCAGATTGTTATAAAGCGGCGCATACTTAAAGTCATCCGGTTCTAATGTCTCGTCATATATCCGCTTGACTTCATTAAAATATGTCAGTGATTCCTTGAGCAGTCCTGCCGCACGGCACGCATTGGCGATATTAAGAAGACTCGTTGCATATTCTATGCTTCCCTTTATGCCGGCGCCGTCAAGCAGCCCCAGCAGTCTGGCACAGTTGTCTATCGACTTTTGGAATGCCCCCGTTTCTCTGTAAAATCCTATGATCTCATTATAAAGAGTTATCTGTGAAGCAGTGTCCTTTTCATTTGATGCTTCATCTATTTTGGAGATCAGATATTCCTCCGTCCTTTCAAGATCGTGTGTCGATTCTATTTCATCGTATTCTTTGAGCACTTCATTTATGTTCATGTTATCCTCCGAAACTGCCTGTTATGCATATCAATCTGTATGTATATGATATCACAAAGAAGCACGTTTATACTCAAATTCCCGTATGAGCAGAGAATGTCGCTTAAGGAATTGCGTGATAACTTTAAAAGGTTTCCCCACAGGGAAACCTTTTATGTCATATATCGTCAGATGACCAAACGATATTCTTTATGCCTGACCCTTTTCAAGCGCGAGAGTTCTGGTCGTCAGATCACAGACCTCCGAAGGGCCGAAGTACTGAATAGCACCGGGATAAAGGAATGAGGTCTTAACAGCCCATTCATCTCTGTGTGCTTCGAAGTACTTAAACGGTGCGCCATCAAGCTCTACAAGAGCCTTTCTGATAACAGGCTTGTATTCACCGTTTCTGCGCTCCATGTTCATCATCTTGGTTATCGGCATACCTCCTGCAACCCACTCTTCAGCAGGCTTAGACAGGTTCGATACCTTTGACAGATATCCTGTGTAACCGTACTGGATGAGCATGAATGCGTTGTATCCGAGAGAGTAGCAGTAATCTGCATCGAAGTTTGAAGGGAATGCACATCTTCCTTCGTAACCGAAGAAGTGGTGCTGTGCTGAGAACTTGCCCTTGTATGTGCCTGCTGCCTTACGTGCATCGAGCTTATCCTTAACCAGTGCAGAGAAGAGCTTTTCTGACTCGATGAGAGAAACCTGAACGTTACCGTGAGGATCTCTTTCGAGGAAGAGCTGCTGCTGAACAAACTGAGGAAGTATCTTAAATACGTCAAATGCTGCTGCAGACAGTCCGTTCTTTATGAAATCATACTTGGCATCCCAATCGGGAAGAGCATTGAATTCCTCTGTCTTTTTGCCTGCGAGGAGCTCATTGATCTCAGCTATGAGCATCGAAAACTCGGGAACGAATTCAACGATACCTTCAGGGATAATGGCAACACCGAAGTTCTCACCGTTATTGCCTCTTTTTTCAACTGCGTCTGCAATGTAATCAGCTATGGCTGAAAGTGACATCTTCTTGGCAGCAACTTCCTCACCGATGAGGCAGATGTTGGCCTGTGTCTCGAGTGCACACTCCAGAGCAACGTGTGAAGCCGAACGTCCCATAACCTTGATGAAGTGCCAGTATTTCTTAGCTGAATTGGCATCTCTTTCGATATTGCCGATGAGCTCTGAATATGTCTTGGTAGCTGTATCGAAACCGAATGAAGCTTCGATATCTTCGTTCTTAAGGTCACCGTCGATGGTCTTGGGGCATCCGATAACCTGAACACCTGTATTGTTTGCAGCCATGTACTCAGCCAGAACTGCAGCGTTGGTATTGGAATCATCACCGCCTATGATCACGATAGCAGTGAGGCCGTGCTTTTTAGCAACCTCTGTAACGATCTTGAACTGCTCCTCTGTCTCGAGCTTGGTACGTCCTGAACCGATGATGTCGAATCCGCCTGTGTTCCGGAAAGCGTTGATATACTCATCATCAAATTCGATATAGTCATCATCTATAAGACCGCTCGGGCCGCCCTTAAATCCGAGCAGCACATTGTTTTTATCTGTAGCCTTGATAGCATCATACAGTCCACATACAACGTTATGTCCTCCGGGAGCCTGACCGCCTGAGAGGATAACTCCTACAACCTGCTTTTTGGCAACAGATGTGTTGGCACCCTTCTGGAATGTGATCTCATTCTTGCCGTATGTGTTTGGGAAAAGTGCTTTGATCTTGTCCTGATCTGCTACTGACTGTGTAGCGGCACCGTCCTTGACACAGATATCCGAAATACCGTTACGAAGCATTCCGGGCAGTTTGGGCTGATACTCGTATCTTGCTTTTTGAAGAGGTGAAAGATTCATAATACAACTCCTTTACATATATAAATTATTGTTAATAAAAATGTCCAAACAGAATTATATCACGGCAGGCATTTATCCGCCATGATGATTTGACAGGTTAAAGATACTGCCGGAGCCGACATTTATGCACCGGCAAACTGGTATGTGCAGTATGCAAAGTAGATGATGAGCATCAGCACACCCTGCCATCTGGAGAGCTTGCCCTTTAAAAAAATAGGAATCGTCAGTATGAGCATGAGAATGATACTTAAAGGTGTATCGATAAGAAGGGCCGTGAAAACTTCCTTTCCCATGAATGATTTGGTCGCAAATCCGGCGTTTTCAAAACTGAACGGTCCTATTACTATGGAAGTTCCGCTTACCAGTATCAGGTTAAAGAGGTTGGCTCCGCAGATATTTCCGACCGAGAGAGAACCGTGTCCCTTGATGAGCGAAGTTATCGCCGTAACGAATTCGGGAAGTGATGTCCCCAGTGCTATAAATGTAAGGGCAATCACGGTCTCGGGAACTCCGAGCGCTTCTGCTATTATTATTCCGTTATCAACGAGAAAATCCGCTCCGAAGGCTATGCACGTTGCACCAACAACGAGTAAAACGAGCTCCAGCCAGAGCGGCCTGTCCTTTTTACCCTCATCGGATCCTTCCTCCGATGATTCCTTTGCAGGTTCTGTTGCCGTCTGCGTCGGATTCTTAAGTGCATCCCTAACACAAAGAACCATGTATACCACGAATATCGCCAGCAGGATCAGTCCGACCGGTCTGCTGAAATTTCCCGTGGAGTATGCTATCACGCAATATATCGCTTCAGAGATAAAGAAGAATATGACCGGTACCGTCATCGGCTTTTTATCCACCTTGGCAGGCTTTATCGCGATCGTGATAGCCGCTATCAGTGCCGTATTACAGATGATCGATCCGAACGCATTTCCGTATGCGAGCTGTCCGTGCCCCTGTGCGGCACTCGTAGCTGATACCATAACCTCAGGAAGCGTTGTGCCTATCGATACAACGGTAGCTCCTATAAGGACATCCGGTATATTAAATCTTTTTGCTATTCCGCAAGCTCCGTCAACAAACCAGTCGCCTCCTTTGATTAGAAGCAACAGTCCCACTATGAACAACAATACTGCTAATACCATTTCAGCCTCCAATAATCATATCTTGATGTTAACCCATTTGCCCTGTCGGAATCTCACCGAACTAAAAATATATCTTGATACCTGGTCCGCAAGTACTCCGATCCAGATTCCGGTTATTCCCCATCCCAGCGTGTAACCGCCCAGATACGAAAAGACCGTTCTGATGAGCGTGACGCTTACCATCGATGCGATCGCCGTATAAAGCGTATCTCCGGCGCCCCTTAGGCATCCCATGTATACTACCTGCTGAACCTGGAACAGCACAACAAATATGATCACATGCATTATGCCGACTCCGATGTCCACTATCTCCTTTTCCTCAAAGAACATGCTCATCATCGGTCGGGCTCCGAAGTAATATATTACCGCAAGAAAGCCGGCAATTACAAGAGCCATTCTCATGCATATCGAGCCATATTCCTTGGCCATTTTCTCATCTCCGGCACCGAGCGACCGGCCTATCAGGGCTACCGCAGCAGCCTGAATGCCGTCACCAAAGGAGAATGTCAGTCCCATTATGTTCATTCCGACCTGGTGAGCCGCCATTTCAGCGGTTCCCTGAGCCGCTGCCATTATAGCCGTAGCCATGAATCCGACTCTCATCAGCACCTGCTCGAAAAAGATCGAATATCCGACTCTGGCGATCTGTCTGACTGCCTGGAATCCGGGTCTTATCCTATTTAAGATAATATAGGGTATAGAAACAAAATTGTCCTTTTTATATATTGACGCAAAACTCATTATGCAGGCCACAACCGTCCCCAGCACCGTAGCCAGGGCCGCTCCGAATATCCCCAGAGCCGGGAATCCCAGATGTCCTTCAATGAGCAGATAGTTAAATACAACATTTACGAGGCTCGATGTTATGTTGGTCCTCATGGTTATCTTGGTGTTGCCAGCACCTCTTTGTGCGGAATTGATCACCATCTGCAGGCAGTTAAAGATCATGCCTCCCATGATTATCCGGAAATATATGACAGCAGTGTCATGGGTCTCGACATTAGATCCGCACAGCTTCACTATAGGAGATGCGGCAAAAACAAACACAGCACTCAGCACCACCGCCATGACCGTGACCATGACCAGTGCGGATATGAGTATCCTGTTAGCATCATCCTTTTTCTCTTCGCCACGGCGTCTGGCTACCAGAGCACTTACAGCCACATTGGTTGCGAAAAAGGCAGACAGTCCCATGAATTTGGGCTGAGTAGTCAATCCGACCGCTGCCACCGCGTATGCTCCGAGTGAGCTGACCATGTATGAATCGATCAGTCCGGCAAGCGCCACGAAAAATGACTCCAGAATCGATGGCCAGGCCATATCGAGAGTCGCCATTATATGCTCTTTTTTATGAAAAAACGGTTTTTTGCTCATATAAGGTGTACAGCTACAGCTTCCATACTGTCTCCGTGTTCGGCGATCAGCACATCTCCTTCTATTCTGACATCAATGTCAGTTCCTTTGTAGATCCTCTTAATATTACGCGGGCAGTCCGCAGGCAGCTTTATCCTGATAGTTCTTTCACATTCATTAAAGAAATGTATACAGGCATATGCTTCATCTGCAACCGTCCCCTTTGCCGGACGAAGCTTGTCCTTATCCGTCTTAACGCGAACCATAGCCTGGTATCCCTTAAGATATCTGTCAGACAGACTTTTCCCGGAATAGAAATATGTAAATCCGTCCCTTATGACAGGAGCGATCTGTTTGTAAAAGGATATTCCATCATCTATCCGGTCCCACTGCTTTTCATTAAGTTCCGTAACATCGCCGCTTAAGCACATGCGCCCAAGGAATGTATTTGCCATTGTATAAGCTATCCTTTTTAGATTATCTTCCTTACGTATTACCGCCCAGATCTGACTCTGGGATGGCAGGATAGCCCTGTGCAGCGACAATGCTATTACAGGAATATTCTCGCACTCATGAGCATCCGAAAATGATGCCATCTGGCAAAGGCTCATCATCAGAGGCTCCAGCTTGTGTCCGCCTGAGGCGCAGTTTTCCAGTATCAGATCCGGCAGCTCCTCTTTGATATGGCGAACGTAGTCAACGGACGCTTCCCTGTCCAGTCTTAGGCCCTCTCCGAGTGATTCTGCTCCGTCGCATCCTATGCCGATGGTATCGTTGTAATCCATCTTCATATACTCGAATCCGTATTCACGAAGCTGGCCGATGACCTTTTTATCGAGGTACTCCCGTGTTCCGGGATTTTGCATGTCAAAGAACCGTCTTCCGTCGGTAGTCAGAACAACGCCGTCTCTTTTAAGGAGCAGTTCTTCGTTTTCATATATGTGTGCATCGTGACCAACATTATCTATCTCAAACCAGATTCCGGGTTTGAGTCCAGCGGCCCTGATGGTATCGGCAGTATGCTTGATCCCTTCAGGGAACAGCTTGTCTGACGGGATATAATCACCCATTCCGTCTCCCCAGTGTCTGCCTTCCTCAACAAACCAGCCGCAGTCAACCACAAAATAACTAAGGCCATGACCCTTAATGGCATCGAGTATCCCTGTTATGTTCTCGTGCGAAGGCAGTCCCCATGTGGTACAGTATTCGTTGAACATCACAGGCAGGTTCTTTTCGCATTCCGGTCCCTGCTCCAGATATCTTTTGCCGTATGCTGTCAGTCTCTGGCAAGCGGTATCTGCATTATCATTGCAGACGGTGAGAAGTGCATAGGGAGTTTCAAAGGTTTCCTGAGGCTTTATTATTTTGCTCCAGTGACCGAACTCCCTGTCAGCTAATCCGCCTCCAAAGCACAGGGCACTGTCGCGCCTGTAAAACTCCATTTCCCAAGAAGTCTCGACACCCAGCATGGCCGCCCATGTCACGTTGTTCTTTTTATCATATGCTGCTCCGAAGGGAAAGTATTCCTTTACCGGCATAGAGCCCTTCTGACCGTACTTTAAGTTACATGGATGCCAGTATGCCCACGACGGTTCAAGCTGCAGATCCTCGATCGTTTCACAGATCAGACGCCCCTCGTTTGACCACTTGCTCCTTAGCCTGTATATGCTCATGCACTCAGGTGCATCACCCTTTTCAAACGGAGTGATATCCCCGAGCGAAAAAGAACTGAGGAACTGAATCTCTGCCGGTTCATCCGATCCGTTGATAATACTGGTGCTTATCTTTATCGCATAATCGCCTTCCGTATACCGGATCTTATGTATAAAACTGTGTTTCCGCTCATCTTTAAGATACGTAAGAACCGATACTTCTTCGCGGCCGTTATCATCACGCCTTATGGTTTCCTGACGTTCAAACACGGTATTGCCCGAAGACTTGGAGTTTCGCATCGTAGTGCCGCCCGCGTATGCTCCCGGCTGATCATCTCCCTTAAAATGCACCTGGATAAGATTATCACCCCGTAATATCTTGTCATCTTCGGTGATCCGATCCTCCATGCCCAGCGGAACCATCTGTATAGTCATATGATTACCGTTATCAAGCATATAATTGACCAGCATGTCATTAAAAACGAAGCTGCTGTATATCTTTCTGTAGAATTCTTCCATGTCGATCTTCCCCGTGTATTCCCCGATCAATGTTTAGCCGTATAATTCTTTGCCGATCCGCACATTTGCAGTTCTGATACATAATACAGAATAAACGGCAGGTAAAAACACCTGCCGTTTATTATACACCTTTTTACTTCTTATAGATATATGGAGGAATTCTCTCTATTTGCTTATTGAAAGTGCATGCCAGTATGCATCTGAGCCATATCCGATCTTAACCGTGATCTTCATTCCCTGTGTCAGGACCTTCAGTCCGTCAAGATTGCTCAATGAGTCGAGCTTGATCTCCATCTCGCCGTTGCTTACATCAAGGAAGAGCTTATCTGCTGTGGTCTTTGATGATACAGTTCCTACGACCGTGGTCGGATTATCACTCTTTACGCTCGCCCCGCTGCTCTTGGCAGTAGGTCCTTCAACGGAAACGGCATGCCAGTATGCGTCAGAACCATAACGGTATGTAACCGTGAGCTTGGTGCCGGGAATCTGGATATAGCCGCGGGAGGTATCCGTTGAGGCGTCTATCTTGAGCTGTCTTTCTCCATCCGAACAGTTAAGATAAAGGATCGTAGGTTTTGTTGAGCTGGTAACGGTTCCCGTACATGTGTAGGTCTCACCGCTTAATGTTGCACTGTCTGTATACGAATAAGAAGAAGTGGTAACCGAATTACCGTAGGATGATGAATATGAGTCTGAAATAGCAAGCGCATACCAGTTTGAATCGTTGGCTTTTGCAATCTTGAACACATATGAGTTACCGGCAATGAGATACGTTATACCTGATAGATCTGCATTGTCATCAAACTTGATCATCTGATCACCGTCTGATGTTTCAATATACAATGAATCCTTGCTGGAAATGTCCTTGACCTTGCCGCTTATCTCCTTTGCCGTATCGTTGTCGATAACGACTCCGCCTGCTCCTCCTGCTTTGATAGAAACCGCATGAAGATAAGCATCGTCTCCGTGTCGAAGTGAAACTGTTACGTTTTTGCCGGGCAGAAGGACTTTTCCTCCTGAAAACTCCGTGCTTGAATCGATCTTGATCTCATATGTGCCTTCTCTCGTATCTACTTTTAATATAGATGCGGTCGAACCGGTTGCGACGCTCCCCGAGATAGTCGTGCCCTCGTCAGCCTTTGCATCGGTAATATCAAATGACAAAACCCCCAGTAATACCATGGCCGATACCATGATCAGTGACAGTAACTTTTTCATCCTTTAGTTTCCACCCTTTCCAAGTCTATATTGAGTATTGAAAAATCCCCAAAAAACAACATGTTGTGATTAACATAATCGCGCTGTGATTAACGTAATTACTTAACATAATGTCGTTTACATATGAAATATACTATATATTGTGGTGCTTTGTCAATAGGTTGTACTAAAAATAGTTGACATAAATTATTATGGATCTAATTATTTCTGTTAACCTCCACTATCGCTTCGAAAAATATTCTTTAATTCTTTGAAGGAATATGCCTATAATCTATTCATGGGAGATTTCATCAAAGAGCACAGCACTGCCATCCTCATATTCGGAACCTTTAACCCCGTTACCATGGCTCATGTCAATATGGGGCTTAAGGCGGGTGAGATGATCCCGGAATCGGATGTGATCTACATCCCTGCCAAAGATGAATTTCTGCGTAACTGGAAGGGATTCGGCGATGATTCGATCCTTAAGGGCCGTATAGATCTACTTGAAAAGGTTGCACGAAGATATGGATTCAAGGTCTGCCATGCCGAAACAGACGGGATCGTTGACGGACGAACGATCTACACAGTAGATTACATCAGAAACGATCTGGGTTATTCAAAAATATATCTTTGCATGGGTACTGACAAAGTCGGTGAACTTGGAATATGGTACAGAGGCGAAGAACTCATTTCACAAAACCGCTTCATAATATTTGAAAGAGGCGCCACTTCAAAAGAAGTGATGAATGATATGACCCGAAGATATGCCGCTAATTTTACCTTTGTCAAAGAGGATGATAAATATGTCGCTATAAGTGCCACAGAAATCCGAAAAGCCATGGCCGAAGACAATCTGCCATCTATCCGCGATTCTGTCCCCGAAGATGTTTATGAGTTTCTGACAGGACAAAGCCGCAGGGTGAATTGAACAATGAGGGAAAAAAATGAATTTTAATGTAGAAGAAGTAGCAAAAGAAGCATCGGAATGGATCAGAAAATGGTTTGACGAAAACGGCCCCGGTTGTAATGCTGTCCTGGGGATTTCAGGCGGCAAGGACAGCTCTGTATCCGCCGCTTTGTGTGCAAATGCACTGGGCAGGGACCGGGTTAAAGGCATACTCCTTCCTAACGGAGTACAGCCGGACATAGATTATGCCTATATGCTCGTTAAACACCTCGGTATAGAGTACTACGAGGTCAACATCAAGGATGCGTTTGAGGGTGTAGTTAATGCTTTTCCTATAGAAATGTCCGAACAGACCAAGATCAATCTCGCACCCCGGATAAGGATGAGCATCATATATGCAATGAGCCAGTCACTAAACGGGCGCGTAGTCAATACCTGTAATCTCTCGGAAGACTGGATAGGATACTCTACGCGTTACGGTGATTCCGTAGGAGATTTCAGTCCGTTAAGCAACCTTACCGTTACGGAAGTAAAGCAGCTTGGTGCTTATCTCGGACTGCCCAATGAACTCGTTCAAAAAGCCCCCTCGGACGGTCTTTGTGGCAAGACTGATGAGGACAATATCGGTTTTTCATATGAAATACTGGATAAATATATCCGTACCGGTATTTGTGACGACCCTGTCATTAAAGCCAACATAGACCGCCGTCATGAGGCTAACCTTTTTAAACTCGAACTGATGCAGAGTTTCAAGCCGTCAGCTTCGTGATATCGCTGTGATTCTCCATTTCCTGAACCAGAGAGTTTATGGCTCCGACAGTTTTTCCGTCGATCGTGACCGATGCTTCTTTAACTCTTGTAACTACCGCTCTCATTTAGTTCACCACTCCGTATATCTATTGTTCAAACGATCCATATGCAGCAACTGCCTCATCTACAGTCATTTTGCCTGTCCCGACGTTATAAACTGCCATCCTGAGCTGTATGACGGCATCATCTGTCAATCCGATCACTTCAGGTGACAGGATACGGGATTCGGGAACATTTCCGAACGCAGCATACATGCTGGTAAAAGACAGGTCCTTCGTATGTGACATGAGTCCTTTATTCTGAGCCATTTCATTGAGTTCCACCGGAGTTATCAGGAACCGCATGAATTCGTTGGCCATATCCAGATTCCGGCTTTCCTTGTTAACGGAAAACTGCAGGTTAGGCATGTCCAGGAAACCGGCACCTTCCTCTGACATGGGTATCGGAGCAAAGGAGTATGTAAACGGATTTGCGATAAATGCTTCGGAGCGGCTTTCGCGCTTCTTTGTCCCGGAAACGGTGTCTCCGGAACAGGTCATCATAGGCACATCGCCCTCGAAAAAGCGAAGGATCACTGCATCATAGTTATTTTCGATCATTGAGCAGGCATCAAGATCCACGCTGCTGTCATTTAAGAACTGAACAATTTTCTCCAGTGAAGATCGCATATACTCGCCGGCTGACGGATCAAGCGAATTAAGTTTTTTGACCGCCTCATCATCGTTCGATACGGTTTCGCAAAAGTACGGATAGATCGACAGGGTAAACAGTGAAGTGGTCTCCTGATTCGAAAAGCCCATTATCGGGTTTGCATATCCTTTTTTGCGAAATGCATCGCACACCTTGATCAGCTCATTATAGGTTTTCGGAATATCAAGACCCTCTTTTTCAAATAGTCTCTTACTTATCTTATCAACGCAAATGAGTCCGTTTTCAGCACGTTCAGCAATAATGCCAAACGTACTGAGCATATAGGATATGATCTCCCAGTTTATATCATTGTCCTCAGCTACCAGAATATGCATTCCCTTTAGATCTGAATAGTCATCCTCTGCCTCATGGGATGAGGGTTTGTTTCCGATCAGATCGTTTATCTTATCATATAGCGTTGAGCGAAAGACCGGTTTACTGTATGCTGTTAACCCTGCTGTCTACCTGCCGTGAGAAAGGCTGATACATGGCCGCCATAAATTCCGGACTCATTCCGATCCCTGTGTCAGATACCACATAGGTCAGCTTTACACAGCCGGATCTGGTGCTTTCTTCTTCACGCAGATCAACACAGATACGGCCGCCGGGTTCCGTGTACTTGATAGCATTGGACAGGATGTTTATATAAATCTGATTCAATCTCAGCTGATCAGTATAAAGATATTCCTTTTCCATCCTGTCAGCGTGAAAACTAAACTCTATATTTTTCTCCTTTATCATAGGTTGGGAAATATTAACCAGATTCTCTACCGTTTCCACTATCGAGAATGTCACGGGATTCAGTTTCAGTTTTCCGCTTTCCACCTTCGATATGTCCAGAATATCATTGATCAGAGTAAGAAGATGATTGCCGGCCAGACCGATCTTGCGCAGATTCTCCGCTGTTAAATCCACATCCCCGAGATTTTTCTGGGCAATGGCCGTAAGGCCCAGGATCGCATTCATAGGTGTGCGGATGTCATGTGACATGGTAGACAGAAAATCTGTTTTCGCCTGATTGGCAGACTCCGCTTCGCGGGCTGAGATCTGCAGACGTCTGTTCAGTTCTCGCATGTAGAACAGATCCCGCTTGAATGAAAAACTGGTTGTTAGAGGGTTTATACCTTTTTTATCCAAAATCGATTTCTGAGCCTTCCAGACCAGTTTTCAGGGTATATTTTTTTCGAAAAGTGTTATAATAAGCCTATCTACAAACCCCAACATTGAA
>JAILAN010000080.1 GCA_024681595.1 Lachnospiraceae bacterium
TAGGAATCGTTGGACTGCCGAATGTCGGCAAATCCACTTTATTTAATTCGCTTACAAAGGCAGGCGCGGAGTCGGCAAATTATCCTTTCTGCACCATAGATCCCAACGTCGGGGTTGTAGCCGTTCCTGATGAGAGGATACAGCTCCTCGGTAAAATGTATAACTCAAAGAAGATAACACCTGCGGTGATTGAATTCGTAGATATAGCGGGGCTGGTCAAGGGTGCGTCCAAGGGAGAAGGATTGGGAAACCAGTTCCTTGCCAATATCAGGGAGGTTGATGCCGTTGTCCATGTCGTCAGATGTTTTGATGATCCTAACGTAGTGCATGTGGACGGAAGTGTGGATCCGTTAAGAGACATAGAAACGATCAATCTGGAGCTTATCTTTGCGGATATGGAAGTTATGGAGCGACGCCTGGCAAAACAGGGCAAGGCCGCAAATAACGATAAAAAGATCGCCAAAGAAGTACAGATGATAAAAAGGTTAATGACTCACCTCGAGGGAGGTAATCTGGCTATATCTTTCGAAAGAGAAGACGAGGATGAGGATGAATGGTTCAATTCATATAATCTGCTGACAGCCAAACCGGTGATATTCGCCGCAAATGTATCGGAGGACGATCTGTCAGATGACGGAGCCTCCAACGAATACGTTAAAAAGGTCAGGGAATTTGCCTCCGGCAACGGTTCTGAGGTATTCGTGATCTGCGCTCAGATCGAGCAGGAGATAGCCGAACTGGACGATGATGAAAAGGCTATGTTCCTTGAAGACCTCGGTCTTAAGGAATCTGGACTTGATAAGCTCATCAAGGCGAGCTATAAGCTGCTTAACTTAATGAGCTTTCTGACGGCAGGTGAGGATGAGACCAGGGCATGGACCATTAAGATAGGGACCAAGGCACCGCAGGCCGCAGGTAAGATCCATACGGATTTTGAGAGAGGATTTATCAAAGCTGAAGTGGTTAATTATAAGGACCTTCTCGAACTCGGCTCATTATCGGCCGCCCGTGAAAAGGGCCTTGTCGGCATGGAAGGCAAGGACTACGTGGTTCAGGACGGGGATGTCATTCTCTTTAGATTTAACGTTTAGGAGTTTTTATGAACAGTATCATGAACATAAATGATATAGCGTTTCCGAATCTGGGGATATACCTGCATAACGTACCCAAGGGCTTTACCGTATTCGGCTTTTTCATAGCTTTATACGGGGTGTTCATAGGTATAGGTGTTATGGCAGGGATAGTGCTGGCTGCGCGCGTTGCCAGACAGTCAAAGATCACACCGGATACAGTCTGGGATTTTGCTTTTCTGGCAGTCCTCGTTTCGATCATATGCGCCAGGATATATTATGTGGTCTTCAGATGGGATCTTTATAAAAATGACCTGCTTTCGATCTTTAACCTGCGGCAGGGAGGACTGGCAATATACGGAGGAGTCATAGGTGCCTTTATAATGGTTTTTTCCTATGCGTGGAAGAAAAAGATATCTCCGGCGGTTTTGGGAGATGTATGTACTCCAGGGCTTATCCTGGGACAGATAATAGGCAGATGGGGCAACTTCACCAACAGGGAAGTGTTCGGTGAATTCACGAATAACATCCTGGCCATGAGGATCCCGACAGATGCCGTAAGAGCAGAGGACATATCAGCATCGCTGGCTGATAAAATGGCCGCATTTGATGCATCTGCAAATTATATTCAGGTCCATCCCACATTTTTGTATGAGGGGCTTTGGAATCTGGGAGTTCTTATCATTATGCTCCTTTTCTGGAAAAGGAAAAAATACGAAGGGCAGATCTCACTGATCTATATAGGGGGATACGGTCTCGGAAGGGCGTGGATTGAAGCGATAAGGACAGACACTCTGTTCATTCCGGGAACGAAGATACCGGTTTCATTGGTTTTTGCGGTGGCCTGTGTGATCTTTGCGATTGCTATGCATATTTATTTGAGCGGCAAAGCAAAAAGGGCGGAGAAAGCAGCGACGGAAACTGATCCTGACGGTGCCGGCCCGGATGCCGGGCAGTAATTTAATGATCTGATCCGAACAATAATGATAATGATAAAGACAGCTTTACGGCTGTCTTTTTCTATGCCACAAGATCGATACGTAAATTCGTTTCAATATATTAAAAACATTCAAAAAACCCTTGATTTCCCGAGAAAAATACTATATTATTGTACTTGGGTGGCACAAAGTGTCATTTTGTGTCTAATAAGTGTCAGAAAGTGGTTAATTATCAGGCAAAATTGCCGATATATATTTTGTGGGGTTTTAACTCACACGACGAGGCTTTGAGGGGTTCATATCCGGATGTTCATGGGTGAATACAATCACACACTTGATGCCAAAGGCAGACTTATAGTTCCTGCCAAGTTCCGTGAGAGCCTCGGCGAAGAATTCACGGTAACAAAAGGAATGGACGGCTGCCTTTTTGTATTTCCGAAGGAAGAGTGGGAGGCTTTTGAAGAAAAACTTCATACACTCCCGATGATAGATAAGGAAGCCAGACAGTTCACGAGATTTTTCCTGGCGGGAGCAGCCGGAGTTGAAGTGGATAAGAGTGGAAGGATCCTTATCCCGGCGGTGTTAAGAGAGTTTGCCGGGATCACCAGGGAAGCCGTACTCATTGGCGTAGGCAGCCGCGTGGAGATCTGGAGCAAGGATCGTTATGACGGAACCGTTACTTACGAAGATATGGATGAGATCGCCAGACATATGATCGAGCTCGGCATAGGGATATGATAGCGAATGGAATTTAGTCATTATCCGGTAATGATAACTGAATGCATCGAGGGCTTAAGGATCGTACCCGGCGGAATATATGTTGACGGTACGATGGGCGGGGCCGGACACAGTAGTGAGATAGCACGAAGACTTGACGGATCCGGACGATTGATATGTATAGACAGAGACGAAGATGCCATCAAGGCCGGGGAAGACAGACTTAAGGAATTCGGATCAAAGACAGTAATAGTCCATGACAATTATCTGAATACTCCAGAGGTCCTCAGATCTCTGAACATAGACGGGATAGACGGGATGCTCCTGGACCTGGGAGTTTCATCATACCAGCTTGATAACGAGGAAAGGGGATTCTCATACAGATTTGATACACCGCTTGATATGAGAATGGACCGGAGACAGTCACTGGATGCCAGAGCCATAGTCAATGAATATCCTGAATCGGATCTGTACAGAGTGATAAGAGATTACGGCGAAGACAGATTCGCCAAAAACATAGCGAAGCATATCTGCGAAGCACGACGGGATCATCCGATAGAGACCACTTTTGAACTGAACGAGATAATAAAAAATGCGATACCGGCCAGAATAAGAGCTACGGGAGGCCACCCTTCAAAAAGAACGTTTCAGGCCATCAGGATAGAGTGTAACAGGGAATTGGAGATACTAAAGGATTCGATAGACAGGATCATAGATCTTCTGAACCCGGGAGGCAGGCTTTGTATCATAACTTTCCACTCGCTGGAGGACCGGATAGTTAAAACAGCATTCAGGAATGCCCAAAACCCGTGCACATGCCCGCCCTCATTTCCGGTGTGCGTATGCGGGAGAAAAAGCAAAGGAACGGTGATCACGGGCAAACCGATACTGCCGACCCCAAAGGAACTTGAGGAAAACACCAGATCACAGAGTGCAAAACTCCGGATATTTGAAAAGTGTCAGGATTTAGGATAAGATAGGAGAGAAAAATGGCAACAAGCGCAGCAAGGAAGCTGAACACAATACCCGTCAGACGCGAAGAGAGATTAAGCGTCATTGAAGGCAAGAAACGCCAAAGAAAGATCAGAAGGATCACAGCTATAAGGACAGCGTTTTTCCTGATGATCGCAGCGGCAGCCGTATCCGGCGCCATTACATATTATCTGATGCTTCAGGCTCAGATAACCGATTCGGTTAAGACGATCTCCAGAATGGAACGTACTCTTAATGAGATGAAGCTCGATAATGATGAAAACTACAGCAGAATAACCAGCAATGTCAACCTTGAAGAGGTTCGCACGGTAGCCATACAGGAACTTGGAATGCAGTACGCTGAGGAAGGACAGATAATATCCTTCAACGGTGAAGGCTCCGATTATGTCAGACAGACAGGCAAGATTCCGGACTAGGGGTTATCTTGAGAGAATCATATCCGCAAAGACAATTTACTAAATTTATGAAAAAAAAGCTGGTAGTACTATTTGCAATAGTGCTACTTCTTTTTGTATGTCTGATCTACAGACTGTATTCGATAACCAGAGACAACGGTGCCCAGTATAAAAAGCAGGTACTGGCACAGCAAAAATATGACAGTGTTACGATCCCTTTCAGGAGAGGATCGATACTTGATACCAACGGCAATATTCTGGCAACATCTGAAAAGGTATATACTGTCATTCTGGACAGCGTGGCATTAAATGCAGATGAAGAGGCCATAGAGCCGACATTTGCCGCTCTTAGGAGCGAATTCGGGATCGATACGGCCAAAGTCAGGGATTATTTCGAGCAGAATAAAGAATCATCGAGATATTATATTCTGTCAAAAAAACTCCCCTATGAGAAAATACAGAATTTCATAGCACTCCAGAACGAAGAAGGATCTCTCATTAAGGGTATCTGGTTTGAAGAAGAGTATCAGAGGCTCTATCCGGGCAACAGCCTGGCCTGCGATGTCATCGGCTTCACGACCGGCGATGATGTTGGTTCATATGGTCTGGAAGAATATTATAACGATGTCCTGAGCGGGACGCCCGGCCGCGAATATGGCTTCATGAACGAAGAAGGTACTCTGGAGAGGACCACAATATCGGCCGAAGACGGCAATAGTATCGTTACCACTATAGACGCCAATCTTCAGGCTATGGTTGAAAAGTATCTGAAGAAGTTTAACGACGAGTACGCCAACAATTTCCATTCCGGAAACGGAGCAAATAATCTCGGATGCATCATCATGAATGTCAATACCGGTGAGGTACTGGCTATGGCATCTTATCCGAATTTTAACCTTAACGATACCAGAAACAAGGAATCTCTTATTGGAATGCAACTCCTTGATGATAAGGGCGATAAGGTCGTCGATGAGGAGAACGGCAACAGAGTATATATTACAGAGGATAATGTTAATACAATAGAGGGCGATGCCCTTTATCAGAATTATAACGCTTTATGGAAGAATTTCTGCATCTCGGATGCATATGAGCCGGGTTCGGTTTCAAAGCCCCTGACTGTTGCATCAGCGATAGAATGCGGAGCTATAAAGGGAAATGAGAGCTACAACTGTCAGGGAATGCTTGAGGTCGGAGGACATGAGATCAAATGCCATAACACATATGGTGACGGTATACTGACGGTTGCCGAGGGAATAGAGAGATCATGTAACGTATGCATGATGTATGTTGCTCAGGCTGAGGGAATAAACAATTTTACCAAATTCCAGCATATATTTAACATGGGACTCAAGACCAATATCGATCTGGCCGGAGAAGCAAGGACTGCTTCGCTGGTATACACGGCAGAAAACATGAGGTCATCGGAACTGGCTACGTGTTCCTTCGGACAGGGTTATAACTGTACGATGATACAGATGATCGCTGCCTTTTCTTCCCTTATAAACGGCGGATATTATTATGAGCCGCATCTGGTCAAAAAGGTCATTAATTCATCCGGGGCAACGGTTGAAAACATTGAACCCCGTTTGCTTAAACAGACTATATCCCGGGACACCTCGGATATGATAATCTCTATGTGTAACCAGGTCGTTACCGGAGAGCATGGTACCGGTAAGACCGCCAGACCTGCCGGATATATAATAGGCGGCAAGACGGGTACAGCCGAGACCCTTCCCCGAAAGAATAACGAGTATGTAGTATCGTTCATGGGTTATGCACCTGTAGATGACCCGCAGATAGCTATTTATGTGGTTGTGGACAGACCCAACGTCAGATATCAGGACGATGCCAAGTATGCTACCAGGATAGTAAGAAATATACTTACCGAAGCGCTGCCGTATCTCGGTATATTTATGACCGAAGAGTTAAGCGATAAGGAACGGACAGAACTCGAAGAATTAAAGATCGAGATCACCACTCCTGCAAAGAGTGAGGACGGATCCGATACCGAAGGCGATGCTGAAGGAACGGATGGAGCCGGTGATGAAAACAGTGTTACCGAAGAACAGACACCGCCCGCAAACAGTGAGATATGGAAAACATTTGCCATAGACCCGGAGACGGGATACGCTGTAGATCCCAACACCGGAGCATATATAGATCCCGATACGGGTGCAACTATCGGAGGAACCTTCTCGGACGAAGGTGAAGAACCAACATCCGGAAACGAGACCGTTACCGAGATAACATACGATGAGAACGGTAGTCCGTCACAGCAGTGACGGTCATTAAGGATAATATATGGCGGACAGGTTTACCCTCAAAAAATTATCAACCAGCAGATTCTTTGATTCCACATTGCTGATAACGATAGCACTTCTGGTCATATTCGGACTGGTCGTGCTCTATTCGGTCAGCTCTTATGATGGCAGTGTCAGTTTTAACGATTCTGCCTATTACTTTAAAAAGCAGGCTGTGAATACGGTCTTTGGACTTGGCGTTATGTTTGCCGTTTCTCTTGTTCCTTATCATTTCTGGGAAAGGACCTCAGGACTGGCATATATCTTTGCTATGGCACTTTTATTTCTCATAATACCCTTCGGATTCGAGGCTAACGGCGCTAAGAGATGGATCAGATTCATGGGAACTTCGATCCAGCCGGCTGAGATCGCCAAACTGGCGATCATAATATGTCTGGCTCACCTGGTATGCAGGCTGGGAAATGCCATTACCACATGGAAAGGCATATTTATAGCACTGGGTGCTTCCATGCCCATGGTCATTGCGATTTATGGTATCACCAGAAACCTGAGTTCTGCGATCATCGTATTCGGGATTGCTCTTATCATGTGCTTTGTAGTGAGCCCGGATTATAAAAAATTCATATTGATGGGAGTGTTCCTTATCGCTGTCTGTGCGCTGGCTGTATATGTTGTCGTTCAGAACAAGGACAGTGCTCTGGGGTACAGAGGTGAACGAATACTGGCCTGGCTCGATCCCAATGCTTATGCATCAGGCAAGGGATTCCAGACACTTCAGGCTCTGTATGCGATAGGATCAGGCGGGATATTCGGCAAGGGAATAGGTCAGAGCATGCAAAAGCTCGGATTCCTTCCGGAAGCACAGAACGATATGATCTTTTCGATAATATGCGAGGAACTGGGATTCTTCGGCGCTATCTGTGTTATACTGCTGTTCCTGCTACTTTTATGGAGGTGCCTTATCATTACATATAATGCACCGGATCTTTATGGCGCTTTACTGATAGTGGGATTCATGGCCCACATAGCAATTCAGGTCATTCTGAATATAGCTGTCGTGACAAATACCATACCCAATACGGGAATATCGCTCCCGTTCATCAGTTACGGAGGATCCTCGGTTGTTTCGCTGCTGTTTGAAGTGGGGCTGGTATTCAGCGTTCAAAGGGGTATCACGGTCAGGGATGCTTAAGTGAGATATTTTACGAATCATAAGAGTATTTTCATAATCACGGGAATCGCTGCGCTCATATTGATCGGGCTGATCATCGGTGCAGCCTACGTACTAGGCAGTTACAGAATAACGACTGTCTATGTTGAGGGTAACGTTCATTATACCAACGAAGAGATAATGAATATGGTCATGGACGGGCCCTTCGGACATAATTCTTTTCTTTTATCCCTCAAATACAAAAATAAAAAGATCAAGGATATTCCGTTTGTCTCCGCTATGGATATCTCTGTCCAGGATCCGCATACGGTCAAGATCGATGTGTATGAGAAGGCCGTGGCAGGATATGTGGAATATCTTGAAAAATATATGTATTTCGATAAAGAGGGTATAATAGTTGAAGCATCCTCGGATAAGACCAAAGGCATCCCGTTAGTAACGGGGCTTTCGTTTGAGCATGTGGTCCTTTATGAACCACTGCCTGTAGATGATCCGGCCGTATTTGGATCGATCCTGGACATCACACAGCTGGTCAACAAATACAATCTGTCGATAGACCGGATATATTTCGGACCGGACAACAGCATCACTTTGTACTTTGATGACATACGTGTTTCACTGGGCACGGACCGCAATCTGGATGAAAAGATAATGAAGCTGCAGTATATGCTTCCGGAGATCGAGGGCAGAAGCGGGGAACTGCGCATGGAAAACTACACCGAAGAGACCAAAAGTGTTTCGTTTGAGCCGGATGATAATTAAAAACCATACGTTATCACAACTTTCGTATTGAATTATCCACGGAAAAACTATATTATATAATATGCGATTATTTTAGAGACTACTTAGGGGAGGAGTCACTGTGTTAGAGATTAAGACTGATGAAAACGTTGCCGGAGCGCGAATAATAGTAGCAGGAGTCGGCGGCGCGGGCGGTAACGCTATAGATAGAATGGTCGAGGAAAATGTTAAGCACGTTGAATTTATCGGTATCAATGCCGATAAGCAGGCGCTTAGCAGATGTAAAGCTCCCAAAGTTATTCAGATCGGTGAAAAGCTCACCAAGGGACTTGGTGCAGGAGCACAGCCCGAGGTTGGTGAAAAGGCAGCCGAGGAGAACGTAGACGAGATTCAGGCAGCTTTAAAGGGTGCCGATATGATATTCGTTACCTGCGGTATGGGTGGCGGTACCGGAACAGGTGCAGCTCCCGTTGTAGCAAGGATCGCCAAGGAAATGGGTATACTGACCATTGCTGTAGTTACCAAGCCTTTCCCCTTCGAGGGTAAAGTCAGGATGAACAATGCCAATACCGGTATCGCCAAGATCAAGGATTGCGTTGACACGATGATCGTTATCCCGAATGAAAAGATATATGAGATCATAGATCGCAAGACAACCTTCCCCGATGCATTGAAAAAGGCTGACGAGGTTCTTCAGCAGTCTGTTCAGGGTATCACGGATCTAATAAATGAAAATGCAATGATCAACCTTGACTTTGCCGATGTTCGTACCATCATGAAGGACAAGGGTATTGCATATGTAGGTATCGGTAAAGGCAAGGGAGAAGATAAGGCTTCAGATGCCGCCAAGATGGCTATCGAATCACCGCTTCTTGACACATCTGTTAACGGTGCTACCGATCTTATCATCAATGTTACCGGGGATATCTCCGGCTGGGATGTTCAGATCGCCGCAGAACAGATACAGGAGGTTGCGGGAGATGATGTAAATATCATTTTCGGTGCCAACTTTGATGTGACAGAGCCTGATACATGTACTGTAACCGTTATCGCTACAGGTGTTCATGATGCATCTATCCCTGTTACACCTACCAGCTTTGCGCAGAAGGGTCTGGTTCTGCCCAAACAGATACCGGGATTTAACTCAAACAGAATGCCTTCTTCTGCAGAGACCAGAACTCCTGAGATAAATGTGCTGTCTCAGCGTACGGGATCGATGCCCAGGTTTAATACCGGAGCAGGCGCTCAGTCCCCGGTGGGCATTACTTCTCCTTCGGATATCAGAAGCAATGTTAAGGAGACCAAGCTTAACATACCGGATTTCCTTCAGAAGAAATAGAGTGAATATATTAACGGATTCAGGGACTGCCAGATGGCAGTCCTTTTTTTCTGAGGTATCTCAATAACAGATATCGTTTTTTTGTTTACAGAAAGTAGTTGACATAATTTTATCATATAGTATATACTGTATCTAGTTGTTAAACAAAACCAATATATAGGGGGAAGAGATACCATATGAAATGTCCGTTTTGTGGTCATGAAAATACCAGAGTCATAGATTCAAGACCTGCTGAGGAGAACAACTCTATCAGAAGAAGGAGAGTATGTGACGAATGTGACAAGAGATTTACCACCTACGAAAAAGTAGAGACCATACCTCTTATCATTGTTAAAAAGGATGATAACAGAGAGGCGTTTGACAGATCGAAGATCGAATCCGGAGTACTAAGGGCCTGTCATAAAAGACCCGTATCTGCAAAACAGATACAGGATATTGTTGATTCAGTGGAAACCGAGATCTATTCAAAGGAAGAACGCGAGATCCCGAGTTCAGTAATCGGTGAACTGGTTATGGAAAAGTTAAAGGATGTGGATTCGGTTGCATATGTAAGATTTGCATCTGTATACAGAGAGTTCAAGGATATCAATACATTCATGGATGAACTCAAGAAGGTCCTTAATTGATTTAAAGAAATTTTTTGAGATTACCCGAACCGGTGCTTGCGCATCGGTTCTTTTTTATATATACTGTTAGCGGTAAGCCTTTGGCTTAGGAAAACTAAATAAATACGAAAGAAGGAAGAAAACATGAAAAAAACAACTCTCAGAGGGCTGCTTTTATTGCTCATGATTCCGGTACTTGCTGTTGCACTGTGCGGATGCTCAGGTGATAAGAAAGGAAAAGGTTCTTCCATCGTCGTAGGAATCCCTCAGGACCTCGAGGACAGTCTTGACCCGCATAAAGTTGAAGCGGCAGGAACTAAAGAGGTATTGTTCAACATCTTTGAGGGGCTTATAAAGCCAGATTCCAACGGCGATTTTATCCCTGCAGTTGCACAAAGCTACGAAGTATCTGATGATGCTCTCACCTACACGTTCACATTAAGAGACGGTGTGAAATTCCATGACGGAAGTACGGTTACACTGCAGGATGTCAAGTATTCTATAGACAGATGCGCCGATACTTCTGGTGGTTCACCATTGGTAGCGGCGTATTCAAATATTAAGGATACACAGATAGACGGAAATAACTTTATCATCCATCTTAATGAGCCTGACACGGAATTCCTGGCATATATGACTACGGCCATAATACCGGAATCAAATAAGAACCCCGACACCAATCCTGTCGGAACAGGCCCTTATATGTTCGTATCCCGTTCTCCTCAGGAGAACTTCATAGTTAAGAAGTTTGATGATTATTATGACAAAGACCATGCTGCCCATATCGAGAATGTTACCTTCAAGGTTATCGGCAATATGGACACGGTAGCTATGGAGCTTCAGTCGGGAGCTATCGATCTGCTGGCCAGGATACCCAGCACTCAGGCAGAACTCCTGGACAAAAATGAATTTACCATCCTTGAAGAGACCATGAATCTGGTTCAGGCATTATACCTTAACAATGCCGAGGCACCGTTTGATAATGTCAAGGTCAGACAGGCCCTTTGTTATGCCATAGATCCGGCTGAGATCATGCTCTTTGTTTCAGACGGCAAGGGTACCGAGATAGGGTCTTCAATGTTCCCCGCTTTCGGGAAATATTATATGGAAGAGCTCAACGATACATACAACCAGGATCTGGATAAGGCCAAGCAACTGCTTTCCGAAGCAGGATATCCTGACGGCTTTTCTTTTGACATAACGGTAGCATCCAACTACACGCAGCACGTTGATACGGCTCAGGTACTGTCAGATGAATTTGCCAAGATAGGTGTAACAGCCAATATCAAGCTGGTTGAATGGGACAGCTGGCTTTCGGATGTATATAATGACAGAAAGTTCCAGTCAACCGTAGTCGGAGTAGATGCTTCAAGCCTGACTGCATCAGCATTGCTTCAGCGCTTTACATCCGACAGCTCAAAGAACTTCATCAATTATTCGAATCCTGCTTATGACGAGGCTTTTGCTAAGGCAAAGACAGCTACGGATGAGGATGAGAAGACCAAGTATTACAAAGAATGTGAGAGGATACTGTCCGAGGATGCGGCCAACGTATACATTCAGGACCTTCCGGAATTCGTGGCTATCAGCAATAAGTTTACCGGATATGAATTCTATCCCCTGTACGTTCAGGATATTGCCAAGATAAGACCTGCAGACTAAGAAAGGCTTTTCATGCGATACGCCTTAAAGAAGATCGTTACCATGATGATCACGGTCATCGTGGTAACGTTATTCGTTTATATCGCCTTCAACTTAATATCCGGTGATCCGGCCATATCCATGCTCGGAACCAATGCAACTCCCGAGAGACTCAATGCGCTAAGGGAGGAACTGCATCTTAACGATCCTGTGATAGTCCGCTATTTCAGGTGGCTAATTGCGCTTTTCAAAGGGGATATGGGCGTTTCGTACAGCTACAGGATAGATGTATCCACGATGATATTTGACAAGATACCCGTCACGGCTACCATGGCAGCCATGTCATTTATCCTGATGATAGTTATCTCAATACCACTCGGTATACATACCTCAAAGTATCAGGGTGGGGTCCTTGACAGGATCATCATGATATTAAACCAGATTATAATGTCGATCCCTCCGTTTTTTTCAGGTATACTGATCACTCTGATCTTTGGACGGATCCTAAAGATATTTACTCCAGGAGGATATGTATCTTACAGCAACGACTTCGGAGGATTTCTCTGGTATATGTTTTTCCCATCTCTGGCTATAGCGCTTCCAAAGGCCACAATGGCGGTAAAACTGCTCAGAGGCTCCCTGATATCCGAATACAACATGGATTATGTCAGAACAGCATACTCCAAGGGCAATACGACAAACGGGGTGATTTACAATCATATGCTCAAGAACGCCATACTGCCCGTGATCACTTTCCTCGGGATGGCTCTTACTGACATAATAGCCGGAAGTATCATAGTAGAGCAGGTATTCGGTATCCCGGGTCTTGGCAGGATACTTCTTACTTCAATTTCAAACAGGGATTATCCTGTTGTCATGGCAATAATAGTTATAATCAGTTTTATGGTGCTGGTAGTCAACATGCTGGTTGACATAATATACAGCTTGATAGATCCGAGGATCAGCTTTGAAGACAAATAAGAAAAACTTCAACTTCATACTGGGCATCGGAATAATTATATTCATGGTGCTTTTCGTCTTTTTGGGCAGAATCCTTCCGCTAAGAGATGCAAACGCCATAGATGCTACTCTTAAATTTGCTCCGCCTTCTTTAAAGCACCCCTTCGGATGTGATAATTTCGGCAGAGAGATATTAAGCAGGGTGATTCAGGGCAGCTTTTCTACCTTTTGCATCGCGCTGGGTACGGTATTCATAGGCACGTTTTTCGGTATAATAATTGGTGCACTCACCGGATATTTCGGAGGACTGGTTGATGAGATCCTGATGAGGATAAATGATGCTATCTTTGCTTTTCCGAGCATTCTTTTAGCTTTGCTCTTTATAAGCCTTTTAGGGCCCGGTACTTATCAGGTCGTGATAGCGCTGGGAATCGCATTTATTCCGAGCTTTGCCAGGATAGTGCGCGGCGAATTTTTAAAGAACAGAAATATGGATTACGTTAAATGCGCCAAGCTTCTGGGAGCTTCGGACCTTAGGATCATGGTAATACATATCCTGCCCAACACGCTTAAGGTTCTGCTCAATTCTGTTCTGATCGGGTTTAACAATGCAGTTCTTGCTGAAGCATCAATGAGCTTCTTGGGTATCGGAGTACAGCCTCCTGATCCAAGTCTCGGACGTATGCTGTCCGAAGCACAGGGCTTCTTGTTCAAAGCACCCAATTATGCGCTTTTCCCCGGACTTGCGATAATACTCATGGTTCTTGGATTCGGTTTACTGTCTGATTCGTTTGAAAAGTGATCTAGCAATGGAAAATGACGTTCTACTTGAAGTAACAGATCTTAATATTGAGTTTCACGATCACATTATACCCGAGACAGTGGTGTTTGATTTTGATCTTACGTTAAAGCAGGGGGAGATCGTTGGACTGGTAGGTGAGTCGGGATCCGGCAAATCCATGTCGGCGCTTGCTATTGCAGGGCTTCTGTCACGTAAAGACATGAAAAAACGTGGCCGGATATTCTATGATGGCAAGGATCTTCTGACCATATCAAGGAATGAGTTAAGGAGTATCCAGGGCAATGATATCAGCATGATATTTCAGGAGCCTTTAACCAGTCTTAATCCGGTTAAGAGGATATATGATCAGGTCGAAGAACCGCTTCGGATCCATACGGATCTTAGCAAAGAACAAAGGTATGAAAAGGTTCTTAAGATACTTACAGAGGTTGAACTGGACGATCCCGAACATGTCATGAGGCAATATCCGCATGAGCTGTCGGGCGGCATGAGACAGAGGGTGATGATAGCCACGGCAATGATCATGGAACCTAAGATACTTATTGCCGATGAGCCTACGACGGCTCTGGACGTTACCATACAGTCACAGATAGTGAAGCTTCTTAAGAAACTGAACGCACGGAAAAAGACGTCTATATTGTTCATATCACATGATCTGAGCCTAGTCAGGACATTGTGCGAGAGAGTGTTGGTCATGAAGGACGGATATATCGTTGAGAGCGGACCTGTGGAGAGAGTTTTTACCAATCCCACTGAAGAATACACCAAAAAACTGATCGCGGCGATACCGAAGATCGACCCGGAGCTTATTTATCATAATGAACGAGATACTGACAGTAAATGATCTTAAAGTACAATTTAACAGCAGAGTGGGCGGATTGTTTGGACATACCGTTACCAAGGAAGTATTAAAGGGTATCTCCTTTAATATAAAGGAAGGCGAGATCCTGGGCCTTGTAGGGGAGTCCGGATCCGGCAAATCCACGATAGCCAAAGCGGTCCTTGATCTGGTGCCTTATACCGGTCAGATCACAATGAATGATGGCATAAGGGCGTCAATGATATTTCAGGACCCCAAGGGAAGCCTTAATCCGTCCAAAAAAGTCGGCAGCCTGCTTGAGGAGGCTCTGTATCTGTCCGGTGAGAAGGATAAGGACAAAAGGCATGATAAAGCTCTCGAGATGATACTCACGGTCGGACTCAGGGAGGAACATCTGAACAGATATCCCGGAGAACTGTCCGGAGGGCAAAGACAGAGGGTTTGCATAGGCATGGCCCTTATCCCAGGCCCCAGACTTCTTATAGCCGACGAACCTGTTTCGGCGCTTGATGTTACCATTCAGGCACAGATACTGGAACTGCTGAAGAATCTTCAGCACACATTTGGTTTATCAATATTGTTCATATCTCACGACCTTCGTGTCGTATATAATTTCTGCGATCGCCTGATCATCTTAAAGAGCGGTATCATCGTGGAAGAAGGCGTTCCGGCACAGGTATATTCCAATCCGAAGGCAGACTATACCAAGGAACTCCTCTCATCAATTTAATTTTATTATTTTATAAAATTATGCTAAAGTTTTTCTCCCGATGTCCGATATATTAATCACAAGGGGTGATGAGTATCACCTATGATGAGAGGAACGGATATGGGAATTCAGTTTTATAACGGCTTAGACAGCTACCTGAATTACAACTCATATATAAAGAATATTCCCCAGGTCGATGTAGAGGAAGTTAAAGCAGCCGAGGAATCAGCTGCCGGTAATGCTTCCGAGATTCAGGAGAGCGTACAGAAGGTTGATGAAACTGCCATACGCAGACCCGTAAAGAACGCAGATCTTGAGGATATATCCCTCACATTCAACAAAGAGGATACTTTCGATCATATCGGCAGCGAGGCATCAATAAAGTCTCTCGATATGGAAAAAGCCATTTCCGATATGAAAAAGGACGACATCCTTTCAGAGTATTCCTACTTTGTAGGTGATTCCAGAAATCTCTTCTCAGATGACGGAATAGTAATAGCTAAATGATCATTTCTAACCTCCCATAGAAAATGATTTTTATAGATTCTCCTTAAAAAATTTGGTCAATGAAAGCCTTAAAGAATACTTTAAGGCTTTCATTATTTCTGTTATAATCCAATCATGTTCAAAAAACTCTATCCAACCAGATTCATTGCATCGTCTTATGATATCGATTATGAGAACCTCTACGAAGAAGGATACAGGGGCATTATCTTTGATATAGACAATACGCTGGTTCCTCATGGTTTTCCGGCTGATGAACGCTCGATCACCCTGATGAAAAGGCTGAAAGATATTGGATATCGTGTGTTATTTTTGTCAAACAACAAAGAAGACCGTGTGAAAATGTTCAATGATGATGTCGATTGCCTGTACATATACAAAGCGGGTAAACCGGGTAAAGCCGGCTATATGAAAGCCATGGATAAAATGGGCTCTGAGCCGGGCAACACCTTAATGGTAGGAGACCAGCTCTTTACAGATATCTGGGGAGCCAACAACGCCGGAATAATGTCGATACTGGTCAAACCTATAGACAAAAAAGAAGAGATCCAGATCGTTCTTAAAAGGATAGGAGAGAGGATCATCCTTCATTCATACAGACGATACTGCGAAAGGAACGGTAAAGTATACCTGGAAAATGGAAATTAGAAGATCAGGCCTCATAGGGCACCCGCTCGGACATTCGATTTCACCGGATATTCACAACTATCTCGGCCGGAGACTGGGGGTAGAAGTAGATTATACTCTTATGGATACTTCGAAAGAGGATCTGGAGAGCAGCATACTTGGTCTGGCGGAAAACGGAATATGCGGTGTTAATGTAACGGTCCCGTACAAAACAGATGTTATCAAAAATCTTAACGATATAAACGATGCTGTCTCCGCAATCGGAGCGTGCAATACCATAGTTACAAAAGACGGCAGATTAACAGGATATAATACGGACTGCCTGGGGCTATCCAGGGCCCTTAAAGATCACGGTATCACGCTTAAAGACAAAAGAGTTGCGATACTGGGAGACGGCGGAGCATCCAAGGCTGTCAGATATGTATGTAATTCCGAAGGAGCCGCTAAGATCCTTCAGTTTAACAGGACTGTCAGGCAGGATAACATCCTGCCGCTTGAAGATGCACCAGGATATGCGGCAGGTGAACAGTTTGACGTGGTCATTCAGTCCACCAGTGTCGGCATGCATCCTGACTGCAGTGCCTGTGTTATTGACGATATGGCTTTTTATGAAAATGTACGTACGGGCTATGACATAATTTATAATCCCCTTGAAACTGAATTTATGAAGAGGATAAAGGGATGCGGCGGCACAGCTCATAATGGTCTTAGAATGCTGCTGTACCAGGGTGTAGAAGCTTTTAAGCTGTTTCACGGTGTTGCGGATATCGCTCATGATATAGAGATGGACTGTTTCCTTAATATGCTCATAAGTATGAACCGCGCTCTGGTTCTTTGCGGCATGATGGGTTGCGGCAAGAGCACCATCGGCAGACGTCTGTGCGATGATTCGGGATATATTTTTATCGATACAGATGAAATGATCGAATCTGATACCGGGATGAGTATAAATGACATTTTTGCGAAAATGGGAGAAGAGGCGTTTCGCAGGATGGAAAGTGATACTCTTATCAAACTGAATAAAATGCTTGATAATGATCCGTCACATAAATATGTGATATCGCTTGGCGGAGGAATGTGTACAAAGAACAATATACCGCTCATACGATCACTCGGCGTTACGGCTTATCTGAGGCAAAATGCTCAAACGCTGGCGGCCAGACTTAAGAATGATACTAAACGGCCGCTGCTTAAAAATGACGATACATTAAAGACCATAACCGATCTTTTAAATAAACGTGAATCTCTTTATATGGAGGCCAGTGATGAAATTGTTGATTATTAACGGTCCGAACCTGAACTTTCTGGGGATCAGGGAGCCGGATCTTTACGGTAAGGAAAACTACGAGACATTATGTTCCATGATCGAAGATCATGCCCGCAAAAAAGGTATTTCTGTTGAACTGTTTCAGTCGAATCATGAAGGAGCGATAATCGATAAGATACAGGAAGCCTATCTTACGAAGCTGGATGGGATAGTCATAAATCCCGGGGCCTATACACATTACAGTTACGCAATCATGGACGCGTTAAAATCCGTAGATATGCCCAAGATAGAGGTCCATATCACCGATATTGACAGCCGCGAAGAATTCCGCAGAACATCTGTTACATCCAACGGATGCGATGAAGTGATAAAGGGTCATGGTCTTACGGGTTATCTTGAGGCTATGGACCATATTGCGGATATTTAAATTTTTCCTTGTAATATTGGGGCTTTTGTAATAAAATGTTTGGGAATTGTATTGTAGATTGTTAGGAGGATTATTCAGTTATGATTTCTGCAGGTGATTTCAGAAATGGTATAACCATTGAATTGGAAGGTTCTGTTTATCAGATAATCGAGTTTCAGCATGTTAAGCCCGGTAAGGGAGCTGCATTCGTCAGAACCAAGCTTAAGAATGTCATCAACGGCGGAGTAGTGGAAAAGACTTTCAGACCTACTGAAAAGTGTCCGCAGGCACGTATTGATAGAAAAGATATGCAGTATTTGTATTCGGACGGTGACCTTTATAATTTCATGGACGTTGAGAATTATGAGCAGATCGCATTAAACCAGGATACGGTTGGTGATTCGTTAAAGTTTGTCAAGGAAAATGAAATGGTCAAGGTCTGCAGTTACAACGGATCAGTGTTCTCTATAGAGCCTCCTTTGTTCGTTGAACTGGCTATTACGGATACAGAGCCCGGATTCAAGGGCGATACGGCTACAGGTGCTACCAAGCCCGCTACAGTTGAGACCGGAGCACAGGTTGCAGTTCCTCTGTTTGTTGAGCAGGGAGACGTGATAAAGATCGACACCAGAACAGGTGAGTATCTGTCCAGAGTATAAGCTCGGTTCTTTTCTTTCATATATTTGTTAAGCTTGTAAGGCAATAACATACGTTATTGCCTTTTTTGCGCGTAATCAAAGTATGTATTAGAAAGGAATCAATATGGAGTTTGACATTTTTAAAGAAGATCTTTGTAATATGGTAGGAAATGAGCTGGGAAATGAATATGAGACTTCGATCAAAACAGTTACCAAGAACAACGGAGTGGTACTGACCGGGATCATGGCTAAAAAGAACGGGTGTAATGTATTCCCGACATTATATATCAATGACCTGTATGAGGCAGATATATCCGGCAGTGAAATGAAGAGACTGGCGGTGAGGCTGTCCGAGAGCCTTCAGAATTCATCTGCTCCGTCTCCGGACGTTTTAGATGATATTTTTGATCTTGACAAAGTCAGAGACAGGATAGCGTTTAAGCTGATAAACACGCGGAGAAATGCGGATATCCTGAGCAAAATCCCACACAGGAGCTTTCTGGATCTGACCGTGGCTTATTATATCGATGTCTCGAATGATGTTCCGGGAAATGGCGGCACGGCGACGGTCCTTATTCGTGACAATATAATGACCAGGTGGGATACGGATGAGGAGAGGTTATACGGGATAGCAATGTCTAATATGAAAAGAAATTCACCTGACCATATACTCACCATGGAGGAGATAATCAGGGAAAAAACGAATTTCATTTATGATGATCCGGGAATCGTGATGTATGTTCTGACTAACAAAGATCAGATGTTCGGGGCTTCTGCTCTTTTATACGGTTCGGCCATGAAACAGCTCTCTAAAGAACTGGATCGTAACCTTTACATTCTGCCCAGTTCGGTTCATGAGCTCATCCTGCTTCCCCAGGATGGTGAATCCGATTGCCGGGCTCTCCTTAATATAGTATGTGAGGTCAATAAAACCGAAGTACCGGATGAGGAAATACTGGCGGATTCGGTCTATATGTATGACAGAGACAGCGAAGAGGTCTCTTTGGTTGCTCAAAAGGACGAAAACTAGACTTTTTGCTGTTCTTGTGTTATTATATTGCGAGTGGTGTGTAACATTTTTGTAACAAATCAGCACTCGTAGTCTAACGGATAGAACGAAGGCCTCCGACGCCTTTAATGCAGGTTCGATTCCTGTCGAGTGCATTAGGCCAATGGCCTTCAGACTTGAAAGGATTATCTTGTTTTATGAAAGATGATAACAGGAGCGGCCTTTACGCTGTAAAGGAAAAGCTGACCGATATCAAGGAATGGATATTTGAGCACAGCAGGATAGTTATGCCCTGCGTACTTGTTCTGTGTGTAGCCATAACGGTTATCATAGCAGTTAATGCCAACAAGAGAGAGGCGCTTGAGAAACAGGCACAGGAGGCAGCTTTGGCTGCCCAGGCAGCTGTTTCTTCCGAAGGTTCCGCAAATTCTCTGGAGCCTCCTGCATATGAACTGGAAGAGAATGCTCATGCTGAGCTGAATACGTTTATTAAGGATTACTATGATGCTATGGCCAAGGGTGATGTCCTTACAGTGACTTCAATGAATACCAACCTGAATGATGTTGAGAAGATCAGGATCAAGGAACAGAGCAAATACATAGAACCGTTTCAGGATATCATGATATATACGAAACCGGGTCTTACAGAGAATTCATATGTTGCATATGTTTCTTCCAAGACGAAGTTTAAGGATCTGGATACTCCGCTTCCCGGGCTTCAGACTTATTATATCGAGACTACTGAGACCGGAGATTTCCGTATTTATAACACCACATCCGATGATGATCCGGTATATGAATATGTTTCCAGTCTCGTTCTGCAGGATGACTACATAGATCTTCAGAATAAAGTTACTGTTGAATATAATGACATACTGGCCGAGAATACCGAAGTCAATGAGTTTGTTGCATATTTCACGGAAAAGATGAAAGAAGAGATAGGAGAGTCTCTGGCCAGCATAGAGGCACCTGTTACCGAAGAGGATACGACAACCACCGAGGGAGATGATTCCAATCATGCTGCTGTGGTTGTAATTAAGGTAAAAGCTACGGATGTGGTTAATATCAGAAAATCCGATTCCGAAAAAGCAGATAAGATAGACAAGGCTCAGGTCGGACAGGAGTTTAACCTGATACAGGAGAAGGGCAACGGATGGTCTGAGGTTGAGTATAACGGCGGCTCTGCATTTATAAAAAGCGAGTTCCTTGAAGCGGTACAGACTGTTACCATAGGAACCGAGGAGGAGAACACGGATAATACCGATACCGGTGCCGGTGCCGATACAGGAAATAACAACACAGCAACAACCTCTGACAGTACTGATGTTAAGGGAACGGTCAAGATCAATGATTCCGGTGTCAGGGTCAGAAAAGAACCCAGCACCGATGCTGAGATCATAACCACTCTTTATACGGGTGAAAAGCTCGATCTTATCGAATCAATGACCAGCGGATGGTCAAAGATCCGGTATAAAGGTGAATATGGCTATGTTAAGAGCGAATTCCTCGATGAAGATTGATCCTTAAGGCTCGATCAGGATGTGCATGACAGGTATGATGCGGACGGAACGGACAGTTTCGTCCGCTTTTTTATCTTATTGACAGATTCAATGATATGATAAGCGGGAATCATGGATCATGAAGCATTTGTTTTTAATATATTAATCATATGCAAAAAATAACTTGCCAAGGCTGCATCACATAATATATAATAAAAAAAGTTTTTAGATTGTATACAATTATACAATCTCATAATAAAGAACACTATGAGCAACTACAAGCTAAGGAGGAAGCAAAATGTCATACGTTGATGAGGTTTATGAAAGAGTTGTAGCCCAGAATCCTGCTCAGCCGGAGTTCCATCAGGCAGTCAAAGAGGTTCTTGAATCACTTCGTGTAGTGATCGAGGCTAATGAGGAGGAGTACAGAAAGGATGCTCTGCTTGAGAGACTTACTACCCCCGAGCGTCAGATCCTTTTCAGAGTTCCCTGGGTTGATGACAAGGGTCAGGTTCAGGTTAACAATGCAATGAGAGTACAATTCAACTCTGCCATTGGACCATACAAGGGAGGCTTAAGACTTCACCCTTCAGTAAATATAGGTATTATCAAGTTCCTTGGCTTTGAACAGATATTCAAAAACTCACTTACCGGTCTTCCTATCGGTGGCGGTAAAGGTGGTTCAGACTTTGATCCCAAGGGCAAGTCAGACAGAGAAGTAATGGCATTCTGCCAGAGCTTTATGACAGAATTGTTCAAGTACATCGGAGCTGATACGGATGTACCTGCAGGAGATATCGGTACAGGCGCCAGAGAGATCGGCTTTATGTACGGACAGTACAAGAGACTCACCGGTCTGTATGAGGGCGTCCTGACAGGAAAGGGACTTTCATACGGCGGATCACTGGCTCGTACCGAAGCAACAGGATACGGACTTCTTTACATGACACAGGAGATGTTAAAGAGCAACGGAATCGATATCGCTGGCAAGACTTGTGCAGTATCAGGTTCAGGAAACGTGGCTATATATGCTATTCAGAAAGCCCAGCAGCTTGGTGCAAAGCCTGTAACATGCTCTGATTCAACCGGATGGGTTTATGATCCCGAAGGTATAGATGTAGCACTTCTTAAGGAAGTCAAGGAAGTTAAGAGAGCAAGACTTACCGAGTATGCTGCAAAGCGTCCTTCAGCCCAGTACCATGACAAGGCTACGGAAGGAACCAATCAGTGGGAAGTTAAAGTTGATATCGCACTTCCCTGTGCAACTCAGAACGAACTCAATCTCGAAGATGCCAAAAAGCTTGTTGCTAACGGCGTGATCGCAGTCTGCGAGGGTGCTAACATGCCTACCACACTGGAGGCTACACAGTACTTCCAGCAGAACAAAGTATATTTCGTTCCCGGCAAGGCTGCAAATGCCGGCGGTGTGGCTACATCAGCTCTTGAGATGAGCCAGAACTCAGAAAGACTCTCATGGACCTTTGAAGAGGTTGATGCCAAGCTCAAGAACATCATGGTCAATATATTCCATAACCTTGATGATGCAGCTAAGAAGTACGGCCTGGAGGGAGACTATGTTGCAGGTGCCAACATCGCAGGATTCCTGAAGGTTGCTGATGCCATGAAGGCTCAGGGAATCGTATAAAGCCTTAAAGAACAGCTGTTATTCAATAATCAGAGAATAAATACAGTAAAAGAACCGTTCTGCCGATTGACAGAACGGTTCTTTGTTTGATTATCAGTTACTGTTTTATCTTGTGAGTTATGGTCTCTCCGGACGATCAACTTACAACGTGCTTTCTGAAGAAATCCGCCTCATCATCATTACATTCTTTCTGAAAGATATTGTTCATATCTACATGAAAGACATGATATGCTTTTTCAGGATCACCACCGCCGTAGATCTTTGATTCAACTTCGATCCCGTGATCTTTAAGAGCCTTTTTAAATGGCTCCAGCTGCGGGAGAAGGTAATCATTAGTCCCGCTCATCAGGTATACGGGAGGATATGACGGATCAAGGAAATTGGCTGTGCACAGGTAATCGGGAGATTTTTCCTTCCAATCCGGTCCAATCAGGTACTCCGTGGCATTATCAAGCCCGTCTCTTTTAACGAGAAGGAGGGGATCATACAGACCGCAGTTTAATGCACATGCTCTGATCCTGATATCATGATTGATCTTAAGACCGATAAAATCAGCATATTTTGGATTTGAGTAGGCGGCGCTGTATAACGAAGCGTAGTGAGCTCCTGCAGAATCACCGACCAGGAACGCGTTATTTATATCAAGACCGTATTTATCCTTGTTTTCGGATATCCAGTCCATGACCAGACAGGTATCTTCCAAAGCGGCGGGAAAACCGTGTTCCGGTGCGAGTCTGTACGTGAAGTTAACGAACGCAAAGCCCCGTGTGGCCATATTCATGCCATAGAACTGATATATTTCTTTGGTGCCGTATACGTATGCGCCTCCGTGGATGCTGATGATCACGCTTAATGGTCTGTCGTAATCCTCTGGCAAATAAAGATCAAGAACATTCATTTCCTGGTCAGGACCATACTGGATATTGTCATAACGCCTTATACCTGCAGGATCTTTCTGATCTTTATCACGCTCTGTGTCTGATTTTTGCCATTCCTTACGAACTTTTAGGTATTCTTCCATATAAAATCCCCCTTTACATCGAATCAGTGCAGGAATCCGAAGGATTTAAGACGAATCGTTCCTTCGTCACGATATGTCAGGTATATTGCCGATATACCGCTTGTTTTTTCCATACTTCCTTCGAAATACTCATCTATGTTTGCCGAATTGATACTGATCTTGCCGAGCACAGGACCGTCTATGCTGGTCCTTATCTCAAAATACCCGTGACCGTATCCCTGTGTGCGGACATACATTCCGGTAACATCTTTGAGGTCAAAATATTTGAATCCCAGAGTATATCCGGAAGTGATGTTTTTAATATACCCGATGTTTCTGTCACCGTCGGCTCCATCCTGCGTAATGCAGGGAGACTTGGGATTAACATATATGTCATCATCGTCACCGAAGATGTTACATACGATATAAGCAGGATATTCGGCTATATCGTTAAGAGGTCCGTTATTTGGACCGCAGGATGTTATCTCAGCCTGCTTGATGCTGCCATCGGGCAGGAATTTGATCTTTTCAAGACAGCCCTGACGGGAGAACCAGTTGCCGTTGGTATGTCTGTGATAGAAGATATACCACTCGTTATTTATTTCTATGATACTGCCGTGGTTATTTGCACCGTAGCAGGTTCTTTTATCAGCAGCCTTGTATGAGTCGATCCCAAGGTCGCAGTTACTTATTATGACTCCACCGTATTTAAAGTCCCTGTCGGTATACTTTGAAGTGGCATAGCACAGCTCATGCATTACTTCCGATGAGTATACGAAATAGTATGTGTCGTTGCGTTTCCTTATAGAAGGCGCCTCGAAGAACGCATGACCTTCATATCCGGAGCCTTGACTGTGCATTTTGCCGGGAGCGATGAATTTCATTCCGTCAACTATCGTAAGCATGTCTTTGTCCAGCTTGACATACATTGCTCCGTGTCTGCTGCTGTCAGTCTGTCCGCAGAATCCGGTATAGAGATAGGTATAGTCACCTTCCGTCAGAACACCGGGATCGAACTGCGGCTCATCACCGTCTTTGCGGCCCAGAAGCGTACCGTCCTTGTAATGAACATATCCGAGGAATTTATATTTTCCCGCAGGAGTATCACAGACTGCAACGGATACTATACTGAGTCTGTCAAGCACATAGAACAGGTAGTATCTTCCGTCGGGTCCCTGCGTCACATCCGGTGCGTACAGACAACCCAGTCGATGAGGATTTTCGGGTTCCTGGGTGCTTTCATAGATAACACCTTCATACCTCCATGAACGAAGATCATCAACAGGAGCGGAGTAGCATACATAATCTCCGGGACAGAAGGTAGCGCCGTTAAAGTAATCATGAGAGCCATATACATATACTCTGTTACCAAATACGTATGGTTCACCGTCGGGGATATACTCCCATGAAGGCAGATATGGATTAAAGCCCTGAAGCGAACTGTCGATAAGCCCTGACGCTTTTTCTATATCATGCGAATTGCCGACACCGGAAACAGGCCCGTCAGAGGTGAAATTCATCTCATTTTTGTCGTTGTAGCGGTATCTTTTCCATTCGGGAAGAGACACACCGTCGAACCCGCACCCGTTGGGATCGCCGGTCTTGATGAAGTTGGTGAAATAATCACACATGTTCATTGCGAGCTCAAAATGCCTGCCTTTATAGGGACGTGCACATTTTCCTATGTTGTTGAACCAGAACCACAGATCGCACGAATGGAAACATCCGGGATCGTCGCTTCCGGGAATATCCGGCATGAAACGATAATAGTACATGGCTCCTTTTGAAGGATTTGCCGAATTTCTGTTAAAGACAGCTTTGACAGATGCCTCGATTATCTGAACATCGCCTTTTTCGAATACATCATCAGTATCTTCCTTGGGAGCTTTGGCCAGGAATTCATCGAGTGTATTACCGCTTATTACGTTAATGGGAGCGTATTTACCTTCAAGGAAGAGTTTGTACGGATCATCCTTGACCATGTTATGATCGATGACAGTAGCCATGAATCCGTTCTGAGCCCGGAATTCGGCATATTTATCTCTGATATATATTGCATCGAGTTCTCTTGCTTCTTCAAGGCTTTTAACTCCGAGGAACTCAAAGAACTTTTCACCGATCTTTTCTGTTTCTTTGATATCTCTGGGAACAATGATCGGATCGGTTATAAAGGGATTGCGTATAAGACCGCTCATGATAAATGCGTTCTTTATATCACCGAAGTTATCCTCACATGTCATCTGTGTCAGAACAGAAGATCCTCCCGCAGACTGCCCGGCTATGGTGATCTTGTTGGGATCTCCGCCGAAGTTTTTGATATTACGGCGAACCCACTTTAATCCGGCCTGTTGATCGAGATTACCGAAATTGGCAGGCGCATCCGGTGATTCTTTTGTGATCTCGGGATGGGTCAGAAAGCCCAAAGCACCCAAACGGTAATTGACACTTACAACAACTACGCCTCTTCTGGCCAGTTGCTCACCGTCAAATTCCATTTCTGCAGTATATCCCCACTGGAATCCGCCTCCGAAGAACCATACCAGCACCGGAAGAAGGTCATCGGTCTTTTTGGCACCGGTCCAGACGTTAAGATACAGACAGTCTTCATCCATGGGTATTTCCGGATCGACATGCCATTCTCTGCAATACAGGTCATCGCCGAGTCCCGGGGTATCCTGAACTGAGATAGGGCCATATGAATATGCATTGAGTACTCCGTCCCAGTCAGAGGCCTTCTGTGGAGCTCTCCACCGGTTCTTGCCGACAGGCGGAGCGGCAAAGGGTATTCCTTTAAAGGCTGTGACTCTGGGATCAGTTCCGGGCAGTCCTCTGACCGCGCCGTTTTCTGTAACAGTCTGTCTAATCATTTAAGTAACCTCCCAAAACAGTAAAGTTGGATTGACAGGCAGTTTATTATGTCTGCCATTATAAAAAGTATACGTTCATTAATATATGTGTGCTTGTCATTTTTTGCGGGTATGAGGACAAATATTGCTATTTTTATGTCATTTAAGATATGGTAGAATAGCATTTATGAGAATCGTAAAACAAAAGGAATTTGACACTTTTTCATGCGCGGCAGACAAGTGTCCGGATAACTGCTGCGGCGGATGGCAGATAGAGATAGACGAACGGACTCTTCAGTCCTTGAAAGACTACGAAGGACCCTTAAGGGAGCCCATCGATAAAGCGGTCGATTTTGAAGGATCCTGCATCAGGATGAATGAGAACGGCAGATGCGAGCTGTTAAATGATCGTGGGCTTTGCCGGCTGGTACTTGAGAGAGGAGAGAGTTTTATTTCCGATATCTGTCACCTTTACCCCAGACATGTTGAGGAGTATGAGGGAATAAGGGAGTGGTCGATATCGTTGTCGTGTCCTGTGGCTGCCAAAATGCTTATCGACAGAAAGGAACCTTCTGAGTATATCGTTACGGACGATGATGAGCCCGATCCGCTTGAAGATGACTTTGATGATTTTGACGTTCTGCTTTTTACCAAGCTGGAGGATAGCAGAGACGTCATTTTTGATATTTTAAACGACAGAAGTCTGGGCGTTTATCAAAGGATGAAGATGATACTGTCATTTTCACATGAACTTCAGACTTTGCTGGATGATGACAGACTCTTCGACATGGATGAATACATAGCCGGTGTACGCAGCCAAAAAGGAGACAGAGGGCTTTCTGATGATACGGCAGGATCAGCTCTTCTTGATGACAGATACCGGCTCATCGGATATATCAATGACAATTCCTCAGTACTTTACCGCCTGGAAAGGCTTAAAAAGGACTGGACGAGCGATCTGACATATCTTGCGGATATATGCAGCGGGTGTAAGGATATCGACCGGGAATACGAAGACGCGATAAAGAGTCTTGGAGAGGAATACCATGAGGTTATCCTGGAGAATATTCTTCATACATTCGTATATACCTATTATCTTGGATCGGTGTATGATGACAGGATATATGCAAAGATCAGCATGAGTGTTTTCTGTACGCTTCTGATCGATCTGATCTATATGTGCGCACGCTATTTTAATAAGGACAGAAACGGAGTAGATGCTTACATAAATGTCGCATACCGCTTTGCAAAGGAAATAGAGCATTCGGATATCAATCTTGATATTATGGAAGAATTCAGTGAAAAACTGTTCCTCTAGATCCCTGACCGTTTTTCGGATATAAGCACCTATGTATCAGTTTATAAACATAAGGATAAGGATAAGGAGAGCATCTTGATGGATGATAAAAAGCCCGTTTTATACCTGGTTTTGCCATGCTATAACGAGTCGGAGACTATAGAGTATTCTTCCGGCAAGGTCAGGGACAAACTGAATAGACTCATTGAAATGGGGACGATTTCGCCTTTTTCAAAGGCCATGTTTGTTGATGATGGCAGCAAAGACGATACGTTGAGCAAGCTTCACGAGTTATCGGCATCAGATCCGATGTTTGCAGTCGTTGCTCTGTCATCCAACAGAGGACATCAGAATGCCATAATGGCGGGAATGATGGTCGCCAAGGATCATGCGGATATAGTAGTGACCATTGATGCTGACCTCCAGCAGGATATAGAGGCTCTGGATGAGTTTATAGCCAGGTTCAGGGAAGGAAATGATGTAGTTTACGGTATCAGAAATGACCGGAAGTCAGACGGACCGCTCAAAAAAATGACTGCATCATGCTTTTACGGCCTCATGCACATGATGGGAGCAGATATAATGACCAATCATGCCGATTACCGTCTGATGTCAAAAAAAGCTCTTGAAATGTTGTCTGAATACGAGGAAACCAACCTGTTTCTGAGAGGGCTGATTCCTACAATGGGCTTTAATTCGGACGTGGTCTATTTTGACGTAAAGGAAAGGGAATACGGCAGATCTAAATACACTGCCCGCAAGATGCTGTCACTGGCATTTGACGGCATCACTTCAATGAGCATCAGACCGCTTCAGATAATAAGCCTGATAGGTTTCATAATCTTTCTGATAAGTATAGCACTGGGCATTTTCACGCTCGTTGAATACTTTAAGGGTAACAATATACCGGGATATACTACCAGTATATTTGTATCACTCCTGATGGGAGGAGTGACCCTCGTATCGCTGGGAGTAATGGGCGAATATATCGGCAAGATCTATATGGAAACAAAGCATCGTCCAAGATATATGATCGATTCTGTGGTCATTAAGGGAACCGAAAACGAAGAAAAATGATTTCTGATCGAATCTTTTGGAATTATCACTCTTAAAACCGGCAGATAAAAACAGAAAAAATAAAAGGACATCTATTACATATGTTATTATATCCGGGCGGATTTATAAAATGTTGACATAAAAATAATATGTTAACCATTGGTTTACATAAAATTGTCAATGACTTTAGAATACGAAAGTGGTTGACATAACTATATTATTCCTGACTTTTTACGAATAAATTAAGATAACGGCTGTACCGTTAAAAAGGATAACATTGACATAATATGAATGAAGAAATTAACGCAATAATTTATAAAATCTTTCAAAATGATCCTGATAAGATCATTTTTTCTAATCCTTCCGGCAAGTCTGAGGTCGAATTTCGAAAGGTTGTTTTCAACAAAATATCTATGAAGGATTCTCCGGCATATCAGATAGAAAAGTATACACAGAATCAGGTTTATCATGAGAATATATCGCCCGGATTGTTAAGTTGCACGCTGTCGGAATACTTTGATCTTCCTTATAGACAGGTCAATGTATATTGCCCTTCGATTCAGATGGAGATCAAGTTTAATAAGAAAAAGGAACCGCATATAATTCAAAGATACGTGGACTGCGCGTTCCCTCACATTAAAAAGACGCGAGACAACCGGGAAAAGGACTATATTTTAAAAGAAGGAACAAACATCCCGGTTTTTGTTGAACTGGGGATATTTACAACTGATCTTAAGATCAGAAATTCTATGCAGGATAAATTCAGGCAGATCAACAGATTTGCGGAGTTTATTGATGATTGTCTTAAGGATTATCCGAGAGATGACGTAAATATTATTGATTTTGGGTGCGGAAAATCGTACCTGACATTTGTGGTCTATCATTATATAAAAACTGTAAGAGGATTACATCCTCATATTGTTGGCCTTGATTTAAAAACCGATGTTATTAATAAGTGCAATGATCTTGCAGCCAGGTTCGGATATGAGGATATTAGCTTTAAAACGGGCGATATAAACGGATTCAAATCTCCATTTGACCGGGTAGATATGGTCCTTACACTGCATGCCTGTGATACAGCCACCGATTATGCTCTATATAACGCTATCCGGTGGAATGCTGATATTATTCTTTCTGTTCCTTGTTGCCAGCATGAAGTAAACGGACAGATCAGCTCAGACAGGCTTAAGGCTTTGACTAAATACGGTCTGGTCAAGGAGAGAGTATCAGCACTTATTACTGACTCGATCAGAGGCTGCATGATGGAGTATTCGGGATACAGGACAGACCTTATGGAATTCGTTGAGATCGAACACTCCCCAAAGAATATTCTGATCAGGGGCAGAAAACGTAACGTTAGCGCAGAAAAACGCCAAAATGCATTAAATGAGGCGAGAAATCTGTGCGACGAATTTAACATCAGTCAGACCCTGATGAAGCTTCTGCTAAAAGAGACTGATGCGTAATGAATGCTGGAGGATCCGAGACTATTCTCTACTGTTTTACGATCATTTTTATATGTAGTACGGTACTTAAATGAGGTCGTTTAATCATGGCTGGTTTTTTATGAAATGTTTAATCATGAATTAGTAAATTGGTCAGTACTTTTACTTTGGCATCTTGATGGATGCACGATAACCGAGATGAATCGGAATGTTTCCTGAAGCAAATAATCATAGAACATAATAACGTAATGGAATGCAAAATCCGCAGTGCCAGTAAGCGGTCTTGATTATGACCTCATAACGAAATATTAAATATAGAATTAATATATAGAATCAATAACCGGCCTCATGGAATAAGTAGTCTCGAATAAACGTGGTGATTTGAACTGACGATAGATTTTGGTCATAGTATCAATAATATGTATAGCGGAGTTACTTTAATGATCTTCGAGATCACGATAAAAACACTTGTGATATTTATATGCTTCGAAACGGAACTCCTTTAATACTTTTAAAACATGCGGATCCTGATCCGATGTGATGATCGTTTGTTCGATCAAATATTGTCATGCAGGATCAATGGATAAAAAACGGTAAAATCCTATACTGGCTTGTTGATTAAAATAATATATTGTTATGTAAATTTATTTCATAATATTTTTTATTTCTGAAATCCGAAACGGGATGAGATAAAACACATTTTTATACTTGCGTTGATGATGTATTTTCATGTTTCATTAAATCGCTAAAATATTGCGTGTTATCTTATCTGCATAAAACAGCAAAATAATACGATTATTTTGATTTACATAACTATTTTAACCTGGTTTTTTGATTTTTTACAGGGAATTTTATATGGAGAAGTACAGATTAAATAAATATCTTGCTCAATGCGGAGTCTGCTCCAGAAGAGACGCCGACAGACTGATAGAAGAGGGCGTGGTTACCGTAAACGACAGGACAGCTGTACTTGGGACATCTGTTTCTGATGACGATATTGTCTGTGTTCACGGTAAAATGATACGTAATGATCTTGACAGGGTTGTTCTGGCGTATTACAAGCCTGTGGGCGTTACATGCACCGAAAAAGACAGATTTGCCGATAAAAAGATAACGGATATGATAAATTATCCCGTAAGAGTAACCTATGCAGGCAGGCTGGATAAAGAATCAGAGGGACTTATTCTGCTTACTAATGACGGGGATCTTATCAATGGGCTTATGCGTGGAAGCCATGGTCATGAGAAGGAATATATCGTTAAAATAAACAAAGAAGTGACCCCGGAATTTGTTCAAAAAATGTCTGATGGTATTTATTTGAAGGAACTTGACATAACAACAAAGCCATGCGTTGTTAAAAAAACCGGAAAATATACCTTCAATATTGTTTTGACCGAAGGAGTCAACAGACAGATCAGGCGCATGTGTAAAACCTTAAACTGTTATGTTACCCACTTAAAAAGGGTCAGGATAGCCAATATTGGACTTGCAAATCTGAAAATGGGAGAATACCGCGAAATATCCGGAATTGAATTGCAGACGTTATATAATGAAATCCATAACGTTTGATGCTCTAAAATATTATTGTACAATATATTGTGTTTTGTTTAATTTAAATAAATTGTATGCGCAATTCATGCAATAGTTTGCATTTTAAAAGAGAACAAGTTTTATGGAATATCGTTTTGAAAGGGAATTAGTCTAAAATGAATGAAAACTTGCAAAATCTGGACTCTAAAAAAGAGCGTATTATAGAGCTTACAAAGGCCTTAAATGACGCATCTTCGGCATATTACGGGGGACGCGAGGAGATAATATCCAACTTTGAGTGGGATTCAATGTTTGATGAGCTTCTTGCACTAGAAAAAGAAACTTCTTTTTCGTTACCTGATTCTCCGACTAAAAATACCGGAAGTGACGAGGGAGGGTCTAACAGGGACGCTCATGAGTTTCCTGCATTATCTCTGGCAAAGACCAAGAAAATTTCGGAACTGCAGGATTGGGCAGGCAACAGAGATATATATTTAAGCTATAAACTGGATGGCTTGACTCTTGTTCTTACCTATGATAATGGCTCACTGGTAAGGATACTTACTCGTGGAAACGGTATTGTCGGCAAGAACATTACTTTTCTTAAGGATTCCATATCCGGCTTTCCTCTTAATATTAATTATAAGGGACACATGGTTGTCAGGGGTGAGGCGACTATATCCTATACCGATTTTGAATATATCAACGCGCTTTTTGAAGATGAGGATGACAAATTCGCCAATCCCAGAAATCTCGCTTCTGGAACACTTTCTCTTGATGATCCTGATAAAGTAAGGGAAAGAAGGGTTTGCTTTAACGCCTTTACTCTGGTCCACATTGATGATGATATCAAGGATTGGGGGGAGAGAATGGATTTCCTTAAAAAATCCGGTTTTGTTACTGTCGAATATACCCGCTGCAATTCTGAGACTCTCCCGGCGATGATAGAGGAATATACCCGTAAAGTTGAAAACGGTGTAATGGATATTCCGGTTGACGGGCTCGTTATATGCTATGCTGACAATGATTACGCAATGTCGGGATCTGTGACCGGGCATCATGCCACTCGCGCGGGGTTGGCCTTCAAATGGGCTGATGTCTCTGCTTTTTCCAAACTCAGGTATATTGAGTGGTCCTGTGCGGCATCGACAATTTCTCCTGTAGCCGTGTTTGAGAGTGTAGAACTTGAGGGTACGAATGTATCAAGGGCTTCACTTTGCAATATTTCCGAGATGGAGCGTCTGGGAATAGGGGATGAATGTACTGTTGAGGTTATAAAAGCTAACAAGATTATCCCCAAGTGCATTTCGGTCAGGGACTCGAGCGGACACTTTACCGTTCCCGATACATGCCCGGTATGCGGCAGTCCAACCAGGATTGTCGTTTCTCCCAGATCAGGTACCAAGACACTTCAGTGCATAAATCCGGATTGCAGTGCCAAGCAGGGCAAGAAATTTACCAGATTTGTATCAAAATCCGGAATGGACATAGATGGACTGTCTGTTCAAACTATGTTAAAATTCATGAATATGGGCTTTATCAGGGAGTTTGATGATATTTATGACCTGAAAGCCCATTCCGATCGAATAAGGGAGCTGGATGGCTTTGGCGATAAATCCGTAGATAACATGCTTGGATCTATCGAAAAGAGCAGACAGGTCAAGGCTGTCAATTTTATTTATGCGCTGTGCATACCGATGATCGGATCAGATGCCGGTAAAAAGCTGGTAGGAAGCCTTGGGTTTGACGGCTTTATAGAAAGGCTTGAAACCGGGACGGGCTTTGATGATATTGATGGAATCGGACCGGAGAGATCTACACAGATAACCACATGGTATCATGATGATCGAAACAGGGATATGCTGCGAAGACTCCTTGACAAAGTGGAGATACTTGAAGGAAACCCCGTTGATAATGCCGGAGGATCATTGAACGGACTGACGTTTGTGATAACCGGAGATGTACATACATTCAGAAACAGGGATGAGTTCAAGGCTTATGTTGAGAGCCGGGGTGGCAAGGTTGCAGGCTCGGTATCCGGCAAAACAACATTCCTGGTCAACAACGATGTTGATTCAATGTCTTCAAAGAATAAAAAAGCGAAGGAACTTGGCGTTCCTATCATATCGGAGGATGAGTTCATAGATCGTTTCGGGAAATGATTTCCATATATTATGATCTACCCGGACCATCCCTGAGTAATACAGAGGAATTGTTACATGCCTATTAAGATCAAAGATTCGCTGCCTGCGCAGGCAATACTTGAAAATGAGAATATATTCGTCATGACCGAATTTCGGGCCATGCATCAGGATATCAGACCGCTTAATGTCCTGATACTTAATCTTATGCCGAATAAAGAGGTAACGGAGACGCAGCTGCTACGAAAGCTTTCCAACTCTCCGTTACAGGTCAATGTTGAACTGCTTCAGACAGCCAGTTATGTTCCGACTCATGTTGATACCAATCACCTGGAATCGTTTTATACGACATTTGATCAGGTAAAGGACAGGAAATTTGACGGAATGATCATAACCGGAGCTCCTCTGGCATACGTTGAGTATGAGGATGTTGCTTATTGGCCGGAATTATGCGAGATCATGGACTGGGCAAAAAAACATGTCCACAGCACATTTTATCTTTGCTGGGGAGCTTTTGCGGGGCTTTATCATTATTTCGGGATCCATCATAAATACTATGAAGAGAAATTATCCGGCATTTACGGACACAGAGCTTTGAAGCCGACTTCTCCGCTTTTCAGAGGATTTGATGATATATTCTATGCACCTCATTCCAGGGAGATATATGTTGAGCGAAGCGAAGTCGAAGCTGTATCTGACCTGGAGATAATGGCTGATTCCGACGAAGCCGGAGTTACCATTATAAAGACAGTGGACTCACGGATGGTTTTCGTTCTTTGCCACCTGGAATACGATGCAAATACGTTATCGGATGAATACTACAGAGATCTGGACAAAGGGCTTGATCCTAAGATACCTCAGAATTATTTTCCGGATGATGATCCGAAGAAAAAACCGATAGTCAACTGGCGTTCCACAGGACAGCTGTTCTATACCAACTGGCTGAACTACTACGTATATCAGTCTACGCCATATGATGTTGAAGCGATCGGGGATAAATGAGCCTGACATTATCGTATGATCGTAGTAGAGGAATGATCGGAATTGCACAGACGAAATGTCTGTTGTGAATATAGAAAGGAGACAAATGATGTCTAAAGAGATCCCTTACAAAATCTATCTTGAGGAACAGGAAATGCCCAAGGCCTGGTACAATGTGCGGGCAGATATGAAGACCAAACCGGCACCGCTGCTTAATCCGGGTACCAAAGAGCCCATGACAGCTGCAGAACTGTCAGGAGTATTCTGCGATGAACTCGTAAAGCAGGAATTGGATAATGACACAGCATTTTTTGAGATCCCCGAGGAAATCAGAAGTTTTTATAAGATGTACAGACCTTCTCCGTTGGTTCGTGCATACTGCCTCGAAAAGAAACTTGATACACCAGCACATATCTATTATAAATTCGAAGGGAATAATACGAGCGGAAGCCATAAGTTAAACTCAGCGATCGCTCAGGCATATTATGCCAAGAAGCAGGGTCTTAAGGGTGTTACCACCGAGACCGGAGCAGGCCAGTGGGGTACAGCGCTTTCAATGGCATGCTCATACTTTGAACTTGACTGTAAGGTATTTATGGTCAAAGTCTCATATGAACAGAAACCCTTCAGAAGAGAGGTAATGAGAACTTATGGGGCATCGGTAACTCCGTCCCCTTCAGAGACTACTAACGTGGGCAGAAAGATCCTGGCTGAACATCCCGGAACAACAGGAAGCTTAGGATGCGCTATTTCCGAAGCTGTTGAGGTTGCTGTTGGATCGGAAGGATACAGATATGTTCTTGGAAGTGTCCTTAATCAGGTTCTTCTTCATCAGTCCGTGATAGGGCTTGAGACCAAGGCTGCGCTTGATAAATATGGCATCAAAGCTGATATGATCATCGGATGCGCGGGAGGCGGTTCTAACCTTGGCGGCCTTATTGCTCCGTTCATGGGTGAAAAGTTAAGAGGAGAAGCCGATTATAGGATCATAGCCGTGGAACCGGCTTCATGTCCGAGCTTTACCAGAGGCAAATATGCATATGACTTCTGCGATACCGGTATGGTATGTCCTCTGGCTAAGATGTATACGCTCGGAAGCGATTTCATTCCTGCTCCTAACCATGCGGGCGGTCTTCGATATCATGGAATGAGCTCAACACTTTCCGAGCTTTATGATGAAGGCCTTATGGAAGCCGTAAGTGTTGTGCAGACAGATGTATTCAAGGCGGCTGAAGAGTTTGCGAGAGTAGAGGGAATCCTCCCGGCTCCCGAGAGCTCACATGCCATCAAGGTTGCGATAGACGAAGCACTTAAATGCAAGGAGACAGGCGAAGCAAAGAATATAGTATTCGGTCTTACCGGAACGGGATATTTTGATCTGGTAGCATACCAGAAGTTCCATGACGGGCAGATGGATGATTATATCCCGACTGATGAAGAGCTTAAAAAGTCATGGGCGAAGCTTCCTGTAGTTTAGATAAAATGATGCGGCAGTGCTGACTGCCCAAAAAATAAATCCCCTGCTCTGTATGTATCCGATGATCGGACACTGTACGGAACAGGGGGTTTTGTTTAATCACAGAACGATGCTTTTTACGTGATCTATAAATGCCTCTTCGATTGATGGCAGAGGGTGCCCCTTTCTCCATACGAACAGGTATTCAATGCTGCGGTCCGTACCGGTAAATTCCTTTAAGATCAAAGAAGCGTTCGGAATGTTATCGGTCTTGGGGAAAATACTTATTCCAACACCCTTAAGTGCCAAAGCAGCTGCATCAACGTATGAATCCATTTCACAGATGATATGTGGTTCAGCTTTGTACGATCTGAACCATTTGTATATCATATCTATCATGGCCTTTCGGCTTGGAACGATCAGAGGTTCATTCAGGATATCCGGTATGTCTATGTAACTTCCTTCTTTGCCGGCGAGGGGATGATCGGCACTCATTAATGCTGTCATATTGTCCCTGCCAACACTGAAACTGTTTAGCAGAGCCTGATTGCATGGTGCGGTTATCACGGCCAAAGATATTATCCCGCTGCGAAGTTTTTCGATCAGGTCATCGCTGTTGCCATCAAGGATCCTGAACCTTACACCCGGATATTTTGTTATAAATTCGGCAAACCATCCGGCAGCTATATCCGAGGCCATACCTTCGGCGAGTCCTATCGATATGGTTCCGCCCATTCCTTTACTCATGGACAGTATTTCGGATTTGGCTTTATCGGAAAGAGAGATGATCTCTTTGGCGCGCCTGTATAGCAGCTGGCCTGATTCTGTCAGCTGAAGAGACCGTTTTCCTCTTATAAAAAGAGTAGTGTTCAACTCATATTCAAGCCCTTTGATCTGGTTGCTCAAGGGAGGCTGACTCATATTAAGGCGCTTTGAAGCCTTCGAAATATTCAGCTCTTCAGCGACTGCAACGAAGTATTCGAGGGTTTTGAGATTCATTTGATTTCTCCATATTTTTTTTGTATAGTAACAACTATATTATATGTATTTTATTATTGTGTAACAAGAGTTTATACTCATTTTGTCGGAAGCATTTTCCAGTTTCAGAAAAGAGGTGCATGATGGAAAAACTTGAACTTATGTATGAAGGCAAGGCAAAGAAGGTTTTTAAAACGGATGATCCTGAAGTCCTTATTGTTGATTACAAGGACGATGCGACAGCATTTAACGGCCTGAAAAAAGGCAGCATCAAAGGTAAGGGCGTTATCAACAATCAGATGAGCAATATCATGATGCAGGGACTCGAGAAAAAGGGTATTCCTACGCACTATATCAAAGAACTCAGTGAGAGGGAGACAGCTGTCAAAAAGGTTAAGATCCTTCCTCTGGAGGTTATCATTCGTAATATATCTGCCGGATCTTTTTCAAAGAGATACGGAGTTGAAGAAGGCATAGTTTTTGATGCCCCTACTATAGAGTTTTCATATAAGAACGATGATCTGGGCGATCCGCTTCTTAATGACGACCATGCGATAGCACTGAAATTATGTACCAGACAGGAAATCGAGACAGTTAAGAAGTATGCTTTTGCTGTTAATGATTTTTTGAAGGAAGTATGGTCAAAATGTGGCGTGACATTGGTGGACTTCAAGATCGAATTCGGTAAGACATCAGACGGAACCATCGTTCTTGCTGACGAGATCAGTCCTGATACATGCAGACTGTGGGACAGTGAAACCGGCAAAAAGCTTGATAAGGACAGATTCAGAAGAGATCTTGGTAACACTGAGGAAGCTTATATTGAGGTTATGGGCAGACTCGTAGACAGTTTAAAATAGTTGTCGTATAAAGGAGAATTTTCATGTCTAACTGTGCAGTGGTAGGAATCAACTGGGGAGATGAAGGCAAGGGCCGCATGGTCGACCTTCTTACAGAGAATTATGACATTGTTGTCAGATATCAGGGCGGAGGAAATGCAGGCCATACGGTCATAAACGAAAAAGGGAAATTTGCACTTCACCTGTTACCCTCAGGAATACTGCGCGATGGAGTTGTCAATGTACTCGGTAACGGAGTAGCACTTGATCCGCAGAATCTGCTTGAAGAGATCAGGCAGGTTGAGGAAAAAGGAATAAAGATAACTCCGGACAACTTAAAGATCAGTGACAGGGCTTCACTTCTCATGCCGTGGCACAGGGATCTGGATGAGCTTGAAGAGAGACGTCTGGCGGATAAAAAATTCGGCTCCACCAAGCAGGGTATCGCACCGTTTTATTCCGATAAGTATCAGAAAAAAACCGTTCTTGCAGGAGAGATCAATTATCCTGAAGAGATGAAACAGCATTTGCTGGATCTGGCTGAATGGAAAAATCTGACTCTGACCAGGGTATACGAATCAAAAGAGTATACCGAAGCCATGCTTGATGAGTGGGTAAACCAATATTGTGCGAAGATCAGACCCTTTATATGTGATACAGGCAAGTTCCTAAAAAAAGCCCAAATGAGCGGTAAGAGCATAATGTTTGAGGCTCAGTTGGGATCTTTGCGTGACCTTGATTACGGTATTCATCCTTTTACAACGTCCTCAAATACATCTGCGGCATATGCCCCCATCGGTTCGGGCTTTCCCGGCGCTAAGATAAATGATGTTATCGGAGTTGTTAAGGCATATTCCACATGTGTGGGAGAGGGACCCTTCGTATCGGAAATGTTTGGAGAAGAAGCAGACAGACTCCGTGAGGAGGGTGGCGAGTATGGAGCTAAAACAGGAAGACCCCGCAGAGTCGGAGCACTTGATATAGTAGCTACGAAATACGGAGTTGAGGTTCAGGCAGCTACGGCTATAGCTCTTACAAAACTCGATGTCCTGAGTTATATGGAAAAGATCCCGGTATGCTCGCATTATATTACTAACGGTGTTAAAACAGAAGATTTTCCGTTCCCTACCGCTTTGAAGGATTCTGTTCCCGTGATAGAATATTTTGAAGGATGGAAATGTGATATTTCCAAAGTAACAAAATGGGAGGATCTTCCGAAACAGGCCAGGGATTATGTGGAATACATAGAGAAAGCCATTGATTGCCCTATCAAATATGTTTCGGTAGGACCTGAGCGAGAGAGTATCATAATAAGATAGAAAACGAACGGAGAGCGATATGACTGAAAAGTACGAATCACCCTTGTCAACCAGATACGCATCGGAGTATATGCTGAAGCTTTTTTCATCCGATACCAGATACACTACATGGAGAAAACTGTGGGTATCGCTTGCTAAGGCGGAAAAAGAACTGGGCCTTAATATAACCGACGAGCAGATTAAAGAGATGTCGGAACATCTTACGGATATTGATTACGAATGTGTTCGTGTCCGTGAAAAGGAAGTGCGCCATGATGTAATGGCACATGTATATGCTTATGGCAAGGTTGCTCCCAAGGCGGCAGGAATAATTCACCTTGGAGCTACGAGCTGCTATGTTACTGATAATGCTGACCTGGTGATCTACAGAGACGCGCTTTTGTATGTAAAAAAGGAACTGTCCAAAGTCATAGCGTTATTAAGTGACTTTGCTCTGAAATATAAGGATGTTCCAACGCTTGGATATACACATTTTCAGCCGGCTCAGCTGGTTACCGTGGGTAAGAGGGCTTCTTTGTGGCTGCAGGATTTTGCAACCGATATGGAAGAGATAGATTTTGCTATAGAGAACATCAAATTCCTCGGATGCCGAGGAACAACCGGTACTGAGGCCAGCTTTATGGATCTTTATGAAGGTGATGAAGCTAAAATCGACAAAATGAACGAGATGATAGCGTCCGACTTTGGATTTAAAGAATGTTTTGATGTATCGGGACAGACTTATCCCCGCAAGCTCGACAGCAGGATACTGAATGCCCTGTCATCTGTCGCTCAAAGTGCATACAGAATGGCAAATGATATCAGGCTGCTGCAACATGACAAGCAGATAGAAGAGCCTTTTGAGGAGGATCAGATCGGTTCTTCCGCCATGGCATATAAGAGAAATCCCATGAGAAGTGAGAGGATATGTTCTCTTGCCCGGTATATAATGACCGATGCGATGAATGCCCCTCTTACGGCATCTGTACAATGGTTTGAAAGAACACTTGATGATTCTGCCAACCGAAGGATATCGATGCCCGAAGGATTTCTGGCTACGGATGCCATACTCAGACTGGCTCAGAATGTTGTAAACGGTCTTCGCGTCAATGAAAAAGTCATCGAGAAAAATGTCATGGAATACCTGCCTTTTATAGCTACAGAGAATATCATGATGGAAGCTGTAAAAAAAGGTGCAAACCGTCAAAATGCGCATGAGATAATCAGACAGTGCTCGATGCGGGCAGTAGACAGGATGAAAAAGGGTCTGGAATGGGATCTCCTTAGTGATCTTGCAGCTCAGGAAGAGATGAAGCTCTCTACCGATGAGATAAAGGATATACTAGATCCTAAACTATATACGGGCAGATGTGCAAGCCAGGTTGAGGCTCTTGTTGCAAAATTAAAGCCACTCACCGCCTTTGCAGACAATGATGTGGCTTCTATAGATCTGTAAACCGGGTACCTTGATCAGTCACGATTAAGATATTTTTCAAGTTTTGAAACCATAGAATCTATTTCAACGGGCTTTGAGATATAATCATCGAAGCCCATTTCCAGATACATTTCGCGGGAGCCGTCTATGGCGTTGGCCGTGAACACTATCATTACGGTTTCATCCGGTATGAGAGATTCTTCACGGAGTCTGTTCAGTGTTTCCACTCCATCCATACCGGGCATCATATGATCGAGGAATACGATGTCATAGGTCTTTTTACGCATCATCTCTATAGCATCTTCTCCGGTCATTACTTCATCCGGAGCGATCCCGCACAGTTTAAGGAAATTATGAGCAACTTTGATATTAAGCGCGTTGTCATCAACGACGAGTATCTTGGCATCCGGAGCATAGAAGGTGATGTTCTTTTTTTGGCGGAGCTTCTGTAATGAAGCCTGCTCACCGTAATTACCGATATGTTCGGGATTGGCAATGCCCAGAGGGATATCGAACCAGAAGGTTGATCCCTTGCCATATTCGCTCTCGACATGGATCTGACTGTCCATAAGTTCAAGCAGCTTATATACAATCGTCATGCCAAGTCCGGTACCTTCAACATTACGGTTCCTGGTAATATCCAACCGCTCGAACGACTGGAACATACGCTCGGTATCCTCTTTTTTGATCCCGATACCGGTATCGATAACTTCCACATGTAATACGAACCTGTCATCAGATGTATCAGATCCTTCGCTGCGTTTCATATTTAGGGTCACGCTGCCTTCATCGGTATATTTAACGGCATTGCTAAGCAGGTTAACGATGACCTGATTCAGGCGGACATCATCTCCGTGAATTGCCTTGGGCAGAGTGCTGTCCACATTTACCTTGAATTTGATGTTCTTATGACCGGCGAGGTTTGATATGGATTCAGACAGATTATATATGAACGGAACGGTATCGTAGTCGACGGGAACGATCTCCATTTTGCCATCCTCGATCTTTGAAAAATCCAGGATGCTGTTAATAAGGAACAGCAGAGTACGACCGGAGGTCTCAATACCTGAAGCATAACCGAGAACATTCGAATCATTGCTTTCACGAAGGATCATCTCGTTCATTCCGAGAACCGCATTTATGGGTGTTCTTATTTCGTGAGACATCTGGGCCAGAAACTTGCTCTTGGCATTATCTGCAGCGATCGCCGCGTTTGCAGACTCTTGGATCTGTGAATTGAGTTTTTCAACCGATTCGAGATATTTCTGCTTGACGGTTATATCTCTTAATATAACGTAATATCCGACATTCCTTTTGCCGTCTACTATATGCTCGATAACGACATGATAGTACGCATCGTCCATGGTCAGCATGCTTTCCTGCGGGATATCTCCGTCCTGAATGAATTTATCCAGCAGAGAATATATTTCTGCAAAGGGTTTTACATTTGTGTCGAGAGCATAATCTGTCCGGGAGGTTTTAAGTTCGGGTAGTATCCTGCGCGCGGTATCATTGGCAACAAGCAGCGCTTTATCAGGATCAAAGAAGATCAGCCCGTCCGAACCGTTCTCCAGAACGTTGGATGCTATGTCACCTGTCAGATGATAGAGTCTCGTTCTGTGAGCGATGAACAGGAATACTATTTCGGAGAGTATGAATGAAGCGGGCGTAAACTCTATATCCTTGGTGATCGCCCTTCCTCCGAAGAAAGAAAAAACAGAAATGAACATGCATATGGTCAGCGCATTTATGCTCTTTATAGATGCTTCGGGTTTCTTTAAGCGTCCGTAAATAAGAGCCCACAGTGTAATAAACATATAGGCTACGATCATTACATAGAAGACGGTATGTATTGGACCGTATTCTTTTAACAGAACGGATACACCGTTACGCTTTACTAAAGTAACGGATTTATAGAAAAGGCCGTTATGACCGATAGTCAAAGTGCTCAAAAAAACTGCCGCAGAAAGGCCAAAGACCGAGGCACGAACGATCGGCTTTAGCTTGATATGACACAGGTCGCATACTATAAGCATTGCGATCATCTGAAGGAAACTGCCGCCGATATAAACCATTTCGTTAGCCAGGATGGCTTCTCTTACCGTTTCGGATTCAGCGATCTTAAGATATCCGAAGATATAAAGAGGGATCAGGATAAAAAACACGACAAAATCGATGTCAATACGCAACTGCCATCTGATAGTCAGCACGAATAAAAACAGTATCGAAAAAGCCAATAGAATGGTGTAATATGTCAGTATCATTGTGATCACCGCTGCTTTTTAAATGAAAATATTTGTTGGAATACAGCATTTAGCAACTGTAAAGCATTAAAAATGCTTATGAGTCATGATACCACATATTTGGAATATATACCATTGTGAGGAAACTTTGACGGAAAGACAAATCTGAAAACCGGGGAGGTCTTATGCAAAGACAGAAGATAATAGTTATTGATTTCGGAGGACAGTATAACCAGCTCGTTGCCCGAAGAGTCCGGGAATGTAACGTTTATTGTGAGATCTATTCCTATAAGACGGATATAGATAAGATCAAGCAGATGGAACCGATGGGGATCATTCTGACCGGAGGCCCCAGCAGCTGCTACGAAGAAAATGCGGCAACCTGTTCGCCGGAATTGTTTAAGCTCGGGATACCTGTCCTGGGACTTTGCTATGGAGCTCAGCTGATGCAGCATGTTTTGGGCGGCGAGGTCAGACGCGCGACCGATCGCGAGTATGGCAGGACCGGGATCAAAGTCGATAACAGTTCGGCCCTTTTTGCGGAAGTCCCGGAAAACACGACATGCTGGATGAGTCATTTTGACTATATTTCAAAAACAGCGCCGGGATTTAAGGTCATTGCAACATCGGATAACTGTCCTGCAGCGGCTGTTGAAAATGCATCGGAAAATCTTTACGGAATACAGTTCCATCCTGAGGTTTTGCACACTCCGGAAGGAACTAAAATGCTGTATAACTTTGTCCGGAACATCTGCGGATGCACAGGTGACTGGCGGATGGATTCTTTCGTTGATGAGAACATAAAAAAGCTCCGTGATCATATCGGAAGCGGCAGAGTTCTGTGTGCACTTTCCGGAGGTGTCGATTCATCCGTAGCTGCGGTATTACTGTCTAAAGCTGTCGGTAAGCAGCTGACCTGTGTGTTTGTAGATCACGGGCTGTTAAGAAAAAATGAGGCCGATGAAGTCGAGGCAATATTCGGCGCAGCCGGCCCTTACGATCTTAATTTCATCAGAGTAAATGCATCCGACAGATTTTATATTAAACTGGCCGGAATAGATGATCCAGAGATGAAAAGAAAGATAATCGGTGAAGAGTTTATCCGGGTTTTTGAAGAAGAAGCCAAAAAGATAGGAAGCGTTGACTATCTGGTTCAGGGCACGATCTATCCTGATGTTGTGGAAAGCGGCCTTGGAGGCGAGTCCGCTGTTATCAAGTCGCATCACAATGTCGGCGGATTGCCTGATTATGTTGATTTCAAGGAAATAATAGAGCCTCTTCGGGACCTGTTCAAAGATGAGGTCAGAAAGGTTGGATTGGAACTTGGCATTCCTGAAAAACTCGTATACAGACAGCCGTTCCCCGGACCCGGCTTAGGAGTCAGGATCATCGGAGATATCAGTGCAGAAAAAGTCAGAATGGTACAGGATGCTGATGCGATATTCCGGGAGGAGATAGAAAAAACCTCATCGGAATACAAAAAGTCCAACGGCTCAGTTCCGGACTGGATGCCTGACCAGTATTTTGCCGCCCTTACAAATATGCGTTCCGTTGGTGTAATGGGAGATGAGAGAACCTTCGATTATGCGATCGCTCTTCGAGCGGTCAAAACAATCGATTTCATGACTGCGGAAAGCGCCCGCATACCATACGAAGTCCTTGAGACAGTCATGAGCCGTATCATCAATGAAGTGCGTGGAGTTAACCGCTGTATGGTTGACATAACATCTAAACCGCCCGGTACGATAGAACTTTTATAACAAGCTTTGCCCTTTGGAGGATAAAGTATGTTGCCCAGGGATAAAGCTTGTGTCCCAGGACAAACTTAAATACCCTCAAAACCTTCAAAAGAGTCAAACTTATAAACCTTGTAACCCTAAAACGGTTGCAAGGTTTTTTTATGTCCTAGGGAAGGTAGGAACCTTGGAAGTATAGAATTTCTGAACCAAGAAAGGTACCGGACTAATAAAGGTATTGAGTAGAGACGGTATAAAAGGTTTTGCCCTGCTCGGTATATTTCAAATTGTCCGGGGACAGCTTGTGTTTTGGAGAATAAAGTAGAGTGCCCTCTGACAAGCTTATTCCTTTGGAGGATAAAGTAGAGTGCCCTCTGATAAGCTTATTCCTTTGGAGGATAAAGTAGAGTGCCCTCTGATAAGTTTATTCCTTGGAAGGATAAAGTATGCTGCCAAGGGACACCTGAGTGATCTACAGGTAATGAAGACATAAGACAAATCGCGGGTTTACTATAGCGGTATTGTAAATCCGGAGTATCAGATGTATTATTTAAATTAGTTTATTCTTCGATGACCCATTCGAGGAGCATCGAAACCCTTCTTTTTTCAAATTCCGATGTTTGTTTTTGAAGGAGTTGATACTTCCAAACATCGAAAATCCCTATTTTTATAATCCCGCTGTTGAAAAAGAAGCATATGACTGACTTTCAACATCGGAAAATCAAATTATACGAATCCAGCTGTCAGAAATGTGGTATGAGGCCTGTTAGCAACAGCGGAAAAGTGGATTATAGCAATCTCGCTGTCAGAAATGTGGCATGAGAACCGTTCGCAACAGCGGAAAAAGTGGATTTTAGCAATCCCGCTGTCAGAAATGTGGCATGAGGCCTGTTCGCAACAGCGGAAAAGTGGATTTTAGCAATCCCGCTGTCAAAAATGTGGCATGAGGCCTGTTCGCAACAGCGGAAAAGTGGATTATAGCAATCCCGCTGTCTGGATGGCGGAAATAGTATGAATTCAAGCAGCGGAAATGAGAATATACAATAATTTGCTGTTTTAATGCGTTTTATATGGAGAAATCAATATGAAAAAACAAAACAATTATTTGGAAACACAGGCGTTAACAACAAAAGTACCGGTAACAAAAGTACCGACAACAAAACCACCGACAACGAAACCACCGGTAACAAAACCACCGGTAACAAAACCACCGACAACGAAACCATCTGTCCTAAAAGGACTAACGACGAGCTACACAAATCTATATTCTGAAGCAAGGCGGAGATACAACGAGCTCTTATCGATCAAGAATTTAAAAGAGACTGCGCTGGAGAAAGCACCGCCGGGGAAAATACATGTCAGCAAGACACCATATGGAGTTCAGTATTTTTTAAGAAGTGACAGTTCGGAAAAGACTGGAAAATATATTCACAGATCAGAGACTTCTAAAATCAGGAAATATCTTCAGAAAGCTTATGATGAAAAAATTCTTAAGCTTGTGGCATCAGAGACTGAAAGTCTTAAAAAACTGCTTTCAAAAACGGAAAATATTGTAGATAAACTTCAAGAGACTTATTCAAAATACCCTCAAGAAGTAAAAGAACTGGTAATGCCGATAGATGTTTCCGATGAGGACTACGCAAAGAAATGGATAGATACACCTTATGAGGGAAAGGCTATACCGGATTATCTGCCTTATTTTGAAACCAAACGAAAAGAAAGAGTTCGCTCAAAGTCGGAACTCAATATAGCAAATGTGCTGGCAGACAAGGATATCCCATATAAATATGAATGCCCTCTGCAGTTAAGTAACGGCATGACTATTTACCCCGACTTTACCGTGCTGGATGTAAAGAGAAGAAGAGTCATGTATTGGGAACATCGGGGAATGATGGACGATAAAGAATATGCGAGGAATTCAGTACAAAGGCTCAAAACGATGATGGGTGATGGGATATTTATTGGAGAAAAGCTGATCATTACTGAAGAAACATCGACCAATCCTTTAGGAACCAATGAGATAAATGCCATTATAAAGAAATTCTTTTCATAATTAATTAAGATATAGCTCCATTGAACCTGAATCGTGTTTTTGATAGGATATTGTTTAGTTGTTTTCCTAAAAATATATGCGGATCCTGTGGCAAGAAAGCAATACCGCTGGCTTTGCTTGGAGCAGAGGTTACCGTCTTTGATATTTCAGAAACCAACAGGAAATATGCCATGGAAACCGCGAAAGCTGCAGGCGTGAAGATCAGATATGATGTATGTGAAATTATCATCAATTCCATAATCGGAAATGGATTTACCCTGGAGAGGTTCGATGAGCATCCTTCATGGGAGAATGAGAAGCTGCCGGGAGAATTTACCGCGATAGCACGAAAATATGCAGATTAAATGAAGAGAGAAGCATGAAAACATATTATGACGATGGAACATTGAAGATCCGAAGTATGATCCCTGAGGATGCAAAGATCCTTTATGACACATATCTTTCCTACGGATGGCATCCGCAGATAAAGACCTATGAGGAATATTATAAAGAACAGGAGAAAGGCGAAAGGCTTGTATTCATCGCTGAATTTGAAGGAGCAGTCAAGGGTCAGTGCACTCTTGTCCTTCATCCGACAGAAGGACCCTGGGGCGGCATGAACTATCCCGAGATAGTCGATCTGACGGTATTCTTTGACATACATGGAAAAGGAATCGGCAGTAAACTGCTCGATGTGGCGGAGAGCGAAGCAGCCAGACTGTCCGATATGGTGTTTCTGGCCGTCGGAGTTCACTCCGGCTATGGTCCGGCGCAGCGCATCTATGTCAAACGCGGGTACGTTCCGGACGGAAGCGGAGTCTGGTACAAAAACAAGGTGCTGGATCAGTACGCACCCTGTGTAAACGATGATGATCTGCTCCTGTTTTTATCAAAAAAACTGACATAAATATTGATAGAAAACCTCGTCGTCAAAAGGAAAAGCATATGATAATTCTTATAATGGGTGCATCCCATGCAGGTAAAACCGTACTGGCTCAGAAAATGCTTGAAAAATATAAATACCCGTATTTTTCCATAGATCATTTGAAAATGGGTCTGATACGAAGCGGAAACACTGATCTTACACCGGAAGATGACGAAGAACTTACAGGATATCTTTGGCCTGTTGTACGGGAAATGATCAAAACGGCCGTTGAAAACAAACAGAATCTCATCGTGGAGGGATGTTATATCCCTTATGATTGGAGAAAAGACTTTGATGAACAGTATATACAGTCGATAAGATTCATTTGTCTGGCAATGTCGGATGCCTATATAGAAACGCATTATGAAGACATAAAAGGTCATGCGTCAGATGTTGAGGTAAGACAGGATGATTCATACTGCACGGTTGAACAGTTGAAAAAGGATAATCATCAGGTTGTGGAAGGCTTCCAAAAATGTGGGGAAAATATCACGTTTATCGATGATGATTATGAGAAGGTTATTAGAACTGTTTTAGCGGAGATTGAAAGATGAATAAAACCGGAACGCAGAAAATAGAAACACCCAGACTGATCCTGCGCAGATTCAAGGCAGAAGACGCAGAAGAGATGTTTAATAACTGGGCATCGGATCCGGAAGTTACCAGGTTTCTGACCTGGCAGCCGCATTCGGGCTTAGAGGTTACCGAAAGTATACTCACTGAATGGATATCCCGTTATGAGGATGGGGGATATTTTAACTGGGTCATGGAATATAAGCAGTCCGGAAGCGTCATAGGCAATATTTCTGTGGTCAGGTTATATGAGGATATTGAAGCTGCAGATATCGGATACTGCATGAGCAGATCATTCTGGGGACAGGGCCTTATGAGCGAAGCCTTAAGGGGAGTGATGGATTATCTGTTTGATGTTGTGGGACTTAACCGGGTTGCTGCCTGTCACGATGTAAATAATCCAAGGTCGGGGCGTGTAATGGAAAAGGCCGGTATGATACAGGAAGGCATCCTTAAAGCAGCGGGGAAAAACAATCTCGGAATACATGATGTGGTCTGGCATGCCATGATCCGTAAGGAACGGGATATTATAAGAAATAAATAAAATACAAATGATTTAATGCAGTATATTTGATAATATATGAATATAGAAATTTCAAGGAGATCTGTTTATGGATAAGTCAAAAGTATATTTCACGGACTTTAGAACGACTCTCGGAGTCTCGCTTACCGCCAAACTCCAGAAACTGATCAAAATGGCGGGAATTGATTCTGTAGATATGAACGGTAAGTTCGTGGCTATCAAGATGCATTTCGGGGAACTCGGGAATCTGGCATATCTAAGACCCAATTACGCCAAGGCGGTTGCTGATGTTGTGAAGGATAATGGTGGACTTCCGTTCCTTACTGACTGCAATACACTGTATCCGGGCAGCCGCAAACACGCACTCGAGCACATGGACTGTGCAAATATCAATGGATTCAATACGGTAACGACGGGATGCCAGATAATCATAGCTGACGGATTACGCGGTACCGACGATATAGCTGTTCCGGTTCCTAACGGAGAATACTGTAAGGAAGCTTATATCGGAAGAGCAGTTATGGATGCGGACATAGTGATCTCGCTCAATCACTTCAAGGGACACGAGCAGGCAGGATTCGGAGGTGCCATCAAGAATATCGGAATGGGATGCGGCAGTCGTGCTGGCAAGATGCAGCAGCACAACAGCGGACATCCTCATGTTATCACTGACAAATGCCGCGGATGCAAAAGATGTGCCCGCGAATGTGGCTCGGATGCCATCGTTTATGAAGGCAACAAAGCGCGGATAGATACCGAAAAGTGCAAAGGATGCGGACGATGCATAGGAGCCTGTGCATTTGATGCGATCGAGAACGATAACTGGAACGCTCCCGCACTGCTCGGATGTAAGATGGCTGAATACACGGCAGCTATATTAAACGGAAGACCGAACTTTCATATCAGTCTGATCACGGATGTTTCCCCTAACTGTGACTGCCATGGAGAGAATGACGCACCGATCCTGCCGGATATAGGAATGCTGGCTTCGTTTGATCCGGTTGCGCTGGATCAGGCTTGCGTAGATCTTTGTCAAAAGGCAGAACCGATAAGAAACAGCCAGCTGGGAGACAACATGGCGAGCGAGCATTTCCATGATCACGGAGATGTATGGCACAACAGTAATCCAAACGTTTCATGGGCGGAGACACTTGAACATGCTGAAAAGATCGGAGTAGGATCAAGAACTTACGAACTTGTCACGATGCGTTAAGACCGATCGCCCTGATGAAGATTCAGAAAAGAAATCTGTTTGAAATTAAATTGAGGATTAAGATCATTAAGGAGGAATCAAAATGGCAGAAATGAATACAAAAGCGATGTACAAACTATCATATGGCCTGTTCGTATGTACAGCAGTAAAAGGTGAAAAGAAGAATGGCTGCATAATAAATACCGCCGTTCAGATAGCGTCTGAGCCCAACACGATCTCCATAGCTGTTAACAAGGCAAATTACACACATGACATGATCATCGAAACCGGTAAATGCAACATTTCAGTTATCAGCCAGGATGCAGGCTTTGATCTCTTTAAGCATTTTGGATTCCAGTCGGGTCGTGATGTCGATAAATTCGGAGCGGATTATCCCGCTTCTGACTATGCGATGGCGGAAAACAAAATACCGTACATTACGAAGGGAACAAATGCATATTTTTCATTGAGTGTAAAACAGACAACGGATCTGGGTTCACATACTCTTTTTATATGCGAACCTGAGTTTATGACGGTACTGTCAGATATCTCCTCGTGCACATATGAGTACTATCAGAACAGCATCAAACCCAAACCACAGAATATTGGAACGACTCCCGAAGGCAAGACCATATGGAGATGCACGATATGTGGCTATGAGTATGAAGGAGAGGAACTGCCTGATGATTTCATATGTCCGATCTGTAAACATCCCAAAGCTGATTTTGAGAAAGTCACTAAATAGATATTCGACAGGCAAAAGAATACAGAAATATCTGTATAATACAAGCCGCCCGACCCGGGCGGCTTTTTTCCGCATAAGGTATTTAAGTGAATATAGTCCCATGTATTTTAAATGTCTGTTTTTGTATACTTTTAGTATCTTATAATGGGAAATGATGTACGGTTATAATCATATTGGCTTAAAAGAGGAAAGATATGAGCAATTTTTCAAAACGATGGAACAGAATAAAACAGATCATTGTACCACCGGGAAGTGACATCCAGATCGGTGCTTTTAATATCCTCGCGCTCTGCGGTATCGTGGTCAGCCTGATCACTGCTTTTTATAATCTTGCAGTCGGTTTTGGGATCCTTTCCTTTTTGGAATGTATATCCGGAGTTTTTATTTCTGTGGCACTGATGCTATATACTCAAAAGACCGGCAACTACAGGGTGGCGATGATCCTTACGGTAGTGGTTATCTTTCTTGGCCTTTTTACGTTTCTTTTTATCACCAATGGCGGTTATAACGGCGGAGTCCCGTTCTTTTTTGTGTTTGCCGTTGTATTTACAGCTTTTCTTCTCAACGGCGCTACGATGGTGTTTCTGGTCGTAGTTGAGCTGGTCTGGTATACGTTTCTTTGTATATACACTTATGTTTATCCTCCTGATTCATTGCTGAACACGGATTACAAGGCTCGTATGATGGATGTGATCGTCTGCTGCTCGATAGTCTCTATCAGTCTTGCTATCACCATGTATTGTCAGATCAGGGTGTACAGGAAAAAGCAGGCGGAACTCAACTATGCGATACAGATCGCAAGGGAGGCCAACCAGGCAAAAAGTGATTTCCTGGCAAAAATGAGCCATGATATCAGGACCCCGCTTAACACGATCATGGCGATGAATGAGATGATAGTTGCCAACACATCGTCAGCCAAGATAAGGGAATGGGTCAATGACAGTAATGTTTCGGGCAGGATCCTGCTGTCTTTGATCGATGACATGCTGGATCTTACCAGGATAGAAGCAGGGAGAATGAATCTGCTGCAACAGCCGTGGGATACAAGGCATGTTTTTGGAGAGATAGCCAAAATGTGGAAACCCCAGGCTGAAAAAGCTGGAATAGAATTTATATATTCATTTGATACAGGCATGCCCGGATATCTTGTGGGTGACGAAGATGTTATAAGGAAGATAGCAAACAATCTCATGAGTAATGCGATCAAATACACCAGGATCGGGCGGGTTGGCCTTAGTGTCAGTCGCAGCGGAGAGGATCATATCAGGATCACGGTAACTGATACGGGGATTGGTATAGCACCCGAACATCTCGAGACGATATTTAAACCTTTCGAACGTGGCGCACAGGAGATATACAGAGAAACAAGCGGAAGCGGACTTGGACTGGCGATCGTAAAAGAACTGGTCGATGCCGTGGATGGCAGCATTGACTGCCACAGCGTTCTGAATGAGGGAACCGTGTTTACGGTTATAATCCCTCAGAAAGAATATAACGAAAAAATTATCGGGGGGAGTCAAAGCGAAACTCCCGACAACTCACAGGATGTCCAGAATAAAGGTCAGTTCATAGCACCTGATGCGAGGATACTAGTTGTTGATGATAATTCCTTTAACCGTAAGGTCATAAAGGAGTTTCTTGAACCTGCTCTTATTCAAACCGATGATGTAGAGAGCGGATACGAAGCTCTCGAGATGATAGATATTAAAGATTATGATCTGGTTCTGATGGATCTTAGAATGCCCAAAATGGATGGAGCTGAGACCCTTGATCGGATCAAAAAGGAGTATCCGGATTTTGATACTCCGGTTGTAGTACTTACCGCGGATATCATGAACGGAGTTGAAGACAGGCTCCTTAAAAGAGGATTCGCCGGCTTTCTGTCTAAACCGGTCAGCTCATCAAAACTTTTTGATGTAATATCCGAATTTATCCCCGACAAAGTAGTTTCCCTTATCACCGAAACCGATAATCTGCTCACATTGGCCAAAGTAGAGAGTTACCAGGATATGTTATTGCCGTATGGGATCGATCTTAAACTGGCTCTTGAGTATAATGCCGGCAACACCAGTGAGTTTATGATGCGTGCCGACCTTTTTGAAGAGTTTGCTGACTCTGAGATCAACAGGCTTTACGAAGAAGTACCCAAAGACAGCTATTATCTTCAGGTTCATTCTGTTAAATCGATCGCCAAAGGTGTGGGAGCATTTCTTTTGGCACATATGGCCGAAGCTGCAGAATTAAGGCATGATGAGGAATTCTCCAAAGAGATCAATCCTATTCTGATAAATGAGTATTCAAGAGTCCGTGAGGGACTGAAGCATTTTAAGGAGGAGGTATCGATATGAGTCGTAAGCGTGTAATGATCATAGATGATGATGAAGAAACATTAAAACTCATGGTACATCAGCTGGAGGCTCTTTATGACGTATCCGGATTCACTTCCGGAGAGAGTGCTCTGGAAGCCTTAAGCAGAGTGGTCAGCAGAAATCATCTTCCCCAGCTTATACTGCTGGATATCTCTATGACCGGAATGGATGGATATGAAGTCCTTAGCAGGATCAAATCTAATGAGAGACTGAAAATGATACCGGTGGTTTTTCTGACAGGTATGACAGATGAACTGTCAGAATGCAAAGGACTTGAGATGGATGCTGTTGATTATCTCAAAAAACCGATCGCAGGCAAGGTTCTTTTTGCGCGTGTCCAGCATTATCTGGATCTTTATTCAGACACTTCGGTAAAGGGAGGCAAGCTTGACGAGACTAAATTGAAAAATCTGATCGAACCTCTTACCGAAAGAGAACTTGAGGTAGCAAGGCTGATGGGAGAGTTCCGGTCGGATCGTGAGATCTGCGATATTCTGTATATTTCAATGCCTTATACCAAAAAGCTTGTGTCGTCTGTCAAGGAGAAACTCGGACTTGAAAAGCGGGGAGACATAAGAAGGTATCTTATATGACAAGATTATACTTTTGGTATATATCGTAAGACAATCTTACGTAATAGTATATAAAGGTAGTTTTAACCAAATTAATCAAGAGGGGTAAATCAAGATGATTGATGAAAATCTGAACAACAACAGCACCGAAGAAACTGCGGCGTTGTTCATTGGCGCACAAAAGAGAAAAAAGGCCGAAGAAGAAGCCAGAAAAAAGGCTGAGGAAGAACAGGCAAAACGTGATGCGGCTGAAGCTGAAGTCCGCAGGATGGAGCAGGAGATCGAGGAGCAGAAAAGAAAGGCCGAAGAAGAGCGCAAAGCACTTGAAGAGGCTGAAAGATTAAAGGCTCAGCAGGATCTTAAGGAAAACATCAAAGAGGGTATCAAAGAAGGCGTTAAAGATGCCATCAAAGTTGCTGTCGGTGAAAAGAATAAGGAAAAGTCAAAAACAGCAAAGATCGTAGGTATCGCGGTAGGTTCTGTTGCAATCATCGCTATCGTGGTCGGCATCATTCTGGCTATCAAGAACAGAGGACATGCCATCGATTATGCGGAACTTGACTTTGACGGAACCTACAAGATCAAGGAAGACGGTTATGGTTTTGAATTAGCTTATCCCGAGGAAGTCTATGAAAGCGTTTCCGAAAAGGCAGATGGTAGTTCCGTAGCCGTTTATTTTGAAACAAAAAACAAAAAGGCACCCAATACGATTGTTTATATGATTGACACTGAAGATCCGGCGCCGGCCCTTCAGTTCGATGTTGAATATACTCTTGATGAGCTTAAATCTACTTCGCAATCTTACATTGAAGATTACGATGTCATTGATGATTCAAAGACCAGAATATCAGATGACCCCGATTACTATTTATATCAGGCGACATATCAGGTTCAGGAAGATATTTTCGGTGCAGTTGCAAGCTGGTATACGCTGAACGATGAAGGAAAGGTATTCTTTACAACGGCCATTTCCTTCGGAAACAGTAAAGACGAAGAATCCGCTGAAAACATGATCGATATGTTCATGTCCGAGAATATGGATACTGCTCTGAAGACTCCCGGCGCTTATCCTGTCGACGAATATGACTGGGACGGTGCCATAGGTATCGAGCAGGTTAACTTTAAGGTTCCGGTCTCAAAAGACAGATTCCAGGAATTAAAGAAGTTCAATAACGAAGGTGAAAGAGTCTACATAGACAAGAACGGTACGATCATCATCCTTGCAGGTGTTAAGCTTGCAGAAAAGGATGGATTTGCGATCCTTGAAGATCAGGTACAGAGTTTCTACGATGCATTCAAAAAGATCGCTGACAACGGACTTCCCGAGATCAAGGCCGAAAGCAGAACTTTCTTTTCAAGTACGGACTCGCCCTTCGGATATGTAGACAGCTTTAACGAGTATACAACGATATACAATGGTATCCAATACTGGGAGAGAGACTACGCCGTGGTTTGGGAAGGTACAGATGCCATGTACGCAGCTATCGTATATACATATGTTCCAATGGAGACCAAGGATAAGTATAAAGACATCCTTGATAAATCCATTGAGGACCTTGACACATACAGATAATCGCTACGAAGGGAGAATCGGATAATGAGTGATGAAATCCTGAACAACAACGAAAACGAAGATACTTCGGCGTTGTTCGTGTCAACACAAAAGAAAAAGAGGGCCGAAGAAGAAGCCAGAAGAAAAGCTGAAGAAGAACAGGCCAAAAGAGACGCCGCAGCAGCCGAAGTTGCAAAGATGGAACAGGAAGTTGAGGAGCGTCGAAGAAAGGCTGAAGAAGAAAGGCTGGCTCTCCAGAAAGCCGAAGAAGAAGCAAAACAGCGCAAGAACGATCTTGCAGCCAAAGCTGATACTTCCGCTACACAGGAAGCTGTAAGAGCGGCTATTGAGGGAACTGCAAAGAAGATCAAGGACAGCAAAGTACCTAAGCTTATCGGTCTTATCGCAGGTGTTGTAGTTTGTATTGCTATCTGTTTGACGGTAGTGCTTACCATCATTGAAAAGAACAGTTTCCACATTGATGATGTAAACGTTGATGAAAAGTACACATCAAAAGAAGCCGGTTATGATATCGAGCTCATGTATCCGGGAGAGCTTTATCCCGAGATATCAGAAGATAAGACCGATGATGGGGTATCTATCCTTTTTGAGGAAGCAAAGAAAAAGGGAATATCTACAAAGATCGTTATAAGTGACCTTGTTGATGATGACAAAGATAAGGTGAACAGAGACGAAGCTCCATTCTATGCTGTAAAAGACTTTAAGAGCTATCTTGCAAGGACATCAGAGGAACAGCTCAACAATGCATTGGACGGAGTAAATATCAAAGATACTGAAGAGTGCTCATACTCTGAAGATGATCCGGGTGCATATTCTATTACCTATAAATTCAATACGGATGAATACAGCAGCGGAACCGCCTATGCGTGGATAGAGCCCAACAGCAAACTTGATTACAAAGTTGTTTCGGTCATCTGCTTCTCAAAGAGCGAAGATCAGGTAGTCGTTGAGGAATTCAGGGACCTTATCACAGCTAAAAATGCAAAGGATGCATTTGCAATGCCCGGCGCTAATCCTCCCAAAGCTACCGAAGTTGACGGTACACTTGAAGAAAACACGATGCACATGCTGATCCATGTTCCTAAAGATATGTTTGTTAAGTGGTCAGGCAGTTCACCTTCTTTTTCGGTATGGACCGATGATAACGGAGCAAAGATCATCATTCAGCCTGTTGACAGTACGATCGAAGGTGATATCACAAGTGCTCAGGCCGATGTTTTGTTTGAAGGATTAAAGGAGATTGCAGACACCGGTGTCAGCGGAATGTTCACCACTGTTGAAGCCAGAACACTCATAAGTGAAGACACTTCCAAAAAAGGATGGGTAGGATATACCGCAGATTACCAGACCGTGATGAGCGGTGTTACCTATTGGGAGAGGATACGGCTTTCGCTTTGGACCGACGAGACCACGGGACAGAAGTATTGGGCTTTTATAATCACACTTGCTCCCGAAGTGAACAAGAATGATTACAAGGTGATCTTTGATAAGACGATTGCAACTTTGGAAGATCTATAAAAGTAAAGGTAAAGGGGTTTATATATGAGTTTCTTATTAACAGCCGTTTTTGAAAACGGATTTTGTGAATTGTATCTTCCCAGCGTTGATAACCGTAAGGTCCCGCTGGAGATAAAGCCATACATAAGCGGAAGGGATGAAGAGATCATTCTGCCTGTGGAAGTATGGGACGGTGTATGGACGATATCCGGAAACGGAATGTTTACCATCACTCAGAACGAAAAAGTAATAGAAAAAGCAGAGCTTAAGGACGGCCTTTTTGTAAACTGTGAATTCAGTGACGGCCAGGTATTTTCGCTTACTGCCGAGGAGGTTACTGACGGTAATAAGCAGTTTAAGAAATATCTGCTAAAGGCTGATGCTAAGACCATTACAATAGGTAATGATCCTTCAAACATGATCTGCTACTCGAATAAGTTCGTATCACCCAAACATGCCGAGATCAGCATTTCTGACGGCAATGCCGTTATAAAGGATCTCGGGAGCATGAACGGTACCTTTGTCAACGGCAGAATGATGGAGGGCGAAAGACCGCTGAAATTCGGTGATGTTATTTACATTATCGGACTTAAGATAGTTTATCTGGGAAATTCGCTTGCTGTAAATGATCCCAGAAACAGCGTTAAGATCAGTGAACTTAAAGAGATAAACATCTCAACCGCAGGAAATGGTGAAGACGTGATCCCCGAGGTTGAGGAAGAAAAGTATTTCTTACGTACTCCCAGAAAACTTGAGCTTCTGAACAAGGATACTTTCACACTTGAGAAATGTCCGCCCAGACAAAAGATGGAAAAGCAGCCTCTGCTTCTGACTATAGGTCCTTCGTTTACGATGATAATTCCTATGGCACTCGGAGCAGCATTATCAATGGGGGAGGGCTTTGCGGGAGCCGGACTCGTAATGAGTATCGGAGCTGCAGCCATTGGCGCAATATGGGCCATCGTCAATACCAAACATCAGGATAAGGTATATGCCGAAAATGAGAAAAAGAGAGTTGAATCTTATCAGGCATATGCGACCAAAATGACTGGTGAGATACGTGAAAGAATGGAGTATAACACAGGAGTTCTTGAGCGTAGATATCCTTCTGCCGATGAAGCAGCTGAGATAGGTATTAACGAGACATCAAGGCTCTGGGAAAAGAGTTGGACTCATGATGACTTCCTTGATGTAAGACTCGGTAAAGCCAATATTCCTTCTTATAATAATATCGAGACTCAAAAAGAGCAGGCATTGCAGGAATTTGATCCTCTGAACAACAAGGCAGGAGAGATCAAACTAGCAATGTCTATGCTTAAAAATGTTCCGGTTTCTCTGTCTATATATAATAACCGGTTTGCGGGAATCGTGTCTGCTAACAGAGAAAGGGCCCTTAATCTTGCACGGCTCATGACTGTACAGCTTGCGAGCGCACACCCCTATACGGATGTCCGTATGTGTGTTGTCTTCCCGCTGAAAGAAAGAGATCAGTGGAATTACATGAGATACCTTCCTCATGTCTGGTCACCGGATGGCAAGATCCGTCTTATGTGCTGTGATAAAAACAGTGTCGGTGACGTTATGTACTTCCTTTCGGGAGTTATACGTGATCGTATGGACAGTAACGGCAAAGAGGCTGCAAAAAGAGAAGAAGGTAAGAAAATACTTCCGCATTATGTTTTCTTTATTGCCGACTACTCACTTCTTGAGGAAGAACCTATCAACAAGTATCTGCTCAACCCCAAGGAAGAGCTTGGTATCTCGGTTGTCATGCTGGCTGATTCACCGGATAAGCTTCCGAGCAACTGTACAGCTATAGTAACGTTTAATGATAATGATCACAGCATTGTTTCAACGACCAATTCTTTCCCCGCCAGAGAAAACGTTGTGTTTGATTCGCTCGAGGAAAGTAAAGCCGACAGATTTGCCAGAACATTATCGGGTGTTCATCTTCGTGAGACCGGTGTTTCGACGGCGATACCTGATATGCTGACATTCCTTGATATGTACAAGACCTCCAGCGTCGATAATCTGGATATCTACCACAGATGGCTCGAGAACCGCACATATGAGAGTATGAGAGCGATGATCGGATACAAGTCAGGTAATCAGCCGCTGTACCTCGATATACATGAAAAATATCACGGACCTCACGGTCTGGTTGCAGGTACTACAGGTTCTGGTAAATCAGAGACGCTGCAGAGTTATATCCTGTCACTTGCCATTAACTATCATCCCGATGAAGTCGCTTTCATCCTTATAGACTATAAGGGTGGCGGAATGGCACAGAGTTTTGAGGGACTGCCTCATGTATCCGGTGTTATCACAAACCTTGGCGGAAATGCGACCAACAGAGCTCTGTTGTCCATAAATGCCGAGATAAAGCGCAGACAGAAACTGTTCAACGACTTTAAGGTTAAGCATATTGATGCATATATAGAGCTTTATCGCTCCGGAGTTGCCACTGAGCCCATGCCTCACCTGCTCATCATCGCCGATGAGTTTGCAGAGTTAAAGAAAGAACAGCCTGAGTTCGTACGTTCACTCGTATCAGCAGCCCGCGTGGGACGTTCTCTTGGTGTAAACCTTATACTTGCAACCCAGAAGCCTTCCGGTGTTGTTGATGATGAAATCTGGTCAAACACAAGATTCCGTCTCTGCTTGAGAGTTGCAGACAAGTCTGATTCAAATGAAATGATCAAGAAGCCGGATGCAGCATATATTACCGGAACAGGACGCGGATACTTCCAGGTAGGAAGTGATGAGATCTTCGAAGAATTCCAGTCAGGCTGGTCAGGAGCAGCTTATGAGCCCGAGGTGGCATTCAGTGATGAAAAGAACGCCAAGGTTGAACTGATAAACCTTATCGGTAAAAACGGAGTTCCCAAGAAGAAGGATAAGAATAAGAAATCAGACAATATACAGAGTGTTACCCAGCTTGATGCTATCGTAAAATATGCAGCAAAGATCGCGGAGGAACACGAGATCCCGGCTGTACGCCAGATATGGCTGCCGGCGCTTAAGAACAAACTGTATCTTAGCGAACTGTCTTCGGATAAGGCAGAGGCAAAAACGCTTTGTGTTCCTATCGGACTTGCCGACAATCCGGAGATCCAGAGTCAGTATACGGCATATGTTGATTTCCTTTCAGACGGAAACCTTCTTATATGCGGAAGCGCCGGCTCAGGTAAGACCACGCTTCTTCAGACTATCATCTATGGTGCGGTTACGAGATATTCTGCATCAGAAATAAATGCGTATATACTCGACTTCTCTTCACGTACAATGACGGTATTTGCTTCAATGCCTCATATCGGTGGCGTATGCTTCGACGGTGATGATGATAAGCTTAATGATACATTTGAGTTCTTCTCATCTGAACTCGCTTCAAGAAAGAAGAAATTTGCAAGTGTCGGGATCGGTTCATACAAAGAATATATACAGCATAATGATGACTGTCCTGCATTGCTTCTTATCATTGATAACTTCATTTCTTTCTATGAGAATTATGACAAGTATGAAGATGATCTGTCAGTTATCACCAGAGAAGGCGTGAGCTACGGTATTTATACGGTCATCACGGCCAATAATTCCGGTGATCTGCGAAGCAGACTCAGACAGAACTTTAATAAGGGCATAGCACTTCAGATGCCAGACAGATTTGAGTATGAAGCTGTTGTCGGTGATCACACCGAGATCGTTCCCGAAGGAAAGACACCCGGCCGAGGACTTATCAAATCACCTGTATGTGTTGAATTCCAGGTTGCACTTCCGGTTGAAGAGACAGACGGTCTTTCACAGGCCCAGAGTATAAAGAAAGCTCTATCCGGAATAGAAGTCGACCCTGCAAAGAAGGCTGCAAAAAAGCCCGGACAGGTTCTCGATTCTCTTGGTATCAAGGAACTCCTGGAAGAAATAAAGGATTATCCTGAGAACCTCTTTGCACTAGGAAAGACGGTAGACGGCGAGAATGTGATCACCGTTGATATGGATAACGAATACTGTCTTAGCATTATAGGCCTTGGTAAGACAGGAAAGACCAACATGCTGAAGGCTCTGGCACTTGAAGGAGTCAAAAAGGGTGACAGTGTTATCATCTTTGACGGAAAGAACGAAGAGCTGAAGGATTTTGCATTGGAAAACAAGATCAGCAAATATATCACTGATGATTCAGGACTCTTTGCACTCATGCAGGATGAGATAGTCGGAGAATTCGGTGAGCGTAACGGCATAGTCAATGACGCCAGAGATAACGGCAGATCGATTCCCGAAGCTCTTAAGGATAAAAAGAGGATCCTTATCCTCATTAACGATTATGAGTCATTTATCGAGACAGTATATTCAGAGAATTTTGAAATGAACTCATTCTTTGAAGTTGCTCTTGAAAAGGGGCGTGATCATAAGATCCAGTTCGTTGCGGCTCTTACGGCAGATGAGGTTTCGGACTGTGCCAGATATCAGGCTTCACGCCAGTTTACCTCCATGGAAAGCGGGGTTAACATGGGCGGAATGTTTGACCAGCAGAATGTACTTCGCTGGGAGATGACATCAGCTGATGCTGTAAGACAGCTTCCGGCAGGATTTGGATACGCTCTTTCCAAAGACGGAACTCCTGTCAGATTGATCACACCGTTGGTATAAAGGAGGAATCAGGATACTATGAGTAAGATATTCTTAGAGGCCAGTGTTCCGGGCATAGCTAAAACATATGAGTTTTCAGCTGACCCCGTTATGACGGTCGGAAGCGTAAAAAAGGAAATGATAAATCAGATATCGGCGGTCGAAAACATGTCGATTTTTCCGGATCCTGACAAAGTGCTTTTTTGCAGTATAGACATGGAAGGCCTGTTGCAGGATAACGAAACACTCGGAAGTATAGGAATTAAGAGCGGCGACAGGATAATGCTGATATAAAGGAGCGCGTATGGCAGATATGACAAATGTTGATCCCGGCAAATTAAGGCAGGCGGCTCAGAAAATAAGCAGTCTGGCCAGCGATCTGTCGGGTCAGGTGAGCAAGATCAATGATACACTGGATAACCTTTCAAAAGGATGGCAGTCTGAGACTGCGACCCAGTTTATGAAGAACTGGGCCACGGACAGAGAAGCTCTTCTTGAGATGGTTGAACAGTATAACGAAGTCGGAGAACTTATGAATGAGCTGGCGCAGGATTTTGAATCTTCAGACAGTGAAGTCAATTCGATGGTCGGCAAACTCAAGCTAAGATGAGGAATAAGGAGGCAATATGGCTAACGAAACAAAAGTTGATACCGCGCTGTTGGCTTCGACGGCAGAAGCACTTACGCCGCTTATCAAGAATCTTGAGAACAATTTCGAGCAGTTTCAGCAGGAAGTCAAAAGTGCAAGAGGGGAATGGCAGGGAGATGCTTCCGATGATATAAGGAATACTTCTGCTCAGTTAAAATCCAGCTCATCAGAGATAATCAGGGTATTTAACGGATATGTGAGCGGTCTGAAGGAACTGGCAGGAATCTATGATAAAGCCGAGAATAAGGTTGCAGATACCGGTAAGTCCCTGAAGTTCGACAATACATTTAAGTGAGGTATAGTTTATGGCTATAAAATTCAATTATCAGCAGACCATACAACAGGCGCAGGCTATAGAGCAGATGGCAGGCGACCTGTCGAGTAAGACCAAGTCAAAATTATCGGGAGTCAAGGATAATCTGAACGCTGCCTGGACAGGGGAATCGGGCAAGAATTTTGTTAAGTTCCTTGCCGATGCGGAGACTGATCTTGATGCAAAGGCCAAGTATCTTAAGGGAGTCGCAGACTACTTAAGGAAAGCGGCCAAGAAGATCAAAGAAGCGGAAGAGGCTGCTCAGGCATCAGCTTCAGGTATTTAAGAAAAGAGGTTATTATGGCAGCAAAAAATACAGTAAATGTACAAAAGATGAAATCGGCTGCATCAGAACTTGACAGTATATACTCTTCCATGACCAAACAGATCAAAAAAATGGATGAGACCATATCATCTGTTAAGAAGATATGGACCGGTGATGCAGCAAACTCATATCTTAAATCATATGAAAAACACCTTCAGTCTTTTCAGAACATGGCAAATGCCATAAGGTCAGCTTCGGAGGCTCTTGGTGATTCGTGTAACACATACGACCAGGCTGAAAACAGTGCCATGGATGTTGTGCAGAAGATGGGCAGACGATAAGAAGACGGAGGTAGAGACAGAATATGGCAGACGGAAATTTAAATGTTGATGCGGCGAAATTAAGATCTCATGCCGAGTCTATCGATAACGTACAGACATCACTCAAGGAATCATGCTATTCCGCAAAGAGTAAGATCGATTCATTAAAGGGTATCTGGACAGGTACGGCTGCGGATACCTATCAGTCAAGTTTCACCAAGCTGATGGATGACTGTAATGAAGCCCTGAACACTTTGGGGAAAATGGTCAATTCACTTTATGATTCTGCAGACCGTTATGAAAAGAGCATTAAGGACGTTCAGGATGCTGTTAAGGATATCCCGAAGCTTCCGACAAATCTGTTTAAGTGATAAAAAGGCGGTGAAATATGGCATATAAAGTATCATATAAGGTTGTTTCCGAACAGGGCGAACAGTTAAAGAACATAGCAAAGGATATGGACACTTTCGCATCGCAGTTGGATAAGATCGTAGCCAAACTGGGTAATGATGAACTGCTTCAGTCAGTCCGGACGGACCTAAATAAATTTCGCAAACAGCTAGAAGAAGAAAAGACAGTACTTAATCTGGCAGGACAGATCATAGTGGATGTCATTCAGAGTTACACAGGTGTTGAAAAGAAGAGTGTACAGAAGGTCGATAAGGCTAAAGCTCATAACAGGGACTTTTATAAACGTCCTGTAGCCGTAGCATCAGCAGGTGGTGCAGCGGCAGGAGCAACTGTTAATATCAACACTGCAACAGCTACATCTTATCAGAGTACAACTAATGTTTATTCATCACCTTCAACAGGTGCAGCTGACTTTACGTCCGGTGCAGTGTCTGATATTTCCGCTGCGGGAGTATCCGGGATAGCCGGAGCAGCTGGCGCAGCAATGTCGGGAGGTGCTACAGCAGCAGTTGCAGGTATCGCAGCTGCAGCAGCAGGAGTGGCAGCTGCAGGAGGTGCGGTTGCGGGAGCAGTAGTAGTTGATAAGATCGATAAGAAAAAAGAGGAAGCCGGTGCAGAAGAACAGGTATAAGACAGTTTAAAACCGGATAAGTTAAAAAAGTCATGCGCAGGAATCAGCGCATGACTTTTTCTTTCGGAAGATGTTTGAGCAGGATTTCTTCAAGTTCCTTGCCTTTGATCGGCTTTGAAAGGTAATCGGCAAATCCAAGCTGCCGGTATTCTTCGGCGGCTCCTTCGAGGGCATTTGCTGTCAGCATTATGACGGGAGTGTCGGTGTTCATTCCGACTACAGATATTATCTTAAATACCTCAACTCCGTCAGGGTCGGGCATTCTGTGATCAAGAAGTATGGCATCATATTTTTTCTGACGGCACATTTCTATAGCTTCATTTCCACCTGATGCCTTGTCGACATTTACCAGTGTCTTTTTAAGCAGGGCTTCAGCGACCTTGAGATTAAGTGCAACATCATCGACGAGGAGAACTTCAGCCTCAGGAGCCTTGAAACTCTCGCGGTACTCAGATTTGTCGACGAGACGTGTACGTACATAAGGTCCGATAGGTTTAGGATCGATAATTGACTGCGGGATTGTTATTGTAAAGCGTGTACCCTTGCCGACAGTACTTTCAACAAAAATCGTACCGTGCATGAGGTCGACCAGTTCCTTTGTGATGGCAAGCCCCAGTCCCGTTCCCTGAATCGTTGCGTTTTGTTTTTCATTTACACGCTTAAAGGCATCAAACAGATCGCTGATATCATCGGCTGCGATGCCTATTCCGGTATCGGATATCTTGAAAATAAGATCTATGTTCTCATCAGATGTTTTTTCACAGGATACCGAGATGATAACGCCACCTTCATTTGTGTATTTGATTCCGTTAGAAATGAGATTTGAGAGAATCTGCCTTAGGTGTGAATAATCGCCGAAAAGCACTGACGGCATTTTTTCATCGCACGTGATATTGATATACAGATCCTTGACGGCTGCGGTCTGTTCAAAGAAATAGTAACAGTCGGTAAGAAGCTTATGGACATTGTATTCTGTCGGAACGATGTCCATTTTGTTTGCTTCGATCTTGGAAAAATCAAGTATATCGTTTATAAGCCCCAGAAGTGTATCTCCGGAATCCTTGATATTCTGGGCATATTCACGTAATTGAGGATCATCGGTTGAGCGAATGATCATTTCATTCATTCCGAGAACGGAATTAAGAGGTGTACGAATCTCATGTGACATATTAGCCAGAAACGCACTCTTGGCTTCATTGGCTTTGTCGGCGTTTTCCCGGGCTTCACGGATCTCCTGCAGATAAAACTCGGCCTCTGTCGTATCCTCTATAAGGAAGAATGAACCGATGGTGCGGCCTTTTTTGTCTGCCAGATTATTGTATTTTATCCTATAGTGCTCTGATATGCCTTTAGAATCACGGCTCAGTGGTTTATCAATCATATAGTCGGATTCACCGAACCTTAGTTTACGCTCTGCCAAATCTTTGATGACGGATGCTACCGGCTCGCACTGGAGATTGAACACTTCGGTATCTATTCCGAAGCGGTTACAGGCAAATGCATTGGCATAGATGCAGTTGTCGTTGATATCAAATATGACGAGACCTTCGTTCATGTCATCAACGGCACGTCCTATTGAACTGACCAGAAGGCTCTTGGGAACGAAGATTGTTATGGACAGATAGATCAGGGTGCCGGCTACAGCATACAGAACTACCGAAGCATCCAGCAGCATGGCAAAGGCCATGTAAATGACGTTAAGAATGACTATAAGTATCAGGACTGACAGAATGATTACGTACTTTACTCTGTATAGGCTGTAACTCCTGACCAAACGGAAGATGATAAAGAAAAAAGCTATCAGTATCGCAATATAATCGACAGCCAGGTGCACGTAGTACAGGGAATTAAAACCTGTCTGATAGAAGATGCTTCCTGTATGATCGGCCGTTTCGTATATGTAGAAATGCAGTTTATAATACAGATTTGACAGAATGAGCAGCGAATCCAGGGCCATTATGACAAAGGCGACGGGAGCGAGCTTTTTAAGAGCGGCGTGATGCTCAGTGTACGAAATGCAAAAGCCCGTGAGAAAATAAAGGATCCAGTCTATCGAAGAAAAATAGACACAATATGATATTTCAGCGCATTTTTCGTTAAATGACAGAGCAATACATATATTGGCAATAATGGCGATGATGCCGGATATAAGGGTATGCTTAAGCCATTTTCCATGCTTTTCCTTAATGTTAAAGGTTGATCTGAGAACAAAAAACAGACCGATGATAGCCAAAATATCTATAATGACAAAAAGGATCTTGGTATACATATTTGTCTCCAAAACTGCAAAATTATTCACTATTATTATATCGTAATCATATAAAAATACAAATGATCGGAACCAGCTGAGCATTTTTGTGCTGATTCTCACGAATTTGTTTTAAAGTTTGTGGTGCAATAATACAGCCGGAATGATATAATATCCGTTGTGTTTGTTTAGATTAGAACATTTTTAGATGAAAGGATGTTGCATATGTTTTGTACTAATTGCGGAGCTCAGGTTGAGGATGGTGCAGTGTTCTGTACTAACTGCGGTACCAGACTGAAGGCTGCGGCTAATGCGGTTTCGGAGGTAAAGACGGAGAACGTACAGGCAGAAGTCAATGCTGATACAGTTGTTTCGGAAGCTTCCCCCGAACCTGTATATGATGTACCCGAAAATATATCGGAGGATCGATCAGGTGGTTATGAGCAGGCTGATCCTGCTGGGTCACCCAGCGGTGAGACTCCCAAGAAAAAGATCGGTCTCTTAATAGGCATCATAGCAGGAGCTGCGGTTCTTATAGCTGCTATCGTACTGCTGTGTGTTTTTGTGATATTTAAAAATGATGATTCATCGTCAAAGAAGAACAAGGCTGATACCGAAGAATCATCCGATGATGAAGAAGATGATGATAAAAAGAGCAGCAAGAAAAAGAAAAAATCCGATTCCGATAAGGATGACGAAGATGACGAAGATGATGAGGATACAGCCAAAAAGACCAAGAAAAAGAAGAAAGATGATAACGAAAAACCCGCTGAATCCGATGATACGGATGAAACCAAGCCTGCTTCTTACGACACGGATGTATATCAGCAGTTTGGCGCACTTCTTCCTGTAAGTTCAGAAGCCAGATCGATGATGTCGACGATCCAGTCTGATTACGGTTCAATCAATTGGACTGATGAATTTGAGATAGCCGGATCGGGTCTTGTGCTTTCAGTGGCCAAATTTCAGTCCGGAGATGAGGCTGTATATGCATATTGCCTGACCAATGTTCTTGATGATACCACACTGGATCTATATGGATCGGTTTCCGCATTGAGCTCAAGTGATATGTCGGTGGGCGACGGATATTTCAACAATTCCGCCTTGTCACCGGGATCACAGGAGATCGGTATACTGTTCTGTGACGGCGAGCCTTCGGGAGACTTTAAGGTTGATGTTTCGGCTCGCGAGTCTACGAAGGAAGAAGGAACATGGACATCTGACTGGTCAGCGGAAAAGTCTTCATACAGCCTGACATTCAACTATGATCTTCACAATAATCTGGAAATGACATATGAAGCCGGAGATATCTATTGCTTTGCACTGGATTCATTAGGTAATATTCTTGGATACGGCTATGATTATCCTCTGATCGCTATCGATCCCGGCAAATCATACTCCGGTGAAGTTACCATATATGTCAGTGACGGAGGAGTAGATCAGACATCGGCTGTAGCCTTGTTCGTTGAGACCGAGCTCATTTCCGATGATGATAAGTTTTTAGACAGTGACGGAACAGGATACTTTGAATCCGATAACAACGATCTGCTGTATATCATCGACAACGGTGACGGTACCTGCAGTCTTTATCTTAAGGTCATGAACGGCAAATCAAAGATCGAGTACATAGACCTTACCGCCAAGATGCATTCCGGCTATATTGATTTTAGCAATGTGGATACCGGAGAATATGTTGGATCTGTCAGCTTCTACGGTGATACGGCGTATGTTTATATAGGCAGTTCCGGACAGGATGCGGATGTTCTTGAGGATGGCTCAAACTTTGAACTTACTAAGGGAACAGCCAGCAGCAAAGATGTCAAGGGATTTGTATCTGCTATAGACAAAAAGAGATAAATACCATTAACGGAGGATCAACTCAATGTGTGGAATAGTGGGATATGTCGGACCAAAACAGGCATCTCCGGTGCTGCTCGAGGGCTTGTCAAAACTCGAGTATCGCGGATATGATTCTGCAGGTATCGCAGTCAGGGATGGAGAAAAACCTGCCGAAGTCGTTAAGACTACCGGCAAGATCAAAAACCTCATAGAAAAAACCGATAACGGCAAGGCACTTAAAGGAACATGCGGAATAGGCCATACCAGATGGGCTACTCACGGTGCACCTAGTCAGTCTAACGCACATCCTCATGTTTCAGGCAACTGTACCGGATCAGGCTCAGGCCCTGTTGAATCCGAGGTTGTCGGTGTTCATAACGGAATAGTCGAAAACTTTCAGGAACTTAAAGCCAAGATGGAGCGTCATGGCTATCAGTTTTATTCACAGACCGATACAGAGGTTCTCATTAAACTCGTCGACTATTACTACAAAAAATACAAGGTTGGTCCCATAGATGCGCTGGCTAAGACGATCGTCCGTGTACGGGGGTCCTATGCGCTGGCAGTCATGTTCAGGGACTATCCCAACAAGATATTCGTTGCCCGCAAGGATTCTCCGATGATAATAGGTGTTAATAAGGACGAATCTTTCCTGGCTTCGGATGTTCCTGCCATACTCAATTACACCAGGAATGTGTACTATATCGGCAACCTGGAAATGGCAGAACTTGACGCCGGAGGAGCTACCTTTTATAACCTCGATGGAGACGAGATCAAAAAGGATCTGACCAAGATCGACTGGGATGCTGAAGCAGCCGAAAAGGGCGGATTCGAGCATTTCATGATGAAGGAGATCCATGAACAGCCCAAAGCTGCCGAGGATACCCTCCATAAATATATCATCGAGGACTCTGACGGGAATAAAAAGATCGATCTTTCCGGAACCGGACTTAATCCTGAAATGATAAAGCAGTTCTCTCAGATCTATTTTGTGGCATGCGGTTCGGCGTGGCACGTAGGCATGCAGGCCAAGTATGTGTTTGAGGACCTGTGTGATCTGCCGGTATCGGCAGATCTTGCCTCTGAATTCAGATACAGCAAGGCACGCCTTAATAAGGACGGACTGGTTGTGATCATCTCGCAGTCGGGAGAAACGGCTGATTCGCTGGCTGCGCTTCGCATGGCTAAAGAGACCGGATTAAAGACACTTGCCATAGTCAATGTTGTTGGCAGTTCGATAGCCAGGGAAGCCGACTATGTGATGTATACTGTAGCCGGCCCCGAGATATCGGTAGCAACGACCAAAGCATACAGCTGTCAGCTGCTTTGCACCTTTATCATGGCAGCGGAATTTGCAAGGATAAGACTGTCTGATAAGGATTACGGTCACTACCTGGACGAGCTGTCAGGGATTCCGGACAAGATGTCCAAGACTCTGGAGGATAAAGAGAGAATCCAGTGGTTTGCATCCAAGTATGCCAATGCCCATGATATCTTCTTTATAGGAAGAGGCATTGATTACGCAATCTGCCTTGAGGGATCGCTTAAAATGAAGGAGATCAGTTACATTCACTCTGAGAGCTATGCTGCAGGCGAACTAAAGCACGGCACCATATCACTTATTGAGGATGGAACGCTGGTCATCGGAGCACTTACCCAAAGTGACCTGTACGAGAAGACGCTGAGCAATATGATGGAATGCAAAAGTCGTGGTGCCTATCTTATGGGTATTACTTCCTACGGTAAATATGATGTTGAAGACAGTGTCAATTTCTCGGTATATGTACCGAAGGTTGATGAGCATTTTATAGGAAGCCTGGCGATAATACCGTTGCAGCTGCTCGGTTACTATATCAGTGTAGCTAAGGGACTTGATGTCGATAAGCCGAGGAATCTGGCCAAAAGCGTTACGGTTGAGTGACGCTATGGGCTCGTTTTATATTTAAAACAGCTTTAAAAGGCCTTCATAACGAAGGCCTTTTTATATCATGAACGGAGAACAGATGAATATTGCCATTGAAAAATCGTCTGCAAGGGGTCGCATAATCGCACCTCCTTCAAAGAGCATACTTCACCGATATATTATCTGCGCTTCCTTATCGGGAGGCACAAGTGTGATAGATAATGTGGATATGTCTAAGGATATATCCGCATCATTAAAATGTGCACAGGCTCTTGGCGCTAAGTTAAAACACGAGGAAAGACGCATAACGGTTACCGGATCATACGGAAAAACTGTTTCGGGTCATGTACGTTTTGACTGTAACGAGAGTGGCAGCACCATGAGGTTTTTTATCGGAGTGGCACTGGGCCTTGGGGTGGATTCGTCCTTTTACGGGTCGGAGACCCTGCTTGGGCGCCCTATGGGAATATATGAAGATATATGCCGTGATCAGGGAATACTGTTTGAAAAACATCCGGATCATATACATGTCTTTGGCAAACTTAAACCCGGTATATTTGAGATACCCGGAAATATCAGCAGTCAGTTTATCACGGGTCTTATGTTTGCACTTCCGATCCTTGATGATCAAAGCACCATAAAGATAATCCCACCTGTAGAAAGCGGATCATACATAGATCTGACTCTTGATGCCATGGATAAATTCGGGATCATGATCGATCGTATCAGTGATACGGAGTATCGAATACCGGGAGGGCAAAAATACTGCTGCACGGATCTTGTGGCAGAGGGAGATATGTCAAATGCCGCATTCTTGGATGCATTTAATCTGCTGGGTGGCAACGTGACTGTAGAAGGGCTGAACCCTGATTCACTTCAGGGTGATCGAGTGTATGGAGATTTGTTTTCACGGCTTAAAGATGAAAATGCATGTATCGATATTTCCGACTGCCCGGATCTGGGGCCGGTCCTGATGGGGATTGCCGCACTTAATAACGGAGCGGTTTTTACCGGAACTGCGAGACTTAAGATAAAAGAAAGCGACCGTGGAAGCGTAATGTGCGAAGAACTCAAAAAAATGGGAGTCCGCACTCTGATGAAGGAGAATGAGATAACTGTGTTCAGATCAAAATATCATGCTCCCGAAGAACCGATAGACTCGCATAACGATCATCGTATCGCGATGACTTTTTCAGTACTATTGTCCGTTACCGGAGGAACGATAGTCTGCGCGGAAGCTGTACAAAAGAGCTACCCCGGATTTTATGATGATATATCATCACTGGGCATAAAAGTAATAAAAAACCTGTAACAGGAGATAATTAACATGAAGATGGAATGGATCAACAATCACACAGTACTGATCGTCGGGCTGGGTCTTATCGGCGGAAGCTATGCCATGGCACTTAAGAGGATAGGATATCATGTAACGGCGATCGATATAGACAGTGAGGCAATTAAATATGCTACGGATAGCGGGATCATCGATAAGGGCTCAACGAGTCCCGATAAGGATCTGATCGGCAATGCTGACTGCATAATCATGGCGTTATATCCTTCAAAGCTGGTTGGCTGGATCAGTGAGAACCAGTCAGCTTTCAAGGAGGGTGTCATCATCACGGATGTAACAGGTATTAAATCCTCTGTCGTTTATGATATTCAGAAGATATTAAGACCGGATGCTGAATTCATAGCAGCTCATCCTATGGCCGGAAGAGAAGTATACGGGGTAAAGAACAGTGATGACAAGATATTCCGAGATGCAAACTTTATCGTTGTACCGACTGACAGGAATTCCAAAGAATCCGTCAAGTGGTGCGAGGATCTCGGGAGACTCCTTGGCTTCAGGAGAGTGTCTGTTCTGTCGCCTGAGGAACATGACAGCATGATAGCATTTGTATCTCAGCTGACACACTGTATAGCTGTATCTCTCATGACATGTGATGATAATGAGCATCTCAGTGAATACACCGGAGATTCGTTCAGAGATCTGACCAGGATCGCCAACATAAACGAAAACATGTGGCCGGAGCTCTTCTTCATGAATAAAGGACCTTTGTTAAACCGTCTGGATCAGTTCATAGATGAGATCAATGTCATCAAAGAAATGATCGCCAACGAAGACGATGAAGGATTAAAAGAAAAGATGAGGCTTTCTTCAAAAAGAAGGAGAAATTTCGATAAGTAATGAAATGACCGGGACAAACATGATATAATCGTATTGTTACATGATGTGAAAGGAGGATAGATCACATGGCGGAAATCACATTGACAGCTTCGAATTTTGATCAGGAGGTTATTAACTCCGATGTGCCCGTTCTGGTTGATTTTTGGGCTCCGTGGTGCGGCCCCTGCAGAATGATGGGACCGATAATCGAGGAACTCGCAAATAACAGTGACGGTACTTATAAGGTAGGCAAGGTAAACGTCGATGAGGAGTCTGAACTGGCTTCCAAATATAATGTTATGAGTATCCCTATGATCGCAGTTTTTAAGGATGGACAGATATCCAAAAAATCCGTTGGCGCCAAGCCTGCGGATGAGATCAAGGCGCTGCTTTCATAATTGATTGATCAAAGGGGCCGACGCACCTGTTGGGGTGCCGGCTCCTTTTTGAATGGAGCGACTTCGTTTTGAACCTGTTAACATGAACGATATGGAACATAATAAAACCGGAACAACTATTATAATATTGACTCTTGTGTCATTTATATTGGCATCGTGCGCAGATGCCGGCGCCGCTTATTCTGATGCGGAAAAGGTCTCTATGCAGGCATTAAGTACGGAAACACCGTCTCCTGAACCGACCGTCACTGCAGAGCCGTCTCCTTCAAATGAGATCCCGGCCTTTAAGGCAACCACTGAGACAGCAGAACCCTATACTCTCGATTTTGTCGATGTATTCGGGCAGCACTATCAGACACTGATTGATACGGATCTTCCCATGAATCCGTATGCTGATGAAGGGTTCATCCGGGAGGATGATATAAAGAAATATGAAGATGACAGTTTTACCTGCAAAGTCGGTGTAGATGTTTCCAGATATCAGGGAAGGGTGGATTTTCAGAAGATCAAAGACAGCGGATTTGAATTTGTTTTTATCAGACTGGGATACAGGGGATATGGTAAAACCGGCTCGATACAGAAGGACAGTATGTTTGATGTTAACTTCATAAATGCCGTTGATGCCGGACTTGATGTTGGAGTCTATTTTTTCTCTCAGGCTGTAAATGAGGAAGAAGCGAGGGAAGAGGCAGACTTTGTCTTAAACACTCTTAACAGAATAAAGAATGATAATTCCATGAAGGAACTGAAACTGCTTGGAATAGTTTACGATCCCGAATCCATACTTGATCATGAGGCGAGGACGGATGACGTTACCAAAGAACAGTTTACGATCAATACCATAGCCTTTCTGGATAAAGTTTCGAATGAAGGTTATGTTCCTTATCTGTATTGCAATATGCTGTGGGAAGCATATATGCTTGAAATGGATAAGATATTTGATAAAGGTTACGGGATCTGGTATGCGGACTATGAGGAATTTCCACAGACACCGTATGACTTTGAGATCTGGCAGTATACAAATGAAGGAAGTGTTCCGGGTATACAGGGGAATAGTGATATCAATATCCGTTTTATCCCCAAATGATTCATTTTATGATAATATATGAGTATGAGATTATTGGTTCTGTCATCAATGTGGGATAACAGCTTCCTCATGGATGCCCTGAGCGGTATAGAGGAACGGTTCGAAGATATAGATCATTCGCTGCATATATGCAATGCGTATGATCTTTTTTCAGATGCTTTTTCAGACAGCATGGAGTCCAAAATATATGAGCTGTCCCGTTATGATAAATATGACGGTGTGATAATTGCCTGCAATACGGTCGGAAATAAGGGCGGTATCGTTAAAGCACTTGAACTCCTTAGGAAAAAGGGTGTTCCGTCTGTTAACCTCGGAAGCCGTGTTGACGGTGATGCTTATGTAAATGTCGATTACAGGAAATCTATTTACGGTATTACGGAGCATCTTATAAAGGAACATGGGTGCAGAAGGATCAACTATATAGGAGGGACCAAGACTACACTTGGCAGTCAGATGAGGCTCAAGGGATTTATAGACTGCCTGGAGGACAACGGTTTTGAAGTAGAAAAAGACAGGATCCTTCAACTGAATTATAATTACGAAGACGGCCTGGAAGCATACGAGATATTCAAAAGAAGAGGGCTTCATCTGCCTGATGCCGTGGTATGCGCAAATGATAATACCGCTTTGGGCTACTGTGATGCCGCAGGGGCTGACGGGTTTTATGCGCCTAAGGATTTTGCGATCACCGGATTTGACGGTATTACCGAAGCCAGAGAGTATGATCCTTCCATAACGACCGTGAACCCGGATTGGGAGAGCATGGGATTTACCGGAGCGGATATTCTCCTTAAACTAATGGCCGGAGAACCCGTTGAAACCGACTATTATTCACCCGGCAGACTGCTCCAGAACAAGAGCTGTGGATGCCCCAATGCGCTTGAAGATTCCCGGATATCAGCTTTGGCAAAGCTTAACAGGAGCAGACGCCGAAGACAGATAGATGCTAATCTTAAATATATGTTTCAGAATCTGTCCCGTGCGAAGGATGCCGAAGACATGCTGAAGAAATTCACATTTATAGACAATTCCCTGAAGATGCCTCTTTTTGCTTTGTGCATAAATGATAATCTTCTTGAGGGCAGAAAGATCGCTCCGGATGACGGATTCGGACAGAGTATGAAAGTATTGTCCAAAAGTGGGATAGGAAGCTCTACACTTAAAGAGGGAATCGTTCCGGAATGCCTTAAGGGCTATTTTGACAAAAATATTCTGATGTTTTCGCCGCTTTACTTTAATGACATTGTTTTTGGTTATTCGATCATGCAGTATTCCGACGGGATGCTTGATTTTGTCAAAAATGGCGTGTTTTTTACCCTGGTTTCGAATTCACTCGAGAGAATGCGGCTTAAACTCATTATAGATAAGAACAATTTCTGATCATAAATATAAATTTTCAGACAACTTTATTTTTATTTCTTATTGTGATAAAATATTCTAAACAAATCAATAAAGGAAGGTATTTAAATGCTTGCTTCACTTATTCCGTTATTTGATGAAAAAATGACTGTTAAAGCGTATTCGCTGTTTACTCAGAAAGCAAATATGCTTCTTAATCCGGCTCTTTTGGGGACTGGAGCCAATGACGGTGCCGGAACGATTTCCGGACTGGAGGTTATTGAAAGTATGGGTATCGATACGATATCCAGGGATAAGGAGATATTTGTATCAGTCAATAATATTTCGCTTTTTACCGATATCGATGAGCAGAGCAAGGGAGTTCCCCATGAGAGACTCGTCATATTGACAGATAAGAGCATTAAACCTACTGAAATGTATATCAACAGGCTCAAGGAACTTAAAGGATCCGGATACAAGCTGGCTATCAGGAAACTTCAGGTCAATGACTTTGAACCTTATAAGGATATACTGCTGCTGGTTGATTATGTTTTTCTTGATAATAAGAAGATCGATATTTCAAAGGCTAAGATATACTTTTCGAAGGTTTATCCCAATGTCAAACTGGTTGCCGGAAATGTAGAAACTACTGATATCTATGATTCACTGGTAGCAGAGGGCGGATATACTCTCTACGAAGGAGCATTCTACAGACTGCCTGTAACCAAGGGCGTGACAGAGGTTGCTCCTTTGAAGATCAATTATATTGAGCTGCTAAACATCGTTAATGATGCTGATTTTGATCTGACCAAGGCAGCTGACATTATAGGACGTGACCCTGCTCTCGTTCTTAACCTGTTACAGCTGGTTAATAAGATGTCGGTTAATTCGGAGATCACTTCAATAAGACATGCAGCTGCAATGCTCGGACAGAAGGAACTTAAAAAGTGGATCAATCTGGCAGTTACCAATCAGCTATGTGCGGATAAACCCAATGAGATCACACGGGTATCGCTTCTTCGTGCCAAATTTGCAGAGAATCTTGCTGCATGCTTTGACAGGGCAGGTCTTGCATCCGAATATTTCCTGATGGGATTGTTCTCGGTTATAGATATCATTCTCGACATGCCTATGGCTGAGGCATTAAAGAAGGTAAAGGTTTCCAAGCAGATAGAGAATGCTTTGGTTGACGGCAAGGGTGAATTTTACGATGCTCTCGATTTCGTCTGCCAGTATGAGAGCGCCAACTGGGGTGAAGTTGACAGGATTATGCTTCTTTCAAATATGGATTCCGATGCTGTATATGATGCGTACTGCTCATCCCTTACATGGTACAGAGATCTGTTCAGGAGCTGATACTACAGTTTAACTTCCAATCCGTTTAATTCAACAGAATCATTGATCTCTATGACAAGGCACTTTCTGCCGTTTATGACTTCGGTCCGGATCAGATCGGTGCGCTCCGGATTGACTTTGATAACAACATCAGGAGACTTGACTTCCAGAGCTTTTTGAGCGTGTATATTACCGGCAAAAAGCTCTGTTTCTTTGCCTACAGCGGCATCATAGATCCTGTCGAAATCCTTCATGCGCTCGTCCTTGACACCGGAGCTTTCAAAGATCTTTTTTACCTGTATTTTGTCAAATTTAAGCGGCTCGGCTATCTGACGCTCCTTGTGCTCTGTTTCCATCTGGGCTATAGTGTCGTATATTTCGGTAACCGTATTAAAATCAGCATCCTCATCCAGCGTCTGCTCGATCACCGTCTTAAATGATTCCTTCTGAGCCTTTGCAGTCAGAGTAGGAATACAGCCAAGCACGTTATCAAGGAAAAGGTCATATAGCTGTTCCGAATCCTTCACGTAGTACATGGTCTGATGAATGTCTGTAGTTCTGTCGTTAAACGCCGGGAACAGAAATCCCGCTTCCGGCAGTTCCACGATCCAGTCACGTACTCTGTTATGAAATTCATTATTGGCAGCATCGTAGCTTAACGCACTCTTTGTGAGGTTAACCGGACAGATCGCGCACATTATATAGTCATAAACAGTATCTGATGCATCGTCATTTACGATACCGTCAGTGGTTTTATACGGGACATCATATGTGTCATGTATGAGCAGTATCAGATAGTTTCCGACATACTCAAAATTCTCGATAACACGATCATAAAACTTACCAAGCAGATCATCATCCTTTAATTTAGACTGTCTGAGCCTGTACAGAAACTCCTGAGTTCCACCTTCACTCTCTGTTTCAGTCGGAAATTCCATGTTAAGTGCTGTCTTGCCTATCGTTCCAGACAGAGTCTTTCTCATGATCTCAAAGTATTTGAATGTCTCATCTTCGGGAAGATTAAGAAAGCTCTCCGCAAACGTTGTTTTGATGTTCTTTTCACCATCCACGTAACATCCGCATATCCTGTTTATAGAACATTTTCTGGGAGTAAAGAGCTTTTTGAGTTCATTTAATTCAGGTTTTACCATTTATATATTCCTCCGAATATTCAAAATATCATCCTACCGACGTGTTATCGGTGATCTTTAGATTCCTTTGAGCAGTGGAGAGCATCAGTTTTATCCGGTTTAACTGATTGACCTCAGAAGCGCCGGGATCGTAATCTATCGCTACTATATTGCTTAGAGGGTAGTGCTTACGCATGGCCTTGATCACGCCTTTGCCGACAACGTGATTTGGCAGACATGCAAAAGGTTGCGTACATACGATATTGTTAACACCCATGTGTATGAGCTCTATCATTTCTCCGGTCAGGAACCATCCTTCACCTGTCTGGTTTCCTATGTCGACGATCGATCTGGCATTTTCCACGGTGTCAAAGATTGATGCAGGCGGAACGAAATGCTTTGATTCCTTAAAGGCTTTGGAGGCTGATGACCGCAGAAACTCCAGAGCACGTATGCCTGCCTGTGAAACAGCAGCGGTCTTTTTGGAGCATCCCAGATGATCGGCTTTGTATATCTGGTTATAGAAACAGTAGAGCATGAAATCCATCAGATCGGGCACAACTGCCTCTGCACCTTCATTTTCCAGAAGTTCTACCAGATAATTGTTGGCAGCTGGAGCAAATTTAACGAGGATCTCGCCGACGATCCCGACTCTGGGCTTTTTAACGTCGCTTACAGGTATCTCGTCAAACTCTTTGATCATCTCGGAGCATATTCTTTTAAATCGGTGAAGACTCAGGTGCTTGGCCGATACGAAATCCACACAGACCTTAAGCCATTTCTGATGCACCTGCTCAACACTTCCCTTGGTCAGCTCATAAGGACGCATTCTGTATACGCACCTCATAAATATGTCGCCAAAGCAGCATGCATAGGCGGCTCTCATCAGCAGATCAGCGTTTATATGGAAGCCGGGGTTGGTCTCTATCGATCCCAGGTTGAGTGATATGACAGGTATCTGCGGCATTCCCGCTTTTTCAAGTGCTCTTCGGATAAATGCGATGTAGTTGGTGGCACGACATCCGCCTCCGGTCTGGGTCATGATGAGAGCGGTGCGATTAAGGTCATACTTGCCGGATAAAAGAGCATCCATCAACTGACCTACCACCCACAAAGAAGGATAGCAGGCATCATTATTAACATATTTAAGGCCCACATCGATAGCCCGTCTGTCATCGTTTTCCAAAACTCTGAAATCATATCCGCAGGCTCTGAAGGCTGGCTCTATGATATCGAAATGAATGGGAGACATCTGCGGAGCCAGAATAGTGTAGTTTTGACGCATCTGTTCGGTGAACTGAACCTTTTTAATAGCGCTTGAGTGCAATGTACGTCCGATACCGTTTCGTTCACGTACTTTGATAGCACTTATCAACGATCGTATCCTGATCCTTGCTGCACCGAGGTTGTTTACCTCGTCTATCTTAAGACAGGTGTAGATCTTGCCGGAACCTGTGAGGATATCCGCCACCTGATCGGTAGTTACCGCATCAAGACCGCACCCGAACGAATTAAGCTGGATGAGATCCAGATTATCAACTGTTTTAACATATTCGGCAGCTGCGTACAGACGGGAATGATACATCCACTGATCGGATACGATCAGTGGACGATCGGGTTGTTTAAGATGAGAAACTGAATCCTCGGTCAGAACGGCATAGTCGTAACTGTTTATGAGCTCGGGGATTCCGTGATTGATCTCGGGATCTATATGGTAGGGACGTCCTGCGAGGACGATTCCTCGCTTGCCGGTTTTCTTAAGATATTCGATGACTTCTTCACCCTTTTTGTACATATCCATACGTGCATTGTTAAGTTCATTCCAGGCGTCGGACACTGCATCGATGATATCCCCGGGCTTGATATCCGGGAAAGCATTTATCAGGGCTTCGCTGATGGTCTTTTTGTCGGTAAAGGCCATGAATGGATTTATCAGTTTTATCTCGCCACGGGTTATTTCCTCAACATTATTTTTGATGTTTTCGGAATATGATGTGACTATTGGACAGTTATAGTGATTGTTGGATTCACGGAATTCGTTACGCTCGTAAAACAGAGCGGGATAAAAGATAAAGTCAACCTTTTTGTTTATAAGCCACTGCACATGTCCGTGAGCGAGCTTGGCCGGATAACACTCTGATTCACTGGGAATGGATTCTATACCGAGTTCATAGATGCTCCTGTTTGAAACAGGAGAGAGCAATACTCTGAATCCGAGCTTTTTAAAGAAAACAGCCCAGAAAGGGTAGTTCTCATAAATATTCAGCACTCTGGGAATGCCGACGGTGCCTCTGGTTGCTTCTTCGGCAGAGAGCGGTTCGTAATCGAAGATCCTCTTTAACTTATAATCGAACAGATTGGGGACGTTGTTTTCGTTTTTCTGTTTGCCCAGCCCACGTTCGCACCGGTTGCCTGAAATATATACGCGTCCGCCGGAAAACTTGTTGACGGTCAGACGGCAGCTGTTGGTACAGCCTTTGCATTTGGCCATGGATGTGTCGAACTGAAGATTGATGATATCGTCAAATGACAGCATTGTCGTTTCATAGCCTTCGGTATATCTTTCACGGGATACCAAAGCTGCTCCGAACGCACCCATGATACCTGCTATATCCGGACGGATGGCATTACAGCCTGCGATCTTTTCAAAGGACCTTAATACGGCATTGTTATAGAAAGTTCCGCCCTGAACAACGATATTGCTGCCAAGCTCTGAAGCATCGGAAACCTTTATGACCTTAAATAGAGCATTCTTTATCACCGAATAAGCAAGTCCGGCAGAAATATCGGGAACAGATGCTCCTTCCTTCTGAGCCTGCTTGACCTTGGAGTTCATAAATACGGTACATCGCGTGCCAAGATCAATGGGATGCTCGGCAAAGAGTGCATCTTTGGCAAAGTCTTCAACTGAATAGTTGAGCGATCTGGCGAATGTTTCGATAAATGAACCGCAGCCTGAAGAACAAGCTTCATTTAACATTACGGAATCAACGGTCCTGTTTTTGATCCGGATACACTTCATATCCTGACCGCCTATATCGAGAATACAGTCAACCTCAGGGTCGAAGAATGCTGCTGCATAATAATGGGCAACGGTCTCAACTTCTCCGTCATCGAGCATAAATGCAGACTTTAACAATGCTTCGCCATATCCTGTGGAACAGGCGCGCACAACTTTTACGGAAGGCGGGAGAAGCTCACTTATTTCTCTGATAGAACGAATGGCGGTCTTTAAAGGACTGCCGTTGTTGTTGGAATAGAATGAATAAAGCAGCTGGCCGTCATCACCGATGAGGGCTATCTTGGTCGTGGTTGAACCTGCATCGATTCCAAGA